>DATHDM010000329.1:0-34007 GCA_035319065.1 Terriglobales bacterium
GCCATCGCCAGCTGACTGCCCAGCCAGTTGGCATCCATGCCGACATTGGAGACACCCACGAATCCTCCGGTGGGGCGGTGGAAACTGCGACCGCTGACGATGTTTTTGACCGGAGTGGCGCGGCCGTTCACGCGCAGGTCAAAGTCGAGGACTTCTTTCCACATGGGAACCCAAAAGCAGAGGTGGCGCTGCTGGCCGGTGTATTCCTGCGCAATCTGCAGCTCGATGGCCTGGTTCGTCTGCTCGAGCCCGCCAAACAAGGGCGAAACCGGCTCCCGCACCTGAAAATCGATAGGACCATACTTGATCTGAATGACGACGTTGTCGTCGAACTTGCCGTCCAGAGGGTGAAAGATGTCGTAGGCAGCCCGGGCGCGATCGTTCTTGGGATTGCGCCAGTCGAGGTGGTGGTTGTAAACAAAAGCGCGGTAGAAGACCAGCCCACCATGGGGCTTAAGCGCGCGAGCTACGACATTGGCTCCATCGGCGGGCGTGCGGTCGTACTCGGCGGGGCCGAGACGCCCTTCGGAATCAGCTTTTACTACCACGCCGGCGAAGTCGGGAATCTGGCGGTAAATTTCGTCAAACTTCGCCTGCCACCAGGCGGCGACGCGGGGATCAACCGGGTCGAAGGTATCCAGGCCGCCGATCACCTTGGGGCTAGAGAGGTCGATGGCGACAGCAAAGCGCACGCCCCAGGGGCGGAATGCTTCCGCGATGCGAGCCAACTGCGGGATGAAGCCGGGGTCGAGCAACGTGGGATTGGCGTTGACGTTGTTTATGGTGCAGCCGTTGATGCCTACGGAAGCCAGGAGGCGGGCAAATTCGGCGGCCCGCGAAAGGTCGGAGCGCACGGCGCCATTCTCGAAGAAGATGGAACCACCGCCGTAGCCGCGCTCGATGGAGCCGTTCACATTGTCCCATTGATTCACCCAGCGGATGGGGGCGAAGGGACGCTGGGTCTCGTCCAGGTGGTTCACGTCTTCGCGGCGCGCGATCTTTGCAAGCAGAGCAAAGACGCCGTAGAGCACCCCGCGATCGTTTTCCGCGGCGACAATGAGGCATGGCTGGCGGTGAAGCTGGCGGGAGACCAGCCAGAATCCATCGGGAGGCAGTTCGGCCTCCACAGTGAAACTGGGTTCGATAGCACGCAACTGCCGCAGAGTTCCCAGAACCATGGCGCTCTCAGCGGGTAGTGCGGTATCCGCGCGCACGGTCCTTGCCAGCATTCCTCGAAGCCCGCGGATCAGCTCCTTCTGGGCGGTCGTGAGCACGACGGAGTTGCCCAGCACAACCGCGGAGGCGGGCAGAGAGGCGTAGCGCGGCAGGGCGTCGTCGGCTACAGGGGCGTAGCGCAACCAGGCATCGATGCCGGATTCGGCAGCGAGAAACGGAGCGGCGAGAACCATGGCGAAGAGGAAAACGTGCTTCATAGAAACCGCAGGCGCCTGAAGCTGCTTAGGCGAAGATCCTTTAAGCCGTTCCCCGAGACTGCTGCTTGTTCTCCCGGCCCGGACGAAAGTGGAGGGTATAGAACAAGCCGAGCGCCACCAGCAGCGCGCCCCACCAGAGGTTGGCATGGAGCTGAAATAGCACGACCCTCTGCGCCGGGGGAGAAATAACCTCGTAAACGCCGGCTCCCAAGATGAGCGCGCCGTTCACCAGCAAGGAAATCCCGATGAAGAACCAGATAGAGATCCCGCCTTCGTGCATAGAGCTCCTCGTTTACCAGAACACAAGATTAAGCACTACGAAAACGATGCCGACGACCGCAGCCCAGAACGCGGGGCGCTCATAGAGCGGCACGTCGGGTTCGTGGGGCAGGGCCGTGACTCCATAGACCAGGCCCGTCAACTCGGAGTCGGGCTTGGGCCGGGTAGCGTAGCTGACGATTACGGTGACGGCTACGCAGATGATCCACGACCACAGGGCGCGAAACATGTTTTCCGCCATCGGCTTGGCTGCGCTGGAGAGCGCGATGTAGCTGAGCGCGTCCGGGTCCGCCCGCACCCAGCCCCACATGGCGATGGAAGACAGAGTCCCTGCCAGTAATCCCCAGAAACCACCGGCGGGAGAGGCTCGCTTCCACAACATCCCCAGGATCACGGTTCCGTAGAGGGGCGCGATGAAGAAGCTGAAGAGCGCCTGCACGTAGTCCATGATGCTGGCGAACTGCATGACCAGGTAGGCGGTGCCCACGCTGACCAGCACGCCGAGGATGGTGCACCAGCGGCCCATGCGCACGTAGTGGGAATCGCTGGCGCGGCGGTTGATGAGGGCGCGGTAGATGTCGTAGGTCCAGACGGTGGTAAAAGCGCTGACGTTGCCCGCCATGCCCGACATGAATCCGGCAATCAAGGCGGTGATGCCGAGTCCCAGCAGGCCCGGGCCGCAGTATCGCGCCAGCATCAGCGGCAACACTTCGTTGTAGCTGTGCCCGCCGGAAGCCAGGGCGGAGGATTCGCCGGTCAACTTGACGGGGAGCACGGCCAGCCCCAGCAGGCCAGGGAGGATGACGATGAAGGGCACCATCATCTTGAAGGCTGCGCCGATGATGGGGGCCATCTTGGCGGAACGCAGGTCCCTTGCCGCAAGCACGCGCTGCACCACGAGGAAATCGGTGGTCCAGTAGCCAAAGGAGATGACAAAGCAGAGGCCAAAGACGATGCCCACCCAGTTGATGCCCATGGGATTGTGCGTGAAGTCGCCGAGCGTGGACCACAGGTGGGTGTATTCGGCGGATGCGTTGTTCGCGATCTGCGCCTTCAGATTTGACCAGCTGCCGGTCTCTACCAGCCCGAGGATCGGGACCAGCAGCGCCCCTGCCCAGATCAGGACAAATTGCAGGACCTCGTTGAAGATGGCGGATCGCAAGCCGCCGAGAGCCACGTAGATGGCGACGGTGAGCGACGACACCCAGATGGAAAAATGAATGTCCCATCCCAGCACCACCTTCATGACCAGGGCCATGGAGTACATGTTGATGCCGCTCATCAGCACGGTCATGAAGGCGAAGGAAATCGCCGACAGGGCGCGCGAGGGCTCTCCGAAACGCAGCTTCAGGTAGCCGGGAACGGAGTGCGTCCTGGAGATGTAATAGAAAGGCATCATGACCAGCGCCAGAAAGAGCATGGCGGGAATGGCGCCGATCCAATACCAGTGGGTGGCGAGGATTCCGTACTGATAGGCGGCCGCGGCCCAGCCCATCAGTTCCAGCGAACCCAGGTTGGCGGAGAGAAAACTAAGTCCGGCGATCCAGGCGGTCATCTCCCGGCCGGCCATGAAGAAGTCATCCCCGGTGCGGGAGCGGCCTTTCAGATACAGGCCGATGGTCAGGACCAGGGCGAAGTAGAAAGCGATGATGATGACATCCACCGCCGAAAGGCGAACCAGGCGAGTGGGCTGGGCAAGTGCGATCGTGATCAGCAAGTGGCAGAGCCTTTCGTTGGCGATGAGGACGACAATTTAACAGAGCTCGCGGTGCCTTCGACTGCCGGAAGCGGATGGAGGCAAGCCATAGTTGTGTCTCAGCGGACGCCCAACAGAATCTCTATCGTGAGCTGATCGAGACGCTCGTAGGGCAGGCGCTTGTTGAGCATCGCGTTCTTGTCGAAAGCATGCGCCAGCAAGGAGGCGGCTCCCGTTTTGGAGTAACCGGCCGGCCGGGGCGCGCCATCCGAGGGCCTGGCCAGATCGCACAGGATGGCCTGGATTTCAGGGTCCGCATTCCAACGCACTGCCTTGTCTTTGAGGATGAGATAGGTGCGCATGCAGCCGGCGGCGAAGTCCTTAACTCCCTGGTAGTCTTCGGTGCGATAGGCGTGGGCATCGAAATGCCGCGAGCCGGCATATCCTACATCCTCGAGAAACTTCACCAGCCAGAAGGCGGCCTTGGGATTGGCCGCAGCGAAGCGGAAATCCTGGTCGTAGCGTCCAGGCATCTGGTCGTTCAGGTCGATGTGGAAGAGCTTGCCGGCCTCCCATGCCTGGGCCACGCCATGCATGAAATTGAGCCCGGCCATGTGCTCATGGGCAACTTCGGGATTGACGCCCACCATCTCGGGGTGATCAAGAGTGGGAATGAAGCCCAGGTAGTGGCCGGTGGTGGGCATATAAATATCGCCGCGCGGCTCGTTGGGTTTGGCCTCCAGAGCGAACTTGTATCCGTAACCCTGGGCCAGGTTGTATTCGCAGAGGTAGTTCACGGCTTCGCGGAGGCGCTTGACGGCCTCGTCGGCGCGGCGGCAGGCGTCGGTCTCGGTGCCCTCGCGGCCTCCCCAGAGCACGAAGATTTTTGCTCCCAACTCGGCACCCAGGTCCATGGCGCGCATGGTCTTCTGCAGGGCGTAGGCGCGAACCTCGGGATCGTTGGCTGTGAAAGCTCCGTCACGAAAGACGGGGTGGAAAAATAGCGAAACGGTGGCCATGGGTACGACGACGCCGTGGTCCTGACAGGCCTTCTTGAAGTCGCGGACCATGGCGTCGTGCTGGGCGGGCGTGGCGTCGATGGGTACGAGGTCGTTGTCGTGCAGATTGACGCCCCAGGCGCCCACCTCGGCCAGCATGGCCACAATCTCGGTGGGCTTGATGGGGGGGCGGACGGCGTCGCCGAAGGGGTCGCGGCCGCGGTTGCCGACGGTCCAAAGCCCAAAGGTGAACTTGTGCTCGGGGCGGGGACGAAAAGGGGAGTCAGAGTTTGTCATGAAAGCGGTCCTCACTCATTTAATATGCTGGGGCGCTGGAACGGAGGGGTGAAGCCGGCGGAGATTGGACAAGGGCAGGCGAGTGCCATATCTTGTTCGACGGCCAAACTAATTGCCGGACTGTAGTATCACCATAGGAAAGCGAAGTCAATTTGCGGTTGCACAGAATTCAGTCCGCGAGCGCTGAGCGCGGAAAAACAGCCCGGGGGATTTGTGGACACGGGATAACGTTGGGGATCAGGGACGGAGCCTTCATTGAACTTCATACACGAGAATTTTCTGCTGCACTCAGAAGCGGCGCAGCGCCTGTATCACGAGTATGCCGCGCCGCAGCCCATCCTGGATTACCACAGCCACCTTCCGGCCCGGGACATAGCCGCGGACCGGCGCTTCGGCGACCTGTTTGAAATCTGGCTGGAGGGTGATCACTACAAGTGGCGGGCGATGCGCGCGAACGGCGTCCCGGAGCGCTGCTGTACGGGAGATGCTTCGGCCGACGAGAAGTTTCAGGCTTGGGCGCGGACGGTTCCCTACACCCTGCGCAATCCCCTGTACCACTGGACGCACCTGGAGCTGAAACGCTACTTCGACATCGACGAGCTGCTCAACGAGTGCAGCGCCAAGGCGATCTGGAACCGGGCAAATGCGCTCCTGCACACAGACGATTTGTCCGTACATGGGATTCTGCGGAAGTTCGGCGTGCGCGCGGTGTGCACCAGCGATGATCCTTGCGACGACCTGGCGGCTCACCGCGC
The DNA here is from genome assembly GCA_035319065.1 of Terriglobales bacterium. Lineage (GTDB taxonomy): Bacteria > Acidobacteriota > Terriglobia > Terriglobales > Acidobacteriaceae > DASPRM01. Next base: position 5,459 of record DATHDM010000329.1, read on the forward strand.
AGTGAACAAATCGTGCCTGGGATTCAGGGTCTATCCGACGTTCCGCCCCGACAACGCTCTGCTGGTCCATATGCCCGAGCTCTTCCGGCCGTGGGTGGAGAGGCTGGAGGCTGCCAGCAATTTAGAGGTTTCAACCTTCTCGGCGTTTCTGGAGGCTCTCAGCCGGCGTCATACATTCTTCCACGAGAGTGGAGGAAGACTGTCCGATCACGGGCTGTCCTATTGCTATGCCAAGCCCTGCCTGGACGCGCAGGCGGCCGGCATCTTCGCCCGCGCGCGGGCGGGCCGCGCCGCGTCGCCGGAAGAGCAGGAGCAGTTCGCGTCCTTCATGATGGTGTATTTCGGTCGCCTGGACGCGGAGCGAGGCTGGACCAAGCAATTGCACCTGGGCGCGTTGCGCAACGTGAACACGCGGCGGCTGGCCGAGATCGGCACGGATGCGGGATTCGATTCGGTGGGAGACTGGTCGCAGGCGAGGGCGCTGGCCGGCTATCTTGATCTGCTGGAGCGCGAGCATTCCCTGCCCCGCATGGTGGTGTACAACATCAATCCCGCGAGCAACTATGTCTTCGCCACCATGGCAGGCAACTTCCAGGATGAAACGATCGCGGGGAAAATTCAGTTTGGCAGCGCGTGGTGGTTCCTGGATCACAAGGAAGGCATGGAGCGGCAGCTGAACGCCCTCTCCGCCAGTGGCCTGCTGGCGCGGTTCATCGGCATGGTCACGGACTCGCGTTCTTTCATGTCTTTTCCCCGCCACGAATATTTTCGCCGCGTTCTGTGCAACCTTCTGGGCGAGGAGATGGAACAGGGTGAGCTGCCAAAGGACGAGCGCCTGGTGGGAAACATGGTTCGGAACATCTGCTTCGAAAACGCCCGTCAATACCTGGGATTGGAGGTTCCCTGCGGCGAAAAGGGGGGATGCGAGGCGACGAGTTCCTAGACCGGACGTGCCCGCCATGCTGCGTCGAGTGTCATCGGCTGAGCGCGGCGAAGCGGGCGAGGCGCGCGCGACACACGATCTCCCTTCCCTACCAGTTGTGCATGGTGCCATCGAGCTTGCGATTCACCGGCAGGTAGGCGCGCTGGTAGGGATACTTTGCGGCGAGGCTCTCGTCGATGTCCACGCCCAGGCCGGGCTTGTCCCCTGGGTACATGAAACCGCCGGCGAACGAATAGGCGTGGGGAAAGACCTGGTCGGTCTCCGGCGAGTGCGGCATGTACTCCTGGATGCCGAAGTTGTGCACGCTGAGATCGAAGTGCAGGGCTGCAGCCATGCAGACAGGGCTGAGGTCGGTAGCGCCGTGGGATCCGGTGCGCACGTGGTACAGCTCAGCCAGGTTGGCAATCTTTCTCAAGTGGGTTATGCCGCCAGCGTGCACGACAGTGGCGCGAATGTAGTCGATCAGCTGCTCCTGGATGAGCTGCTGACAGTCGTAGATGGAGTTGAACACCTCTCCCACGGCCAGCGGCATGGTGGTGTGGCGGCGAATCAGGCGGAAGGCCTCCTGCAGCTCGGCGGGAGTGGGATCCTCCATCCAGAACAGATGAAAGGGCTCCAGAGCTTTGCCCAAGCGAGCAGCCTCGATGGGAGTGAGGCGGTGGTGGACGTCGTGCAGAAGATGCAGCTCGGGACCGAACTCCTGGCGCAGCCGGGCAAACAGCCCGGGCACGAAATTCATGTAGGCTTCCGACGACCACAGATTTTCCGGGGGCGCAGCTCCCTTCTCCGCCGGCTCATAGTGAGTGAAGCCGCGGCCAACGCCGTAGGTACTGGGCAAACCGGGAATGCCGGATTGCGCGCGCACCGCTTTGTATCCCGCGGCCGAGTAATGGGCCACGGCCTTGACCGTCTCCTCGATGCCGGCGCCGCTGGCGTGCCCATACACCAGCACGCTCTGCCGCGAGGCACCTCCCAGTAGCTGGTAGAGCGGCGCGTTCAGAGTCTTGCCCTTGATATCCCACAGGGCGGTATCGACGGCAGCAATGGCCGACATGGTGACCGGACCGCGCCGCCAATAGGCACCCTTGTAGAGGTAGTGCCAGGTGTCCTCAATGTGGCGGGCGTCGCGTCCAATCAGCAAAGGGATGAGGTGATCGTTGAGGTAGCTGGCGACCGCCAGCTCCCGGCCGTTGAGGGTGGCGTCGCCAAGACCATAGACTCCATCTTCGGTGACCAGTTTGAGCGTGACAAAATTTCTGCCGGGACAGCAAACGATGACTTTGGCATCGGTGATTTTCATATCAGCCAGTGAGCCCTGGAAGCAGAGAGCAATCTGCGGAGAGCCTGCGAGAGCGAAGTTGCAATCAACAGTAGCATTGATTAAGGTGATGTGATTTTGTTTGCAACACGAACAAGATGCTGTTGATAACACCGCGCTTGTGGCAAGTCAACCGCGCCTGCACCTGCGGGTTGCTGATCGTCCTGTTTGGGGTCGCGGCGTTCGGCCTGGGCCAACCGCAGTATGTCGAGAGTACCTGCTCCGCGGGGAGCTTCCCGGTGGCGAACTCGCAGCAACTCGCCGCCGTCTACGTGGATTCCAAAGACTATCCTGGAGTAATGCGTGCGGCCCATGACCTGGCGCTGGACGTCGAGCGCGTCACCGGCCGTCGGCCTGAATTGCTGAATGCGCCAGGGCAGGCGGGGAGCCCGGCGATTATCGTCGGGACAATCGGGATGAGCGCGCTCGTCGATGGGTTGATCTCGGCGAAGAAGATCGATGCCGCCGCGGTTGCGGGTCACTGGGAATCGTTTCTGATTGAGGTGGTGGCCGATCCCCTGCCCGGCGTGAAGCGGCGCTGGTCATCGCGGGAAGCGACAAGCGCGGCACGATCTACGGCATCTACGACCTCTCCGAACAGATGGGAGTGTCGCCCTGGTACTGGTGGGCGGACGTCCCGGTGCGGCGCCGCGAGGTGCTTTGCGTCAGGCCTGGAAGATATGTGCAGGCGGAGCCGGCGGTCCGCTACCGCGGGATTTTCCTGAACGACGAGGCGCCGTCGCTGACCGGCTGGGTCAACGAAAAGTTTGGCGGCTACAACCATCGCTTCTATGAACACGTATTCGAGCTGCTGCTGCGGCTGAAGGCGAACTACCTGTGGCCGGCGATGTGGAACAGCGCGTTCAACGAAGACGACCCGCTCAATCCCCGGCTGGCCGACGAGTACGGCATCGTGATGGGCACCTCCCACCATGAGCCGATGTTGCGGGCGCAGCAGGAGTGGAAGCGACATGGCAGCGGCCCCTGGGAATACGCGACCAACGGCGAGGTCTTGCGGCGCTTCTGGGATGAAGGCATCGAGCGTAACAAGAGCTACGAGAGCATCATCACGCTGGGAATGCGCGGGGACGGGGACAAGCCCATGTCGCCTACCGCTGACTTCGCTCTGCTGGAGCGGATTGTTCACGATCAACGGGAGATCCTCGCCAGGCGCATGAACCCGGATCCGGCTGCTGTGCCGCAAGACTGGGCGCTGTACAAGGAGGTGCAGGAATACTACGAGAAAGGCATGCGGGTTCCGGACGACGTGACCCTGCTCTGGTCGGATGACAATTGGGGCAATTTGCGCCGCCTGCCTGCACCGGACGAGCGTTCGCGGGCAGGGGGAGCCGGCATCTACTACCATTTTGACTATGTGGGCGGGCCACGCTCCTACAAGTGGCTGAACACAATCCCCATCACGAAGGTCCAGGAGCAGATGAACCTGGCCTACCACCATGGGGCAAACCGCATATGGATCGTGAACGTCGGCGATCTTAAGCCGATGGAATTCCCCATGGAGTTTTTCCTGACCAAGGCGTGGAATCCCGAGCGGTGGCCCAGCACGAAGGTCGTGGAGTTCGGCAGATTGTGGGCGGAGCGTGAATTTGGGCCGCCACACGCCGCGGAGATTGCCGCGATCGTGGCCCGGTACACGCAATACAACAGCCGCCGCAAGCCTGAACTGCTGGAACCGGACACCTTCAGCCTTGTGGACTACCAGGAGGCGGACCGGGTGTGGCGGGAGTGGGAGACGATCACGCAGAAGGCGGAGATGATCTACCAGCGGGTCCCACCGAAGGCTCGCGATGCCTTCTTCCAGCTGGTCCTGTATCCGACCAAGGCATCGGCGCAGGTGGTGCAGCTCTATATCGCGGCGGGCAAGAACCGTCTCTACGCCAGCCAGGGCCGCGCGAGCGCGAATGACTGGGCGGACGAAACCCGAGCTCTCTTCCGGAAGGATCAAGAGCTATCCCGCTACTACAACCAGACCCTGACGGGCGGGAAGTGGGACCACATGATGGATCAGACGCACATCGGCTACACGTACTGGAACCAGCCGCCGGAAAACAAAATGCCGGAGGTGACCGAGCTTCGGCTGCCGGAAGCGGGGGCACTCGGGGTGGCGTTGGAGGGGTCGGCGGCGGCCTGGCCGGGGCCGCCGAGTGAGCCGGCGCTTCCCGTGTTCGACGCGTTCAACCGGCAGCGCCGTTATATCGACGTGTTCAACCGCGGACGGGGGAAGCTCGAATACAGGGCAAGAGCCGATTGCCCCTGGGTGCAGCTGAGTGCGAGCCAGGGAAGCATCGAGAAGGATCAGCGCCTGTGGGTAAGGCTCGACTGGGCGCGGTTTCCGCAGGGTTCGACGACGGCGCATGTCACGATCAGGGGACCGGACGACAGTAAGGTCGTGATCCGGGTGAATGCCTTTAATCCCGCGCAGCCGCGGCGAAATTCGCTTAATGGCTTTGTTGAGGCGGAGGGCTACGTGTCGATCGAGGCGGAACATTATTCCAGGCGAGTCAACGGGGCCGCGGCGCGGTGGGAGAGGCTCGATAACTTCGGCCGGACGCTGTCGGCAATGACGCTCGTGCCCGTGACCGCGGCCAGCGCCATGCCCGCAGAGAACTCCGCGCGGCTCGAATATCGCATGTACGTGTTCACTCCCGGCGAGTTGGAGGTGGAAACGATCCTTGCGCCCACGCTGAACTTTGTTCCCGGGCGGGGGCTGCGCTATGCCATCTCGTGGGACGATGACGCCCCGCAGGTGGTGGACGCACTGGAGCACAACTCGCAGCGCGACTGGGAAGAGACTGTGAAGGACGGGGTTAGGAAGGTAAGAACGCGAACATCCGCCGTGAGCGCGGGATACCACACGCTGAAGGTCTGGATGGTGGATCCCGGGGTGGTGCTGGAGAAGGTGGTGATCAACACGGGCGGAGTCAAGCCCAGCTATCTTGGCCCGCCGGAAAGCTGCCGGAGCCAGCCAGGAGATGGAAGGCAGTGAGCGTGCATTTTGTATTGCTAGTCGGGTAAGGCGGCTTCGCCAACAATGGTGAACTTCGTTTTTGCGCCGCTGGGGCGGGGCAGGCCGGCGCGGACGAGCGGCTGGCCTCCTCCCATCCATACCTGGACCTCGCCGGGAACGATGCGGCGCTTCCCTGCTTCGTCCACGATACTCAGCAGGCGGTTATCGAGCGCAAATGTAACCTTGGTTTTCTTTCCCGCAGCGAGATGAACGCGCCGGAAGCCAGCCAGTGCACGCAGAGGAGCACCCGGCACTCCCGGAGGGGTCAGGTAAAGCTCGACAACTTCATCGCCCGGCACGTGGCCCTTGTTGGAGACATCAACGGAGATCGTGACCGTGCTGCCAGCCGGGACGCGGGCGTGATCCACGCGCAGATGCGCGTAAGCAAACGAGGTGTAGCTCAGACCGAAGCCAAAAGGATAGAGAGGCTCTCCGTCAAAATAGCGATAGGTGCGCCGGGCCATGGAGTAGTCATCGAAGGGAGGCACCTGGTCCAGCGACCGGTAGAAGGTAACCGGCAAGCGGCCGGCGGGGCTGAAATCGCCCGCCAGCACTTCCGCGATCGCCGTGCCGCCCTCCTCTCCCGGATACCACGCCTCGAGGATGGCGGGAAGTTTTTCGTCCGCCCAATTTACCGCCAGCGCGCTGCCGTTCATCAGGACAAGGATGATGGGCTTTCCCAGAGCGTAGATGCGCTCCAGGAACTCCTGTTGGGGCGAAGGCAGATCGATGCGCGTGCGGTCGCCACCGATGAAGCCCTCGGCATCAACCCGCATCTCTTCCCCTTCGATGCGCGGCGAGAGACCGAGCGCCATGATGACCAGATCAGCGGAGCCAGCGGCTTCCAAGGCTTGCTGTTCGGCTTCGCCCAGCCGGCTCCAGATCAGGCGCGCTTCTGCGGCGCGCACCAGTTGGTAGTACTCAATTTTCAGCGAATAGACGTGGTTGCCCTCCAGGTGCAGCTTGCGGGTAAGGGTGGAGGCAGGACGATGAGCGGACCAATCTTCCACCAGCAGCTTGCCATCGAGCCACACGCGGTAGCCGTCCTCACCGGTGAAGCCCAGCAGGTAGTCCCCGTTCTGCGGAGGGACGAGCACGCCGCTCCAGCGCACCGAGAAATTCTTCGTCAGTTCTTCTGTGATGCCGGTGTAGCCCCAGGCGAAGTCGATCGCGGGATCGACGCGCGTCAGGAACGGGCTGCCGGTGAAATCCAGATTGGTGAAGTATTCCGCGTTGAGGCCGTGCTGGGTGCGTCCCGAGTCGGTGTAGAGCGCCTCGGGCGGAACCGGGCCGGTGGCCGGACCGGTAAGACCGACACCAGGAGCATAGATCACGTTGGCTTTAGGAAAGCGCTTGCGAAGTCCGGCCAGCAAGGTGACCGGGCGCGAGGGAGTTCCGTTGTAGTTGCCGACCAGAGCGTCCAGGCTGTCGGCATTCGGACCAACTAAAGCAATGGTTGAATATTCCTTCTTTAGAGGGAGGAAATGATTGGTGTTTTTGAGCAGGACGATCGACTCGCGCGCAGCAATGCGCGCCAGCTCGCGATGAGCCTCGGTGTCGTTGTCCGAGGCAGGAATTCGCGCATAGGGCACGGTAGCGGGATCGGCAAACATTCCCAGGCGGAAGCGAGCGACAAACAGGCGGCGCAGGGCCTGGTCGAGGACGGCTTCCGGCAGCAAGCCCTGCTGCACCGCCTTCTCCAGCCCGTCCTTTTCGAAATGGACGCGGTCCTGCGGAGGAACTCCACAGACCAGGTCGGTTCCAGCCTTGAAGGCATCGGCCGCCGCCTGCTCGATGGTGGCGGTAAAGTGGTGGTGCAGGGCGATGTCGGCGATGGCGCCGCAGTCGGAGACGACGTAGCCCTGGAAATGCCAGTCGCTGCGCAGGTGCGTTTCGAGCAACTCCCGGTTGGCACAGGCGGGCTGGCCGTTGAGCGAATTGTAGGCACACATGACGGATGCGACTTTGCCCTCAAGAACGGTGGCGCGAAACGCGGGCAGGTAGGTGTCCTCCATATCGTGGCGCGATGCTTTGACATCGACGCTGTGGCGGGTGAGCTCCGGGCCGCTGTGAACAGCGAAGTGCTTCGAGGTGGCGGCGGTCTTGAGGTAGCTGGGGTCGTTGCCCTGCAAGCCGGCGACGAAGGCAATGCCAAGGCGCGAGGTCAGGTAGGGATCTTCCCCGTAAGTCTCCTGACCGCGCCCCCAGCGCGGGTCGCGGAAAATGTTGATGTTCGGCGACCAGACGGTGAGGCCGCGGTACCAGTCGCTGGAGCCGTCGGGGTGAAGCTTTTCGTGGTATTTGGCGCGAAATTCGTCGCTGATGACATCGGCAACCTTGTGCACCAGGGGTTCGTCGAAGGTGGCCGCGAGAGCGATAGCCTGCGGAAACACCGTGGCGTAACCGGCGCGCGCCACGCCGTGCAGACCTTCATTCCACCAGTCGTACTGGGGAACCCCGAGGCGAGAGATCGCGTCGGCGGTGTGGGCAAGCTGCGACACTTTTTCGTGCAGGGTCATGCGCGACACCAGGTCATTGGCCCGCAGTTCGAACGACAGGACCGGGTCGGTATACGCCGGGTGGTCTTGCGCCGGGGCGGACAGGGAGAGGAGAAACATTGCGAGGACAAGCGGCATCGTTCTTGCGTTCATCAATTCAACCATGCAGAGATCCATCGTTGCTTGCTGCGCTCAGGGCTGACTCGGTCAGTGGCTCCTACTTCCCAGCTTCTTCCCGAGCGACGCTGATCACGGCCTGAAAAGCCGGCTTGGGCGAGCCCGCGCGATCGAACAGGAGCGGGTAGCTGGTTCTTCCCTTCACCGGCCAATTGTTGAGCCAGGAGTCCTTGTCGGTCACGCCCCAAAAGGTAACGCGGGCAATGGCGCCGCGATGCTTGAGAAATACGCGAAACAGGTCTGCATAGCGGCGGGCCAGAGCTTGCTGCACCGCCTCCGGAAGACCGCTCGTATAGGGATTGAGCTTCTCCTGCAACTCGACGTTGAGGGTGACATCGGCACTCTGGCCGCGGGCGGCGCGCGGCAGGACGTCAATGTCGAGCTCGGTGATGTTGACCTTCACACCAAGGGCGGCGAAGGCGGCGATGGTCGCGTCCTGCTGCTCGAGGGAGGGCCAGTCCAGGCGGTCGTGGCCTTGCAGGCCGATGGCAGCGATGGGGATCCCCTGCGCCTGCAGTCGCGCAATCAGACGAAGAGCACCACCGCGCTTGGGCTCGTTTTCCAGAGAGTAGTCGTTGTAGTAGAGCTCGGCTTCGGGATCGGCTTCGTGCGCATACTGAAACGCCTTCTCGATGTAGTCTTCGCCGATGATCTTCAGCCAGGGAGTCTGGCGCATAGCGCCGTCGTCGGCGATGGCCTCGTTGACCACATCCCAACCTTGGATCCGGCCCTTATAGCGGCCCACAACTTTGTAGATGTGGGCGCGCATGCGTTCGAGCAGGGCCTGGCGCGTGAGGGGATTGCCCTTGTCGTCCTGAAAGACCCACGCCGGAGTCTGGTTATGCCAGACCAGGGTGTGTCCAATGAGGAACATGTGGTTGGCCTCGCCGAAGGAAACATAGTGATCGGAGGCATCGAAGTCGTAGGTCTCAGCCTGAGGATGAACCAGCTCCCACTTCAAAACGTTCTCCGGAGTGATGGAGTTGAATTGCCGTTTGATCAGGGCCACGCCGCCGGAATCCTGTTCGTAGATCTGCGCGCGATTGATGGCCGCACCGATGCGAAAGGAGCCGCTGAAGGCGTCCTTCAGATTGGTTTGCGCATGCGCAGCGGTGAGAAGGCCCGCCAGCAGCACGTCGACGATCAGAAGGTTCACGCGCATAGTCGGGCTCGTCAAGAAGGGGCCAAAGCGCCCGGTGCGGCGTATTTCTTGCGACGCTCGTCCAGTTCTTGGGTGATTTGAATTTCCATGCGCTTGTCGATGGAGTAGAACCACAAACACAGGATGCAGAGGGCGAAGGTGATGGCGGGGAAGATGCTCATGGTCAGGCGAATCCCCAGCAGGGCCGTGGCGGTCTGGGGCACATTGGGAACGTAGCCGTAGGCCGCGAGCACGTATCCGGCGATGGCGCCGCCGAAGCCGAGGCCGGCCTTGAGGCCGAAAACGATGGCCGAGAACACAATCCCGGTTGCCCTGCGTCCGGTTCGCCATTCCGAAAAGTCGGCGACGTCGGCCATCATCGCCCAGAGTAAGGGGATGGTGAAGCCGTAGAAGAACTGGCGAAGCATTTCGCAGGCAAAGATCGCGACGATCGCGGTGGGGGGCAGGAAAACGAAGGCCGCGGTGAAGACGGTAGTCAGCACCAGACCGCCGACGAAGACGTTGCGCTTCCCGTAACGAACCGCGAGGCCCTTGGAGAAAAAGATGCCGATGATGGTGGATGTGGTCCCGAGGACGTTAAACAGGCTGAACAGGCTTTCACGATTGATGTAGTACTTGAAGTAATAAAGGACGACGGCGCCTCGCATCGACAGGGTGATGAACAAGACCACGGTAAGGGCAAACATGGCCATCCAGGGCCCGTTCTTCACCAGATCGCGAAAATGCTGCGCAATCGAAGAATGCTGACCGGGTGTGGGCTGTATGCGTTCCCTGGTGGAGGCAAAGGTGATGAAGAAGAACACCACGGCGAGCGCGGAGAATATGCCCATGGTGACCTGATAGCCTTTGGCGCTGTTCCCGTGCCCAAAATAATTCACCATGGGCAGCGCCAATCCCTGGATCACCAATTGCGCGAGCATGGCGAAGACGAAGCGGTAGGAGGACAAGCTGGTGCGTTCGGCGAGGTCGCCCGTCATCACCCCGCTCAACGCCGAGTAGGGCAGGTTGTTGGCGGAATAAACCATCATCAGCACGATGTAGGTGACGTAGGCGTATGCCAGCTTCCCAGCCGGACCAAAAGGCGGGGTGGTGAAGGTGAGAAGGCCCATGATCCCGAACGGCACCGCCGTCCACAGGATCCAAGGACGGAATTTGCCCCAGCGCGTGTGGGTGGAGTCGGCGATGGCGCCCATGATGGGGTCGAAGATGGCGTCCCAGAACCTGACCACGAGAAACAGCGTGCCGGCGGCGGTGGCCGCGATGCCAAACGTGTCGGTGTAGAAGGCCAGCTGGAACATGATCATGGTCTGGAAGATGAAGTTGGCCGCGGTGTCGCCCAGGGCATACCCAACTTTTTCCCGCCAGGAGAGGGTGTGCGTTTTGTCAGCCATGAGGGGCCTCGATTGTGAGCGGATTACACGACCTGCAAGATGACTTTTTTCAAGTCTTCGTCCCGTGACGAGCTGCCAACCATGATCTCGAATTCACCCGGCTCGACCACGTATTTCATGTCCAGGTTGTAAAAGGCGAGCGATTCGGGCGTGATTTCCAACGCGACGGTCTGCGACTCGCCGGCACGCAGATGGATTTTCCTAAAGGCCTTCAATTCCTTCACCGGGCGGGTAACGGAGCTGACGACATCGCGGATGTAGAGCTGAACGACCTCGCTGCCTGCGCGCTTTCCGGTGTTGGTCACCTTGGCGCGGACGCGCGTGGCACCCTGCCGGGGAATACGCTTCCTTTCCAAATGAACGTTCTCGATGGCGAACTCGGTGTAGCTGAGGCCGTAGCCGAAGGCGTACAGCGGAGAAACATCGTCAAACAGGTAACCTCGCCGCGCCGAGGGCTTGTAGTTGTAGTAGGCGGGCAGATGACCGACCGAACGCGGAATGGTGATCGGCAGCTTGCCGCCGGGATTGAAGTCCCCGAAGAGGCATTCGGCAATCGCTGTGCCCGTCTCCTGCCCCAGGTACCAGCACTCAAAGATTACGGGGACGGTCTGGCTGAGGGAACGAATCGAAAGCGGGCGGCCGTTGAAGAGGAGAGCGATGACCGGCTTGGCAAGCGCAACCATGGCCGCGACCAGTTCGTCCTGGCGTCCGATGAGGTCGAGGCTGGTGCGATCGCCCATGTGGGTCAGGGACCAGGCTTCGCGAGAGGTTTGCTCGTTGCCGCCAAGGGCCAGAACGATGGCATCGGCACGCCGGGCGACCTCGGCCGCTTCTGCAATCTGCCTGCGGTCCTGCTGGGGGTCGCTGGGCACGACTTCATCCTGGTTCCACGAGCCGCCGATGGTGATCTGGCAGCCCTGGCTGTAGACAACCTCCACACGCTTCCCAGCCCGAGCCTGAATTCCCTCCAGAACGGTGACGTTGTTTCGGGGAACACCACTGTATCCGCCCAGCAGGCTGCGGTGAGCGTTGGGACCGATGACGGCGATGGTGTGCAGCTTCGTCTGGTCCAGAGGGACAACATTGCCTTCGTTCTTGAGCAACGTGACTGCCTCGCGCGCCGACTGAAGCGCAACCTTGCGGTTGACGTCGCAGCCGTTAAACTGCTCCGCCTCCGCGGGGCTAACGTAGGGATCGTCAAACAGGCCCAGCCTGAACTTCCACAGGAGCATGGGAGCCACCAGCTCATCGAGCTGGGATTCCTTGAGGACGCCCTTGCGCACCAGTTCGACCAGATGCAGATAGCAGTCGGGATCGGGCAGTTCGATGTTCACGCCGGCACGGACCGCCAGGGCGCACGCCTCTTTCTTGTCCCTGGCGACCGAATGACCATGCGTATCCGGGCGATGACTCAATTCCCAGATGGCATAGTAGTCAGAAACGACGAAGCCTTTGAAGCCCCACTCCTTGCGGAGCACGTCGCGCAGGAGCCAGCGGCTGGCATGCGAGGGAACACCGTCAATCTCGTTGTAAGAGGCCATCACGCTGATCGCGCCCCCTTCCCACAAAGCCTGGTGGAAGGGAGCGAGAAAGGTTTCCCGCAGAATGCGCAGCGAGACGTTGGCCGGGGCGCAATTCATGCCCGACTCGGGCTGGCCGTGTCCGGCGAAGTGCTTGAGGGTGGCGATGAGGCGCGTCTTGTCGCGAAACGTCGCATCCCCCTGGAATCCGCGGACGGCGGCGATGCCCATGCGCGACACCAAGTAGGGATCTTCTCCATAGGTTTCCTCGACCCTGCCCCAGCGCGGGTCGCGCGCGACATCCACCACGGGGGTCAACGCCTGATGTGCGCCACGCAGGCGAGCTTCCCGGGCGGTTATGGCGAAAACCGATTCGACCAAGGCAGGATTCCACGTGGACGCTAAAGCGATGGGCTGGGGAAAGCTGGTTGCGTCGACGGCGGCGTGGCCGTGGAGGCACTCCTCATGAAACATCACCGGAATTCCCAGCCGGCTGTGCTCAAGGAAGAACTTCTGGATGGCATTGGTGAGCTCGGCCATCTGGCGGGCGTTTCGGCCGCCGCCGGCGTCGCTGGGGCGGCCGACCTGGCCCAGGCCGTGTCCGGCCTGGAAGGCGGCTTTGGCTTTGTCGAAATCGAAGTTCCCGGCCCCATCGACCATCGTGCTGGACTTCTGCTGCCAGATACAGAGCATCTGCGCCGCTTTTTCTTCCAGCGTCATGTTGGAGAGAAGGTCGCGGACGCGCGCCTGGGCGGAGAGCCTGGGGTTGCGGTACGCGAGGGCGCTCGGACGCGCGCGGGAGCCGTTTGGCTTCCGGGTGGGAGCACGTCTCCTTTTCTTTCTTGCAGGCGAGGCAGGTGCGAGCGAGCGGGGCATCGGGCTCCCGGGCGAAGAGATTCCAGAATCGGACAGTTTAGTTCGGGCGATGAACTATATCATTGTTCGCTCGTCGGTTTTGCTGCGAGAATCTGGCGGACGCGCAAGGGCCGGTTCCAATACGGGTCCGGCGTTCGGATCGAGCGAACGATTTTTTCCGGCGCTCGTCATGAGCATGGCTGATCCAAGGCAACCATCGGTGGTGAGGGGAGCGAGCACAACGGCGGAGGATGCTTCGGCCCGGGCGCCCGCGGCTTTCGGACGCTACCGCTGGCGCATCTGCGCCCTGCTCTTCTTTGCCACCACGATCAACTATGTTGACCGGCAGGTGCTGGGAATCCTGGCGCCGGAGCTGCAGCGTTCGATCGGCTGGAACGAAGCGCAGTACGGCCACATCGTCACTGCTTTCCAGGCCGCCTACGCGCTGGGCCTGCTGCTTGCGGGCAGCTTCATCGATCGGGTGGGAACCCGGCTGGGCTATGCCCTGGCTGTGGCGGTGTGGAGCCTGTCGGCGATGGGGCACGCTCTGGCGCGGAGCGTACTGGGGTTCGGCTTTGCGCGCTTCATGCTGGGGCTGGGTGAATCGGGAAATTTTCCAGCCGCAATCAAGACGGTGGCGGAATGGTTCCCCAGGAAAGAGCGCGCGCTGGCCACCGGTATCTTTAATGCGGGTTCGAATGTGGGAGCGATCATCGCACCGCTGGTCGTCCCTCCGATCACGGTTCGCTTCGGGTGGCGCGCGGCATTTCTCTGCACCGGCATTTTCAGCGCTCTGTGGATCGTCGCCTGGTTGACGACATACCGCAGGCCGCAGGAGCACACGGGGATCGGGAGGGCGGAACTGCGTTACATCGAAAGCGACGCGGGGCCGCCTGCGGTCAGGGTTCCCTGGGCGCAGCTGCTGCCGCGGCGGCAAACCTGGGCGGTGGCAATGGGCAAGTTCATGACCGACCCGGTGTGGTGGTTTTTTCTATTCTGGCTGCCCAAGTTTCTGAACGCCAAACACGGCCTCACGCTGACTCAATTGGGACCGCCGCTGGTCATCATTTACGTGATGGCGGATGTGGGCAGCATCGCCGGAGGCTGGCTGTCGTCACGATTCATCCAGCGTGGGTGGAGCGTGAATCGCGCGCGCAAGGTGACGATGCTGATCTGCGCGCTGGCGGTGGCGCCGATCATGCTGGCGGCGCGAGTGACCAGCCTGTGGGAGGCGGTGGCGCTGATCAGCCTGGCGACGGCTGCGCACCAGGGCTGGTCAGCCAACCTGTACACCCTGGCGTCGGACATGTTCCCGCGCGCGGCGGTTGCCTCGGTGGTGGGAATCGGCGGATTCGGGGGAGCGGTGGGGGGAATGCTGATTGCAACCTTCGCCGGCTCCGAGCTGCAGGCGACCGGCAGCTATCTGCCGATGTTCGTGCTTGCCGGCATGACCTACCTGGCAGCCTTGCTGATGATTCAGTTGCTGGCGCCGCGGCTGGAGGCAGTGAACCTGGAGTAGGCGCGGGGAGCCACGGGTGGAAGCCCGTATCTTCTATTTTCAGCAGCCGAGAGATGCTTTGCCGAGGTGAGAGATGGCACTGACGATCAAGCCCAAGCAGGGGTGCCGCTGGGACCTGGTCAGCCTGGGAGAAGTGATGGTGCGGCTGGACCCAGGCGACCGACGCATCTGGACCACCCGCCACTTCGAGGTCTGCGAAGGCGGCGGGGAATACAACGTCGCTCGCGGCCTGAAGCGGTGCTTCGGGCTGGATACGGCGATCGTGACTGCGTTCGCCGATAACCCGGTGGGGCGGCTGCTGGAGGACCTGATTTATCAGGGTGGGGTGGATCAGTCGCTGGTGCGCTGGGTGGAATTCGACGGCGTGGGGCGCAAGGTGCGCAACGGCCTGAACTTCACCGAGCGGGGCTTTGGCGTGCGCGCAGCGCTCGGGTGCTCGGACCGCGGGCATAGTGCCGCGTCGCAACTCAAGGCCGGCGACATTGACTGGGAGGACATCTTTGGGCGAAAGGGAGCACGCTGGTTTCACACCGGCGGGATCTTCTGCGCGCTCTCGGAGACCACGCCCGACGTTGCCCTGGAAGCAATGCAGGCGGCCAAGGGGCATGGAGTGGTGGTCTCCTACGATCTGAATTATCGCGAGTCGCTGTGGAAGGGCGTGGGCGGCAAGAAGCAGGCCCAGGCGGTGAATCGGCGGCTGGCCCCTTTGGTG
Organism: Terriglobales bacterium; assembly: GCA_035319065.1. GTDB lineage: Bacteria > Acidobacteriota > Terriglobia > Terriglobales > Acidobacteriaceae > DASPRM01. Next base: position 20,582 of record DATHDM010000329.1, read on the forward strand.
GATGTGATGCTGGGCAACGAAGAGGACTTCTCCGCCGCATTGGCCTTCGAGGTGCCGGGCATGGACGAGCATCTTTCCGACTTCGAGGTGCAGGCGTTCCGGCAGATGATCGGGCAGGTGGTGGCGAAATTTCCCTTCCAAGTGGTCGCAACCACGCTGCGCAAGGCGAAGACCGCCACCCGCAACGACTGGGGTGCAATTTGCTATTGCGACGGCCAGTTCTACGAGGCCAAGACCCGCGCCGATCTAGAGATCTACGACCGGGTGGGCGGCGGGGATTCATTTGCCTCGGGCTTGATCTATGGCTTTCTCAGCGGCCACAGTCCGGACTGGTCGGTGGAGTGCGGCGCCGCCCACGGCGCCCTGGCAATGACCACGCCTGGCGACACCACAATGGCTACCCTAAAGGAAGTGCTGAACGTGATGAAGGGTGCAGGAGCCCGCATCGCGCGTTGAGGTGAGAGATGACCAAGGAGCAGGTTCGAGAAATCGTGCGGGATGTGGGAATCATTCCCGTCGTGCGCGCCGCGTCAGCGAGTCAGGCGCTCCTGGCGGCGGAGGCGGTGCGCGCGGGCGGCATTCCCATTGTCGAGATCACTATGACCGTCCCGGGGGCAGTGGACGTGATCCGGGAGCTGGTGAGGAAGGCGAGCGCAGGCGTGCTGGTGGGCGCGGGCACGGTGCTGGACGGGGACAGCGCGCGCCGCTGCCTGGATGCGGGAGCGAAATTTCTGGTCAGCCCGGGGCTGGACCTGGAGACCGTCAAGCTGGCCGGCGATGAGGGCATTCTGATGATAGCGGGAGCGCTGTCGCCGACGGAGGTGATCACCGCGTGGAAGGCGGGGTCGGACCTGGTGAAGATCTTTCCCTGCGGCAATGTGGGCGGACCCAAATACATCAAGGCCCTGAAAGGCCCGCTGCCGCAAGTGCCGCTGGTCCCCACTGGAGGCGTGAGCCTGGAGACCGCCGCGGAGTTCATTCGAGCGGGAGCCGCGGCCCTCGGCATCGGGGGCGAGTTGGTCTCCGCCGCGGCGTTGAAATCGGGAAACACAGCCGCGATCACCAGCACCGCCAAGCAGTACGTGGAGATCGTGCGGCAGGCACGGGAGCCGGAGGCGGCCGCCATCGGTTAGGGGTGGAGGCTTGTCATGGCAATATCGGAACAGGAATTCACTGGTTGACGCCGCTGGCCAGGAAGCCGCCGTCGACCACCAGCACCTGCCCGGTCACGAAGCTGGCGGCGTCGGAGGCCAAGAATACGGTGGCGCCGACCAGTTCTTCCAGTTGGCCGAAGCGGCGCATGGGGGTGCGCATGAGAAATTCCTGGCCACGTGCCGTGCCGTCGAGCAGATCCGCGTTCAAGGCGGTGCGAAACACCCCGGGAGCAACGGCGTTGACGCACACGCCGTGGCGCGCCCATTCGATGGCGAGCGACTGGGTGAGCGAGACCAGTCCCGACTTGCTGGCAGCATACGCGGCCACCTCGTAGAGGGCGACAAAGGAAGACAGAGACGCGATGTTGATGATGCGCCCGTAGCGGCGTTCCAGCATGTGGCGGCCGAAAATCTGGCAGGCGCGCAGGGCGCCGGTCAGGTTGGTGTCCATCACTTCGTCCCACTCTTCCTCAGGCAAATCGAGGGTGGGGGTGCGGCGGGTGCGGCCGGCGGCGTTGACCAGGATTTCGACGCTGCCAAAGGCGTCGCAGGCGGCCTTGGACAGATTTTCCAGGCTGGCACGGTCAGTTACGTCGCAGGTGACGGCCAGGGACTGCATGCCCAGGCCGCGGACCTTCTCGCAAGCGGCCTCAACCAGGTCGGGACGGCGACCGGTGGGCACAACATTGGCGCCAGCCAAGGCGAGTCCACGCGCCAGAGTCAGGCCGATGCCGGAGGTGCCGCCAATTACCACAGCAGTTTTGTTCTTGAGATCGAGGCGCGGATGTCCCATCTCTCTCGCTTCGGTGGGAATTGAACTCCAGTGGGACATCCTAACAGGATGGGGGCAACCATGGGTGGGGCCAGGGCCTTTACAATACCGGCTATGGCGGATGCCGCGGATGCAAAGAGCGGGCGTGCCAGCGTGCTCGGGCGCGTACCGATATTCGCCGATCTCTCGCAGGCGGAACTGAGATTCCTGGCCGAGCGCGCCGTCCCCCGGCGCTACGCGGCGGGCGAGCTGATCTTTAATGAAGGCGATCCCTGCAACGGGCTGTACATCGTGGAGTCGGGCGCGGTGCGCATCTTCAAGACTTCGGCGGGTGGGCGGGAGCAGGTGCTGACGGTGGAGCAGGCGGGCAGTTCGGTGGCCGAACTGCCGGTGTTCGATGGCGGCGCCTATCCGGCGTCGGCAATGGTTGCAGCCGAGTCCACGCTGCTGTTCATCAGCCGCAGCGACTTTCGCGCGCTGTGTGTGGAGCACCCGGAGGTGGCGCTGAAGGTGCTGCGGATGGTAGGTCTGCGCCTGCGGCGGCTGGTGGGCATCATCGAGGAGCTTTCCTTCACCACGGTGCGGCATCGCCTGGCAGGGTTGCTGTTGCGCCTGGCGCGCGAGGCGGGCCACCGCAGCGGGCGCGCCGACTTCCAGGTCAACGTCAGCAACCAGGAGCTGGCGTCGCAGATCGGCACGGTGCGGGAGCTGGTCTCGCGCAACCTGAGCCGGCTGCAGGCGGAGGGACTGATCCAGATGGAGGGCAAGAACATCACCATCCCCGACCTCGCCCGACTGGAAGCCGAGATCCGCGATCAGCAGGGCTAGGCCTGAACAGCAATCGTAGAAAACTGCAATCCGGAAAACAGCAGGTCCATTACATTCACAACCTTGGGGAAATTCACCATTCGCCTCATGGGGTGTGCCTCTTAACTGGTGGGCAGTGCAACGGAAGCAAGCTGTGACATAAGTCATCGGCTCGGCTCAGGGGCGCCGCTAGTCTCTTGGCGAGGGAGTTTGGGATGGCCCGCAAGTCTCTCCAGATCCTGCTGGCGGCGAACAAGGATGCCAGAAAGATCGCAGCGGAACTGGGCGCGCTGATAGGAAGCGCAGAGCCGGACACCGACTCCCAAACCGACTGCAACCAGGAGACTGCTGTTATGCCGATCACTGCATCCAAGACCGTCCGCGAGCTCGCGGTGGAAGTGCCGAACGCAACGCGAGTGTTCGAGAAGTTGGGCATCGACTACTGCTGTGGAGGACAGAAGCCGCTGGCGGAGGCTTGCGCGGAGGCGAAGCTTTCAACGGAGCAGGTCTTGCGCGCGCTGGAAGAGGGCACGGTCACGCGCGTGGCGGCCGACCGCGACTGGAGCCACGCCCCGCTCGACGAGCTGGTGGATCACATCATTCAGAAGCACCACACGTACGTGAAGGCGGAGGTTCCGCGCCTGCAGGCCCTGATCGCCAGAGTGGTGGGTGTGCACGGCAAGAATCATCCCGAGCTGGCCACGGTCCAGGCGGCATTTGCGGCATTGGGCAGCGAGCTGGCGACGCACCTGATGAAGGAAGAGCAGATTCTGTTCCCCTACGTGCGGCAGATGGCGGTGGCGGGCAAGTGCGGGCCGTCGTGCTTTGGGACGGTCGAAAATCCGATCCGGGTGATGAGGATGGAGCACGACGGCGCCGGCGAAAAACTTCGCGAAATGCGCCAGGCCACCAACAACTACGCGCTGCCGGCCGACGCCTGCTTCAGCTACGGCACGCTGTTCAGTTCGCTCGAAGAGTTTGAGCAGGACCTGCACCAGCACATACACCTGGAGAACAACATCCTGTTCCCGCGCGCCGTGGCGCTGGAGAAGGAGTGCAGCGGGGCAAGCGGCAAATTTTGAATTCCCAATCGCAAGTGGTGGGCGCGATCATGGGGTTGTTGCTATGCCGGGCAGCCTCTGATCTTGAGTGTGAAGGAACCAGTTCTCGACGATCACATTGCGGCAGAAACCGGCGTTCCTGAGCAATCGCCGGGCGCAGGCATCGCGAAGCCCACGGGGCAGGTGGCGGAACAGGACTTCCAACCTGCCTGGCCGCTGCTGGAAACGCTCCCTTAATTTCGCGACGTAGGGCTGCAGACGCTGGCGGCGGTAGTCGCCGGCGGCGGCTCGGACGACCTGCGCGGCAATCAAGCCGGACTCTACGGCGGTGCGAATGCCCTCGCCACTTTGCGGGTAGGCCAGGCCGGCGGCGTCGCCGGTGAGGATCACGCCGTCAGCGACGAGCGTTCGCTGCGAGTGACCGAAGAGCAGGTAGGCGTGGCCAGCAAAGTTGGCGGGAGGATCGAAAGCGAGCCTTCCGCTCTGCCGCAGGGATTGAACAAAGCGGTGCAGGTGGGCGGAGAGGGCATGCTTGTCGAGGCGTCCCAGGCCAATGTTCAGGTAGTGGCTCTTGCGGAAGACCCACCCGTAGCCGCGGATGTCGCGGCAGAAGAAGAGCTCGGGACATTCTCCGGCGAAGGTGCAGGCGGCGGCCTGGGAACTGTCCATCTCAAATTCGATCTCCTGCGCCAGAACCGGAGTAACCGCGTCGCGATTTCCCATCCAGCGCGAGACGGGACAGAAATGCCCGCCGGCGCCGACGAGAACACGGGTCTTGATCTCGCCGTTTACGATCCAGCCATCCTTTGAGCGCTCGATACGATTGAGGGCCTCGCCCAGGCGCAGCCGCGCTCCTGAGCGCTTCAGCAGATAGTCGTCAAACTGGCAGCGGCGGATGCCGTAGCTGACCGTGCGGCCATAGTGAACGGCAACGTCGGGCTGTTCCAGGCAGCTGACGCGAAATCCGGTAATGGGCTGCAGGATGCGGGCATTGCCATTGGCGCTACCAACATAGCCAGCAGGATCGATCTCCAGCGCCTCGAGGACCAGGGGCGTAATCCAGCCGCCGCAGAGCTTATCGCGAGGAAAGGTAGCGCGATCGAGGATGACGACATCGAGCCCCGTGGAGCGCAGTCCCCAGGCACAGGAAGAACCGGCGGGCCCGCCGCCGACGATCAGGAGATCGCACGAATCCACGTTGCCTCTCCCTGGTTGTCTTCCCCGGGAGCTTCGTACAGGTAGGCGCGGGTCCAGGGAATGCTCTGGCAGTCGCGGCCGGCAAACACGAGCTGGAAAAGCTGCAGCGCCCCGGCACGAAAAGCAGCGATCGAACCGGCCAGGTAGAGGCGCCACATGCGCGCGAAGTCGCTGCCGTGGCGCTGAACGACGGTATCGAAGGAGCGTTCGAAGGCAGTAAGCCAGTGCTCCAGGGTGCGGGCATAGTGGAAGCGGAGATTTTCGACGTCGAGCACACTCATGTCATGGGGCTCGACCACGTCCATCACCTCGCGCAAGGTCGGCACGTAGGCCCCAGGGAAGATACGCTTGCGGAGCCAGGTATTGAGGGGGCGATGGTAGTTGCGCCCGATGAAGTGCAGCAGGCCGCGGCCACGATCGCCGATGGCGCGATGAATGATGTCGCCCAGCTGGCGGTAGTGTTCGCGGCCGACGTGCTCCAGCATGCCGACGGATGCGAACACATCGAACTGGCCGCGAACATTGCGGTAGTCATCTTCGATGAACTCGACACGGCCGCTGAGTCCTTCGCGCCTGGCCCGCTCGCGAGCAAAGGCGATCTGCTCGTGGGAGATATTGAAGGCTTTGACGCGGACGCCGTAGTTGCGGGCCATGTGCAGGGCCAGCGAGCCCCATCCGCAGCCGGCTTCGACGACCGTTTCGCCGGGCTGCAGCCAGAGCTTGCGGGAGACATGATCCAGTTTTGCGCTCTGAGCGGCTTCCAGCGTCGCCGTGGGCTCGGGAAAATAGGCGCAGGTGTAGACCATCTGGGGATCGAGCCAAAGCTGGTAGAAGTCCCCTGACAGGTCGTAGTGATGATGAATATTGCTGCGCGAGCCACGCAGGGTGTTGGCCTGAATCCAAGCAAGCCAGCCCGAGAGCAGGCGAGAGTACCGGGTGGCGACGGGCCGCGGCCGCTTGCTGACAATCTCGAGCAGGCGTAGCAGGTCGCCCTCAACCTCGATTCTGCCCGCGGTGTAGCCATCGCCAAAACCCATTTCCGGGTTCAAAGCCAATGAGAGGAGCGTGCGGCGGTCGGCGACGCGTAGCACGGGGATGGTGGACAGTACGGAATCCCCGGCGCCGTCGCCGCTCGACGACATGCGAACGGGAACGGGGCCGGCGGCGCGGTGAATCGCCCGCAGGAGGAGACGGTCAAGCCAAGAAGTTTGATTGCCCATGTCAAGCTCCCTGTCCGCAATCGTGAGCCGGCTCGCAGGGATTCCAATCCGCCGGTTAAGGCCGTGATTCCGCTGCGACGAGTCCAAGGTAGCGCGTGAATGCGGGAATGACAACCCGCCGCCGGGCGGTTTTCCCCCTAGGTGCGAAAAGGGCACAAAAAAGGAAGTGGCGGCTAACCGGGCGGATTATGCAATTGATGGTGCGGGGCAGCGGAGGTTGCGCGCCGGAAACGATCCGTCAACCGAGCGAGTTCTACAATGAGCCATGCCGGACGGGCCACCACCACTGATCGACTTTCGCCACCTGTGGGTAATGCGCGGGCAGAAGCTGGTGCTGCGAGATCTGAATCTGCGGATCGAGTTGGGTGAGCACGTTGCCATTCTGGGGCCAAACGGGTGTGGGAAGTCCACCCTGATCCAGACGATCACGCGTGACCTGTATCCGCTGGAGCAGGAGGGGATGCATGCGTCGATTTTGGGCGTGGAACGCTGGAATGTCGCCGATCTGCGCTTCCTGCTGGGAATCGTCTCCAACGACCTGATGACGTTCTGCACGCGGGAGATCAGCGGCCGCGAGGCGGTACTCTCCGGCTTCTTCAGCAGCGCCGGCATCTGGCCGCACCACAAGGTAACTCCGGCAATGCAGCAGAAGAGCGAGGAACTGCTGGCGCTGCTGGAGGTGCCGCACCTGGGGGAGCGGCTGGTTACGGAGATGTCCTCGGGCGAAGCCCGGCGCATATTGATCGCCCGCGCGGTGGTGCACGATCCCAGGGCGCTCTTGTTCGATGAGCCCAGCAACAGCCTGGACCTGCTCGCGCAACATGAGCTGCGCGCCATGCTGCGGAAGCTGGCCTGCGCGGGAATCGCCATCGTGCTGGTGACCCATCACCTGATGGATGTAATCCCGGAGATCGAGCGGGTGATTCTGATGAATGCGGGCCGCATTGTGGCGGATGGAGCGAAGGCAGAGGTGCTGAAGCAAGAGAGCCTGCGGGCAGTGTTCGGCGTGCCCGTGGAACTGACGCAGCGCGATGGGTATTACCACGTGTGGTGAGAATCGGTTGGGGGAGGGCGGAATTCCGCCGTTGCCTTTGCCCTCCCTGTGCGAGCGCAGGCCGAATCGGCGTTCCGCCGAATCGAGAATGGACCCGAAGCGTTCACGAAGAGAAGCCGGGGCCGCACGGCGAGAGTCCGGGTGTTTTGATTCTTGTGTGAACCCTGCCGATTTACAAGTCGCGCTCCTGCATGACCAATTCAGGGCGCGGAGGTTGTTTTTCGGCTAGACTAAGTGGAACATTGCACCGCACGAGGTGCCAGGAGCAGGTGCACAACCTTATCCATCTGGCGATTCCAGCCTTTCTGCTGCTGCTGATTGCAGAAGCCGTGGCCGGCGCCGTCATGCGCCGCGACCTCTATGAGTGGAAGGATACGGCGGCCAGCCTGACGATGGGCGTCGGCAATGTGCTGATCGCGCTATTCAGCAAGGCGATGGTATTCGCGATTTTCACGGTGGTACATCCCTACGCCATCTTCAAGAATATCGGCTATCAGTGGTGGGCCTGGGGGTTGCTGTTTTTTGCGGAGGATCTCACCTATTACGCTTTCCATCGCACCAGCCACGAGTGCAGGTTCTTCTGGGCGTCGCACGTCATACATCATTCCTCGCAGCGCTACAACCTGGGAACCGCCCTGCGGCAGACCTGGACGGGAAGCTTTGCGTCGTTCATTTTCTGGCTCTGGCTGCCGCTGATCGGGTTCCAACCGATGATGATCCTCACCATGCAGGCCATCAGCCTGCTGTATCAATTCTGGATCCACACCGAACTGGTGCGTAGGATGGGCCCACTGGAGAAGGTGCTCAACACGCCCTCGCACCACCGGGTGCATCACGCCTCCAACGATCCCTACCTTGACCGGAATCATGCGGGCACGCTGATCGTGTGGGATCGGCTGTTCGGCACCTTCGAACCCGAGGATCCAGAAAACCCACCGCTTTACGGCCTGACCAAGAACATCAACAGCTATAATCCCCTGCGCATCGCGTTTCACGAGCGGGCAGACATTGTGCATGACTTGCGGGGCGCGAGGAGCTGGGCGGAGCGATGGAGCTGCGTCTTCGGCCGCCCGGGGTTGAAATACGAACGCCAGGATGCATTGCTGCGAGATGCCGAGATCGGAGTCTCGTAAGAGCATCGGAAGTTCAGCCGAAAATTGACTTGCGAGCGCGTGCATCGTCTAAGGATGTAATTTTTGCCGGGCCTCTTGCTTACAAGCTTCACTATCCGGACCCTTAGAACAATGACCGTTAGCGGCGGGAAAGGCTAGCGGGGGAGGACACACCATGGGCGCGACCTCAGCGATCGCAGCAATACCCTTTCGCAACACCCGAGGCCCCGCTGCCAAGGCTGCCGGGGCGGGACAGGTGGATGGGCTGGACTCCTATGCCATAGGGCCCAAGCTGCGGGCTATGCGGCTTCACCGGAGCATGGGATTGGTGCACCTGGGGAAGCAGACCGGGCTATCCCCAGGCCTTTTGTCCAAGCTGGAAACCGGCAAGCTATATCCCACGCTGCCGACCCTGCTGCGCATCGCGCGAGTTTTCGGGGTGGGGCTGGACCACTTCTTCAATACGGCTAATGGGAGTTCCGCCACGACTACGCGCCATGAGGAGCGGCTGCGATTTCCGGAGAAGATGGGGGCGTCAGGCGTCGCGTATTTATACGAATGCCTGAACCGGGCGGCCCCAGAAAGCAAACTGACCGTGTTTCTCGCCCAGTTTGAGAGCGAGAACGGACGGGCCCCTGCGCATCATCATGCGGGCTGCGAGGTGATCTATCTGCTGGAGGGCAGGCTCCAGTTAAAGATCGGCCTCGACGAATACTTGCTGGAGGAGGGCGACTCGATTCAGTTCGATGCCAGCAACCAGCATAGTTACCGTCGCATCGGCAACCGGCCATGCAGCGCGATTTTGATTCAGTCAAAGTAGGCCTCGGTTAGCGGGCGCGGGTAAAATAGAGACGCACCTAAGCTCCGTCTCGAGGCTGAAAGCATCCATGTCTGCCACCAACAGCCGCGCAGAGGTGGCGCGCGCACCCATGCCCGCGGTTCCCCTGACCATCGAGGGAGCCAGCGTTCTGCACCAGATGATGCGGTTCCACTGGCCCGCGTGGCGGGCTTTGCCGGCGGCGAAGCGCTCCGACATCCTGAGGGCTGCCGCGCCTGTGCTCAGGGGAATGGAGGCAGGACCGGATGCCAGCCAGAGCGCGCTTTACTCGCTGCTGGGCCACAAGGGCGATTTCATGCTGGTGCACTTTCGCCCTTCGTTCGACGAGTTAAATCGCGCCGAGATCGAGATCAGCAAGCTGGAGCTCTCCGACTACCTGGAGCGGGTGAATTCCTACCTGTCGATGATTGAGCTGGGCCTGTATGACTCGACGGTGAAGGTGTACGAGTCGCTGGCCACGCGAGGCGTCGAGCCGCACTCCACGGAGTGGGAGCAGGAGGTCGGAGCCATCGTGGAGCGGCAGCGGGAGGCGATGAAGAGCCGGCTGTATCCCGCAATTCCGGACGCCCGTTACGTCTGTTTCTATCCCATGGACCGGCGGCGCGGCGAGGACAAGAACTGGTACACATTGCCCATCGAAGAGCGCCAGCGGCAGATGCACGAACATGGGATGGTGGGCCGGCGCTATGCGGGCGAGGTGAAGCAGATCATCACCGCTTCCATCGGTTTCGACGATTGGGAGTGGGGCGTGGATTTGTTCGCGGACAATCCCCTGGTGTTCAAGAAGCTTATTTACGAAATGCGGTTTGATGAGGTCAGCGCGGTCTATGCGTTGTTTGGATCGTTCTTCGTCGGCCTGCGCGTCGCGGCGGAGAAGCTGGCAGAAGTCCTGCAGATGTAGGAACGCGAGATGGCTCTGATTGTGGCATCTTCGGACGTGCACGCGGCCGGCGTGTTCACCACCACGCCCATCCGCAAGGGAAAGCGGATCGTGGAGTACACCGGCCCTCGGGTCACGAAGGAAGAAGGCGACCGGATTTACGACGAGAAGCCCGTGACCTACCTTTTTGCGCTGGAAGATGGGCGGGTGATCGACGGCCACGGGATCGCCATGTTCATCAACCACTGCTGCGATCCCAACTGCGAGACCGACGAGGTGCGCGGAAAGATATGGGTCTATGCGTTGCGCAATATTCAGGCCGGTGAGGAGCTGACCTACGACTACAACCTCTTCGACGGCGATGAGGACGCGCCCTGCTCCTGCGGCGCGAAGCGCTGCCGGGGCACGCTATTCTCGCGGGAGGAGATGCGCAAGCGGAGGCGGGAGCGAAAGCGGGACTGAGGTCGTTGTGGGGTTCCTGAATCCTGAGTATCCAGACCCCCACCCTTGCGGCGTCTCTACCGGTATCCGAATATGACGCTTTTCGCGAGGCACTTGCCGCCATGACCCAAGGCCGCGGCCGAGTTGAGCGCGAGTAATCCAGGGCCTAAGCGGCGCCCTTTACGAATGAGCCGAGAGCCTTGTCTTCCCCGTCGTAAACTTCAAAAACCGTGAGCAGCTTGGTCACCTGCAGCAGGTCGACAACGCGCTGGCTGAGGTTGGCGAGTTTGATGTTGCCGCCGGCGTTGCGCGCTGAGGTGTAAAGACCAACCAGGGTGCCCAGGCCACCGCTATCGATATAGGTGGTGTCGCCCAGGTTGATGATGATCTTCTTGGTGCCGTTGAGCAGATTCTTGACCAGGTCCCGCAGCGCTGCGGCTTCGTCTCCGAACAAGATGCGGCCCTTGCAATCGACGATGGTTATCCCGTCCACGACGCGGGTGTTCAATTTAAGCTGCATTTGCGGTCCCCTCCCATTAAAACAGGGGCAAGACTAGCCGTTTGAGGACGAGTTTTCAAGTACAGCGGGCATTTTCGCGGCGGCTGGAAGACTTCACGTACCATCGTGAAACCCAAGTGGTAGGGCCTCCCCAGGGCTCCCACCGGGCGGGCGAAGGGGCGCCGGAAGGGACTGAGCCGGGCAGTTATAATCGAAGGAATCTCATGAGCTATCAGGTGCTTGCCCGGAAGTACCGGCCACAGCGATTTTCCGAAGTGATTGGGCAGGATCACGTGACCCGCACCCTGCGGAACGCGATTGAGCAGCAGCGGATCGCGCACGGGTACATCTTCAGCGGTCACCGGGGAATTGGGAAGACGACGGTGGCGCGCATCCTGGCGATGGCGCTGAATTGCCGCTCGACGGACCACCCGCTGGCGGAGCCTTGCGGAGTGTGCGACTCGTGCGTGGAGATCCGCAACGGCAACGCGGTGGACGTAATCGAAATTGACGCCGCCACCAACCGCGGCATCGACGAGATCCGGGAGCTCCGGGAGGCGGCGCGCTACCGTCCGGCGAGAGACCGGTTCAAGATCTACATTCTTGACGAGGCCCACCAGATCACGGATGCCGCCTTCAACGCACTGCTGAAGACGCTGGAGGAGCCGCCGCCGCACATTGTGTTCATGATGGCGACCACGCAAGCAGAGGACATCCCGCAGACCATCCGGTCGCGCTGTCAGAATTTCAGTTTTCACGCCGTGCGCTTCGAGCAGATCGTGAGTCAACTGCGGTCGATCGCGAAGACGGAGGGGATCGCGACCGATGAAGGCGCTCTGGCGATGCTGGCGGAAGCGGGAGATGGCTCGATGCGCGACGCGTTGTCGATCATGGACCAGGCGATTGCCAGCTCCGGCACCACGCTGAGCGCGGATACGATCCGGCAGCTGGTGGGGACGGTTCCCTCGGAGGTGCTGGAGGCGCTGCTGGGCGCGGTGGAGGGCAATTCCAGCGAGCAAGCCCTGCGGCTGCTGGACGAGCTGCTGAACGAAGGACAGAATCCGGCGCATTTCGCCCGCCAGCTGGTGCGCTTTCTGCGCAACGCGATTGTGGTCAAGGTGGGCGGGGCCAGTTCTTCCCTGCTGCAGATCTCGCAGGACGAGATCGATCGCGTCAGCCGCGTGGCCGAGAAGTTCAGCGAGGAGGACCTGACTCGCTTCTTGCAGATCATGTTGCGCACGCACGGCGAACTGAGCTACCGCCCGGAGCAGAGATTTCACCTGGAGCTGGGCGTCCTGAAGATGGTGCATGCACAGCGCCTCCTGCCGGTGGAACAGTTGCTGAGCGGGGCGGCAGCAAGCGCCGGGCCGGGCAAAGGGCCCACTAGCTCCCAGGTTGAAGTTTCCAGGGCGGTTGGATCGAGGCCGGAAGGAGGCCAGACGTTGCCTGCCGCGCCTTCGGCTCCTTCGCCGTTATCGACGTTGCCCCAGGCGCAACCACAGCGGGCGCCGAAGCCGTCGCCGTTCGAGGCCGACATTGCGCGAAAAGGCGGGGGCACGAGAGGCACGCAAGTAGCGGCTGACATCGTCTCCGGCAGCTCCGCACTAGCGATCGAACCGCTGCCGCAGGCCTTGGTGGAAGCGCAAGAGCCTGAGGCCAGCCCGGTTGCCGCGCGGCAGGCGGAGGTGCAGCGGCAGGTGTTGACGGCGCTGGAAAATGCCGGCCAAAAGATGCTGGTGGATACCCTGGAAACAGGGTCGTGGGCATTCACCGAGAATGAGCTGGCGGTAACGGTGAATCGGCGGCAGAGTCTGCTGGATGCGGCCCTCAATGCCGACGCCCGGCAGGTGATCCAGGCGGCGGTGGTCAAGGCGCTGGGCCGACCACTACGCATGCGGCTGATCAGCGGGGCGGTGAACGGGGCTGCGGGAGCGGCGGCGCCCGCCGCAGACGAGAACGGGCAGGATGCGCGCTCGCGGGCAGTAAGCGATCCCGTCGTACGCAGGATGCGGGAGAAGTTTGGCGCGGAGATACGAACTGTGGTCGATCACCGGGACAAGAATGGGCGGTAGAAGGAGCGCTCGGCCATCATGAGCGGGTTCAACCCCAGGCAGTTGCAGGAAATGATGTCGCAGGCACGGCAGCAGTATGAGCAGATGCAGCGGAAGTTGCAGTCTACGGTGGTGGAAGCGTCGGCCGGCGGGGGCAGCGTGACGGTAAAGATGAATGGCCTGAAGCAGGTGCTGCAGGTCACGATCGAACCGGAGATGGCCAAGTCCGGCGACGTGGAGATGCTGCAGGACCTGGTGACCGCCGCGTTCAACGCTGCCGGACAGAAAGTGGACCATGAAATTCAATCCAGCCTGGGTGGAATGCTGGGCGGATTGCAGC
>DATHDM010000330.1:0-8829 GCA_035319065.1 Terriglobales bacterium
AGCTGGCATAGCGACTCGTCGGGAATGGTGCTGAAGTCGGTGAGGTAAGCGGCGGAGCCGAAGCGGAAGCCCAGGATTTCGTTGTCGCCGTGAAAAATGCGGATGGGAGAAAAACGCGCGCCCCACAACTCCAGCGGGCCTTCGATCTCGCGCAACTCCACCTCCGCCAGTCCGCCATACTTGTAGTCGCCGGCAAAAATGTAGCTGAACATGTGCTGCAGCCGCTCCAGGGTCCGCGGTTCGGCGTAGAGCGGAATTTTGCCCGGACGGTGGAAGGTCAAGGGGCGCAAGTCGTCGAGTCCGAGGATGTGATCGGCGTGGGCGTGCGTGTACAGGACGGCGTCCACGCTGCGAATGCGCTCGCGAATCGCCTGCTCGCGGAAATCGGGGGTGGTATCGATGACCACCCGCTTGCCCGCGTAATCGAGCATGATCGAAGGGCGGGTGCGCCGGTCCAGCGGGTCGGCGGAGTTGCAGACGGCGCAGTCGCACCCGATGGTGGGTACACCCATCGAAGTGCCACTGCCCAGGACCGTCAGGGTAGCTTTCATTTCTTCGGGAACGCGGACGAGCCCGCCGGAGGGGCCTGCGCGGCGCGGGTCAGCGCGTTGGTGACCTCCACGTAGGCCATCTGCGCCTCGTACAGCGAGTTCTTGAGCAGGTTCTCCTCCGCCGCGGTGAGATTGCCTTTGGTCTTGTCGCGCAACAACACCAGGGTATCGATGGTCTGGCGGGCGCCTAGCAGGTCCACGGGCGGCGGCTGCATGCCCTGCTCCTTCAACAGGCCCATCTGCATGAGCGCGGTCATGTAGAGCGAAGCCACAAAGCGCTCGAAGGTCATCTCGAAATCCTGGGCGGGACGGCCGGTGGCGGCTTTGAGTTCCTCGTCCAGGCTGGCGGTGGATTCCCTGAACGCTTCGTGCTGGGCCTGCTGCTCGGCATCGCTCGGCGGCGGGGGGACCGGGGACTCGGCCGGATGTTCAACCTGGGGTTCCACCCGAGGAGCGGTGGCTGCGGACGATCCGATGGTGACGGGCTCGCTCTCCGGCTCGGGTGGCGCCTGGTGCGCCTCGCCATCTTCCGCAAAGCGGCGGCGGTCGGTGATCGTAAACTCTTGCTCTTTTTTGGGCGCCATAATTAGAGGTCCGATAGCTCCTGCTTGGAACGATGGATGCCGCGGCAAGCCGCCTACACAGCCGTCAGCGCTTCCCGGAATGGTGGCGTGAAGACTTTGGCCTGCGAACCGTTCACCTGCACGATGGTATCCGGCAGGCCGGATTCCTTCCGAATGTAGCCCAGCGCCAACGTCTTTTCTGTTCCCAGTGCCGGAACCTTCAGCGCGGTTGTGATCTCACCCACATCCTTGCCGTCCGCCACCAGCCGGGTGCCGGGAGCGGGTGGCTCGCCGCTTACCACAAAGCCCGACCACTGCCGATGGACGCTGCCGCGAGAGTGAATCCGCTCCACGATCTCCTGTCCAAGATAGCAGCCTTTGGCAAAGTTCAGGGCCTGCAACTGCCCGGTTTCCTGGGGCAGATCGCGCTCGCGGATGTCCTGCCCGTAGCGGGGGATGCCGGCCGCCACGCGGAAGATCTCCAGCGCATCCGTGCCGGTGGGAGCGGCTCCGGCGGCCAGCAGCGCTTCCCACAGGCGGGCTGCGTTGGCGGGCGCAAGCCAGATTTCGTAGATCTCGGCAAGATCGCCACCCATGCGCACGACGGATACTCCGACACTTTCCCACGTGAGGCGTTGGACATGCAGAGGCTCAAGCCCATCGGGAACGCCCAAGCTAATGCGACAGAGCGCTTCGCGCGATTGCGGTCCCTGCAAACCGATAGCCGTAAGCTTTTCGGCGATGTCTGTAACCTCCACATCGTCCATGATGATGTACTTGTCGAACAACTGCAGAATGGTGGGAGCCTGCCAGGTCTCGGTGTCTACCAGCAGGTGGTCGCCAAGGTTGTAAACGTAGAGGTCAGCCTGGATTCGTCCCTGAGCGTTGAGGAGAAAGTTGTAATTGCCATGGTCGAGGGCCAGGTCGCGAATGTTGTTGGTGACCATGCCGTTCATCCAGCGCACACGGTCGGAGCCGGTAAGGACGATCTTCGAGTGCCACCCCAGATCGTAAACCCCGCATCCGTGAAGCAAAGTGTCGAACTCGCGGGCAGGATCGCCAAAGGAGCGCGCGGTTTCCACCCCGCGATACTCCCCCAAGCGGGCGCGGGCGGCGAGTTGTGGATAAAGGGGCGTGGAGTTCATCTGATGTTCCAATTATAGCCCGCGCGTGAGGCCGGCTTGCCCGCTGCAGGCTCGGCCGGGAGCGCCGATCTGTTATCTTTTTCCGGCGTGAATCCCAAGAAACGCATTGCGGTGGTTCCCGGCGACGGCATCGGGCGGGAGGTAATTCCGCCGGCGGTGAGCGTCATCGCCGCCACCGGGGCGCCGCTGGAGTTCGCCTACTTCGACTGGGGAGCCGATCGCTACCTGCGGGACGGCACTACCGTCCCGGCGGATGGCTTCGCCATGCTGGCCAGGGAGTTCGACGCCGTGTTCGTCGGCGCGCTGGGCGATCCCCGCGTGCCCAGCAACATTCACGCCAAGGAGATCCTGCTGGGCATGCGCTTCAGGATGGACCTTTATGCCAATGTGCGCCCGGTCAAGTTGCTGGATAGCTCGCTGTGCCCGCTGAAGAACGGCTCTCCCCAGGACATCGATTTCGTCGTCGTCCGGGAAAACACCGAAGGCGTGTACATGGATATGGGTGGAACCTTCAAGCCGGGCACGCTCGATGAAGTTGCCACGCAGGAGGACATCAATACGCGCAAGGGAGTGGAGCGCGTGATCCGCTTTGCCTTCGAATACGCGCGCGCGCACGGCCGCAAGAAAGTCTTGATGTCCGACAAATCGAATGTGCTCACCCACGCCGGAGGGCTGTGGCAGCGGATGTTCAAGATGGTGGCCCACGAGTTTCCTGAGCTTCAGCCCCAGCACATGTATGTGGATGCGCTGTGTTTGCAGATGGTGCGCGAGCCCAGGTCGCTGGACGTCATCGTGACCAACAATATGTTCGGCGACATCATCACCGACTTGGCGGCTGGGTTGCAGGGAGGCTTGGGCATGGCGGCCAGCGGAAACATCCATCCCGGGCGGACTTCTATGTTCGAGCCGGTGCACGGTTCGGCGCCACCCATCGCTGGCCAGGACATCGCCAATCCCATGGGTGCGATCCTGACCGGGGCCATGATGCTTTCACATCTGGGACTGGCGCCGGAGGCAAAGAAGATCGAAGCCGCTGTGCTCGAGGCGGTCCGGCAGAAGAAGACCACCAGGGACGTCGGCGGCAACCTGGGAACCAAGGCCTGCGCGGAGTGGATCCGGGAGAAAGTGGCAGGTGAAAAGTCGGACTGAGGGGATTGGCCGCTGTCAGTTCCAGATAATGCGCAGGCGCTTGAGGGCGATTTTCGCCGGCATGTACTTGGGGTTCTCCTCTGCGGCACGGCGGTAGCACTTCTTCGCCTGCGACCAGTTGTACTTCTTCTCGTACACCCGGCCCATGTTGTACCAGGGGAAGCAGTGGGCGTCGTAGCGGCGGGCGCGGGTGGCTTTTTCCAGCCAGGGCAGCGCTTCGTCGAGGCGCTTCTGCTCGATCAGGTAAGCGCCGATGTCGTTGTAGGGATTGCCGAACTCCGGATCGAGTTTGATGGCTTCCATGCACTCGGCGATGGCGGTGGCATAGTCGCCCAGCAGGGAGTAGGTCCAGCCGCGGAAGGTGTAGGCCTCGGCGGTGGGAAAGGCTTGGATGGAGCGGGTGTAGAGCTCGATCGCCTCCTTGTACTCGCCCTGCATCTGGTGGGCGTAGGCCTGGCGAAAGAACTCGATGGCCTGATCCCTTTGATCTGCGTCCCTCATGGCAAGTACGGTCCCACTCCGGCTGAGGGATAGATTATGCGGTAATGTTATCCAGAGAGGAAGAGGGCGACAACCGGAAGTCGCATGCGCCCCACCCAAGCCCCGGGAGTTCGATTGAAGCTTCGCAGATCAGACCTGCAGACGGTTATCTCCCAACTGCTCCTTTTGGCGTCATTGGCCGGCCTGGCGCTGGGACTTGGACCGAGGAGCCTGGCGCAGGCCACTCCTCCTACCCAGGCCCAGGAGCCGGCTCGGGAAGGCAGCGCAAGCCAGCCGGCCGCGCCTCCCACCCAGGCGCCTTCTCCCCGGCAGACGCCGCAGGCCGAGCCCGAGCACCGCATCACCCGGGCCGAGGCCGACGAACTGCTGCGCTCCATCGACGCCATCGTGCAGTTCGACAGCCGCGACACCGGGTTGCGCCTGCACCACAACATCAAGCGCAAGTTCACCAGCCGCGACGAAGTCGCCAGGTTCGTTTCCGATCGCTTTTCCGAAGATGAGCAGGCCCAGCGGCTGAAGCGTTCCGAAGTGGTGCTGAAGAGATTCGGGCTGATCCCGCGCAACTTCCACCTCGAACCCTTCATGCTCGAGCTGCTGAAGGAACAGGTGGCGGGCTACTACAACTCCAAGGACAAAACGGTGTACCTGCTGGACTGGGTCGAGCCGGAGTCGCAGAAACCGGTGATGGCGCACGAACTGACGCACGCGCTGCAGGACCAGAACTTCGGCATCGAGAAGTGGATGGGAAAGAATCCCAAGGCGGGGAGCAAGATGCAGACCGAGATCCAGTCCGACGAGCAGATGGCGGCGCGCGAGGCGGTGGTGGAGGGGCAGGCCATGATCGCCATGCTGGATTACATGCTGGCTCCCGCCGGCCAGTCGGTGCTGACCGCGCCACTGCTGGTGCAGGCGATGGAAGCTGGAATGATGGACGGCGACAATTCCCCGGTGTTCACACGCGCGCCGCTCTACCTGAAGGAGGTGCTGGTCTTCCCCTACACCTACGGCACGGAGTTTGTGCGGGAGTTGCTCGCGCGCGGAGGCAAGGAGCGGGCGTTTGCCGGCGTGTTCAAGAATCCTCCGCTTGACACACGCCAGATCATGGAGCCCAAAACCTACCTGGCTGGGGAGCGGACCCCGCCTCTGGAGCTGCCCAACCTCGAGCAACTCCTGGGCGCGGCGTGGGAGAAGTACGATGTGGGCTCAATTGGGGAGTTTGACGTTAAGGTGATGGCCGAGCAGTATGGCGTCCCCAGCGAGGACGCGAAGTTGGTGGCCAGCAACTGGCGCGGCGGCTACTACTACGCCGCCAAGAAGAAGGGAGTCTCCGACACCAAGCCGGAGAATATCGCTCTCATTTACGTTTCCCGCTGGGCGTCACCGGAGGCGGCAACGAACTTCGGAGAGATTTTTGGGGCAGCCATTCAGAAGCGATATAGGGTCGAGGCGGGTCGTGGGGAGAGACAGGAGATCAAGACCAGGCCCGATGTCGACGCCAACTCTGCAAGCGCAGGCGCCGGATTGCGCGATGCATGGCGAACCGACGATGGTCTCATCAGCGTGGAGACGCGCGGTGCCATTCTGCTGATCACGGAAGGCTTCGATGACGCTTCTCCTGTAAAGGACGCGGCCTATTCGGCGGCCACAGGACAGCGCTGAGTCTATATGCCTTCGCTCACCTTGACTCCTTGGTTGGCGACGGCGGGGGAGGTTTACCGCCGTTTTGTATAATCGCGAGTTCCTTCGGGCCTGAGTCGTCACGGAGTTCTTTGTGACGCAGGAGTGAGGTTTGCCGGAAGCGGAGATCGGAATCATTGGCGGGAGCGGGCTGTATTCCATGCCCGGACTCAACGAGGTGCGCGAGCTCCGGCTGGCGACCGCGTTTGGCGAGCCCTCCGATGCCTACGTCCTGGGCAAGCTGGAGGGCAGAAAGGTAGCCTTCCTGGCGCGGCACGGCCGCGGCCACCGTATCCTGCCCAGCGAGTTGAATTTCCGCGCCAACATCATGGGATTCAAGATGCTCGGGGTCGAGCGCATTCTCTCGCCCTCGGCGGTCGGATCATTGAAGGAAGAGCTGCGGCCGACGGACTTCGTGATTCCCGACCAGTTTGTGGACCGCACCTACGCGCGGGTGTCCACATTTTTTGGAGATGGTCTGGTGGTCCATATTCCGTTCGCCGATCCAGTTTGCCCGGAGGGATCCAAGGTTCTGGCAACCGCCTGCCGCGACGCCGGAGTGAACGGTAGGCTCGGTGGTACGTATCTCTGCATCGAGGGCCCGCAATTTTCCACCAAGGCGGAATCGCACCTTTATCGCAGCTGGGGCATGGATGTGATCGGCATGACCAACCTGCAGGAAGCCAAGCTGGCGCGGGAGGCGGAGATCTGCTACGCCACGCTGGCTATGGTGACCGACTACGATTGCTGGCATCCCGGTCATGAGTCAGTGACCGCCGAGCAGATCATCGCCGTGCTCACGAAGAATGCGGAGAACGCCATCGAGGTTCTGTGCCATGCCCTGGCCGGCATGCCCAGGAAGCGGAGTTGTGCCTGCGACTCGGCGCTGGCAACCGCCATCGTCACCGATCGCAGCCTCATCCCGGCAGAGACGCTCAAGCGCCTGGAGCCCATCATCGGAAAATATCTCACCGAGGGAGCCGTTAAGTAGTGTCCATCCTGGCAGTGGGTTCTGTTGCCTTCGACAGCATTGAAACGCCTTCCGGAAAAGTGGAGCGAGAACTGGGAGGCTCGGCGACTTACTTCGGCCTGGCAGCCAGCTACTTCACCGATGTTCGCATTGTGGCGGTGGTGGGCGACGACTTCGGCCCCGAGCAGGAAGCCGTCTTTTGGCGCCGCGGCATCGATATTCGCGGCTTGGAGCGCGCGCCGGGGAAAACCTTCTTCTGGCATGGCGAATACGGCGCCGATCCCAACGCAGCCAGGACGCGGGCGACGGAACTGAACGTATTCCAGAATTTCCAGCCCAAGATTCCCGCCGAATATCGCGACACCGAATTTCTCTTCCTGGGCAACATCGATCCCAGGCTGCAGGCTGACGTCCGCCGGCAGATGAACGGCGCCCGGTTGGTGGGCGGCGACACCATGAACTACTGGATCAATGGCTCTCGCCAGCAACTCGTCGAGACGTTGAAGGTCATCGATGTGCTGATGATCAACGACACCGAGGCCAAAATGCTGGCCCGCGAATCGAGCCTGCCGCGCGCAGCGCGGAAGGTGCTCGCGATGGGGCCCAAGGCGCTGGTCACTAAGCACGGCGAATACGGCTCGACGGTCTTCTTTCGCGAGGGCGCATTCGGCATCGGGCATCACCCTTTCCGCGCTCCCACGCTGCCCCTGGACGAGGTGCGCGATCCCACGGGCGCGGGAGATTCCTTCGGCGGCGGCTTCATGGGCTACCTGGCATCGCAAGGCGAGGTGAACCGCGAGGTGCTGAAGCGCGCCATGTTCTACGGTGGAGTGATGGGATCGTTCGCGGTGGAGGCGTTCGGCACCCGCCGCCTGCAGTCGCTCACGCGGGAACAGATCGATGAGCGCTTCGCGATTTTCCGCGAGCTGACCCACCTGGAATGAGCGGCAGCTGCGAGGACGAAGTTCCCCCGCGCCGGAACGAGCCGGCCGTCGGGACCGCAACCAAGAACAGCGGTGAAAACGCGCTCGAATATTACCTGCTGGCGTTGATTGTCGTCTCGCTCTCCTGGCTGGCCTTTCTAGTGTTTTATCTGCGCGGACAGATCCTCCTGTATGGCGATGCGGTAGCACATATCAACATTGCACGGCGCGTGTTCGACTCGCGAACACCCGGTCCGCTGGAGCTGGGGACGGTCTGGCTTCCGCTGCCGCACCTGCTCATCCTCCCGCTTGTGATTTCGAAATGGATGTGGCGCACCGGAGTGGGCGGCTCCATACCATCGCTAGCCGCGCATGTGGCCGGCACGCTGGGAATCTTCCGGCTCGTAAACGTTGGATTGGGCAGCATCCCGCAATGGAGGCGCGAGGCCCGCGTGGCGGCCTGGCTGGCTGCGCTGGCCTTTGCCGCCAATCCCAACCTGCTCTATCTCCAGTCCACCGCGATGACCGAGCCGGTTTTCCTGGCCCTGTTTGTCTGGACGGCGGTGTTCTTCTCCCAATTCTTCTTTCAGCTTTACCGTGGCGATGATCGCTGTGCGCAGCGCAACCTGCTGGCCTGCGGCGTCGTGCTGCTGCTCGGAGTCTTTACCCGCTACGACGGGTGGTTTGCCGCTGCTGTCTTCGGAGTTGCCGCCCTGGGAGCGCTGGTGTGGCAGGCGAGGCGTCGAGGCCTGCCCGCGCTGCATACCATCGTGGAGCGCCCATGGAGACGGGTGCTCGTGAAGTTTGCCTGCCTGATAGCGGTGGGGCCCGCAGCGTGGCTCATCTGGAACGCCGCGGGTTTTGAGGGCCCGCTGGCCTTCGCCACGGGGCCGTACTCGGCGCGCGCCATCGAGCAGCGGACGCACAAGCCGGGCGAGCCCTATCATCCGGGGTGGAAGAGTCCGAAAGTCGCAACCATCTTCTTTGTCGAGTCGGGCCAGCTCAATATGGCGGGTAATTGGGAAAGCCATTCGTGGCAGCGGAAGACCTGGCTGTGGGCAGCCGTGCTTGCTTCGGCGCTGATCGTGATCTATCTGCGGCCCCTCTGGCCGTGGCTCCTGTTGTGGACGCCGGTCCCGTTCTACGTCCTCTCGATGACCTGGGGAAGCGTGCCGATCTTCCTGCCGATCTGGTGGCCGTATTCCTATTACAACGTTCGCTACGGCACGCAGTTGGTGCCGGCGTTCGTAGTGTTGTTCGCTCTGCTAGTATTCGCGTGGTTGACGCGAATCAGCAGCCGCTGGCTGCGGGCGAGCGCGGTTGCGCTGGCGGCGATGTTAGTGATCTTCA
>DATHDM010000331.1:0-10115 GCA_035319065.1 Terriglobales bacterium
CTTCACCCCGGACTCGCCGGGCACAGCGCTGCACTGCATGGCGCAAGGCGCTCTCGCGCGGGTCATCCCACAGATAGAAGCCCAAGTGATTGGGCGCGTACGCAAAGCCGATACCTGCCTCAGGATCGGCATAGCCCATCGATCCTCCCAGCCCGGGTGCAGCGTAGGCGGTATGGCCCGCGAACGGAAAGGCGGAGAACGGCTTGAGGAATCCCATGGAATAGGAGGTGGGGGTGCGCAGCACCTCGTCGAAGTTGCCGGCCGTGGGTGGGGTCGCGGGTTGGGTGAGGGCGGCTAACGTCGCAGCGCCAATCTTCAGGGTCGTGCCGGCAGTGGCAAACTCCGAATACGCCCGGGCCACGCTTCTCACCTGACCCACGCCATTCCCTGCCGGAACCTCGACCGAGCGCCATTCCGGCCGGTTTAAGTCCCCTGGACGGCTCAGCTCGGGGTTGCGCATGGACTTGAAAGTAAGCGAAAACGGATTCAGTACGCGGAGGACGAAGCTGGACGGCAGTTGCCGCATATGAAAGAGCAATTGCCAGGGAGCATAGTCGATCAGCGCGGCGATGCGCGACGCCGGCAACTCGGAAGGCGTCCCTATGTAAAACTCCAGACCCAGGGGCCGCGCGATTTCCTCCCAGAAGAACTGCCCGAGAGTGCGTTGCCGCGGATCCACGCGGCGAAGTAACTCCGACTCATACCATCCCAGCGTGATGCCATGGTAGCCGTGGTGGCGGCCCGGCTCCCAAGCTGGCTTCTGGCGTGCGAGGATGGCCGCGAGCCGGTCGAGGTCGGCGACGGTATCGCGATCCAGGCGATGATCGAGGGCGCAGAGTCCGGCCTGGTGGGATAGTAGCTGGCGGACGGTGATGTTCGCTTTGCCGCCTTGGGCAAACTGGGGCCAGTAGGTCGCGATCCTTTCATCGTAGGCGAGCAGGCCCTGCGAGTGCGCCAGCGCCATGGCGAGGCCGGCCATGCCCTTGGTGACGGAAAACATGATGACCAGGGTGTTCTCCTCCCAGAGGGCGCGGGTGTGCAGATCGCGAAATCCTCCCCACAAGTCCACGACTTTCTGGCCGTGCACATAGGCGGCGCAGGCCGCCCCAACTTCGCCGCGGTGCAGGAAGTTCTTCTGAAACTCGTCGCGGACCTCCTGGAAGCCGGGCTCCACGGTCCCGTGAATGGTGCTCAGGATTTCAGAAGAGGAGATCTGCAAGCTGGGCTCCCGAGTTGCGGAGCCGATTATGACAGAGAGAGCGATTGCTTTTGGCGATCGAGCGCGCTAAACTCAAAGCAGCTCTAGCGGTTCTCCCTTCCTCTTGTTTTCTCTCCTTGAAGTGCAATCACTCTGCGTGTCCGTGAGCCTTTGGTGGCGAGGGGATGGCGCGTTTTTGCCATCGAGCAGGCGGCCCGCGGGGCAGGCATCTGGTTGCCTGTTGCCATTGGGCGCTGGCCACAGCGGCGGTGTTTTTCAGGGCGGTTTGCGTTGCGGGTGCGATATAACGTGGCTTCCACAGCTATGCCCCAAGATATAGGGTTTATTGTGTTGACTCCTGGGTTCCGGATGGCTAGATTTATGGGAATCGGCAAGGGGTCGCTCACGGGGACAGCGGTGGACATTATCCGCCTCGCAACCGGCATGAAAATGCGCGGCAGCAACACAGCGAGCGGCCCCCGAGCGGGCAACGGATCCGGCAGTCGAAGGAGTCAGCGTTGCTGAAACTGAAGAAGCTGCAGATTCTGGGGTTCAAATCCTTTTGTGACCGCACAGAACTGAGATTTCATGGCGACGGCATAGCCGCCATCGTGGGTCCGAACGGGTGCGGAAAATCGAATATCGCCGATGCCATCTGCTGGGTACTGGGAGAGCAGTCGGCCAAGACGCTGCGCGGCAGCCGCATGGAGGACGTCATCTTCGCCGGGACGCGCGATCGCCAGCCGCTGGGGATGGCGGAGGTGTCGCTCACGCTGATCGACCCGGAGATTTACGAAGGCGGAAATGTCGTCGAGCCGGAGATTGAGGTCATCGAAGAGATGCCGGGAGACGACTGGGATGAGGCCGCCCTGCGCGCCAAGGGAGAGCGGGAAGCCGGGGAATATATCGAGGAAGTGAGGCCCGGGCAAACGGCACCGGTGGCGCTGGAAAACGCAGCGACCGAAAGAACGGCTTCCGGGGAAGAGCTGTCAGCCGGGGGATCGGAAGCTCAAGATCTCAGCCTGCCCCAGGAAGATTCGGGCAGGGTTGAGCTCCCAGCCACGGCAGACGGCTTGCCACAGAACGCGCCGCCGCATGTAGTGCTCAAGATCCGGCGACGCAAGTTCAACCGCGTGACCTTCAAGAAAGGTGAGGTGGTTGTAACCCGGCGCCTGTTCCGCTCCGGCGACAGCGAATACCTGCTGAACGGCAAGCTGTGCCGGTTGCGCGACATCCAGGACATCTTCATGGGCACTGGGCTGGGCCCGGAGACCTACGCCATCATCGAGCAGGGTCGCATTGGGCAGATTCTGAGCAGCAAGCCCACCGACCGCCGGGCGATCATCGAGGAGGCCGCCGGCATTACGAAATTCAAGACCCGCAAGCGGCTGGCGGAGGCCCGGCTGGAAGAGGCCAGGCTGAACCTGTCGCGCCTGAACGATATCTTCGACGAAGTCACGCGGCAGATGAACTCGCTGAAACGCCAGGCGGCCAAGGCCGAACGCTATGCCAGGTTGCGGGAGGAGATGCGTGCCAAGCTGCGGCTGGTGCTGGCCAGCAAGTGGGTCGTGCTGGAGAGCGAACGGGCAACGCTCCAAGAACAGTTGGCCGCGATGATCCAGGAAATTCAAGCCCGAAGCGAGGCTGTGGCAAGGCTCGAGGGCGAGCAGAGCGACCGCCGGCAGCGCGGCTATGAAATCGAGGAACAGGCGCGGCTGGTGCGCGAGCGTCTGGCAGCTATCACCCTGGAGGTGGATCGAGCAATTTCCCGCCAGCGCACCAACGAAGAGCGCTGCGCCGAATTGGCGGTACGCAGCGAGACCGCGGCGCGCGACATGTCGCAAGCGGCGTCGCGCCTCGCGGAGCTGGAAGGCGAGCGTGAGCTCAACCGCCAGATCTTTACCAGCGTAGCCGCCGAAGTGGCAGCGGCCCAGCAGGAAGCGGCCCAATGTCAGGAGGAAGCGCGGCGGGCAGGCGCCAGCCTGGCGGAGGTCGAGCAGCAGCAGGAACAAAACCGCATTGCGGTGATGCAGGTGGTGTCGGAGGCTTCGGCCATACGCAACGAAGTGGCCCAGGCCAGCGAGCGGATTGTGGGATATGAGCGCGAATCCGAGCGCTTGCAGCGAGAGATGGGGGATGCACGTTCCCAGATTGATGCCTTTGGCGGGAGGCGCGGACAGATTGCATTCGAGTTCGAATCAGCGGCGGAGCGCGTCAAGTCCCTGAACCGACATATTGAGAACACGCGCATGGGGATCTCCGAAAATCGCCGTGAGGAGGCGGAGTGCAAGCGCCGCCTCGACACCCTGCGCGCGGAATATGCCACAGCGTTAGGGAAGAAGGCGTCGCTGGAAGCAGTCATCGCCGAGCACGGGTACTCCACGGAATCGGTGCGGCGGCTCTTCCAGTCAGGCGCGGTGGATCGCGGCTTCGCGCCGGCCGGCGTGCTCGCCGATTTCCTGGAGGTGGAAGACCGCTACGAGCACGTGGTGGACGATTTCCTGCGCGATGAACTGAACTACATCGTGGTGGAGTCGTGGGCTACCGCGGACCAGGGGTTGCAGTTACTGCGCACGGACGTGGACGGGCGGGCTACCTTCCTGGTGCATCCCGAGGATTCGCAAGCCAAATTTTCCTTCGTCGTGAATGAGAGCGCGCGGCAGGCGCCGCGGCGCGACAGCGTGATCCCGCTCAAGAATTGCGTGCGCGTGCTCAACGGCTTCGGCAAGTCGCTGGAGGTGATCCTGCCCAAGCTGCGGGACGGTTATCTGGCGCCCAGCGCCGAGATCGCTCGTGAGTTGGCGCTGGAGAATCCAGACGCATTTTTCCTGGCCGACACCGGCGAATGCTTTCACAACGTGACCGTGACCGGCGGCAAGCAGCGCTCCGAGGGACCGCTGGCCATGAAGCGCGAGTTGCGCGAAGTGCTGAAGCAGGCTGCGGGACTGGAGAATGCCCTGCGCGAGCAGGAGCGGATGGCGGGATTGGTAGCTCGCGAAATCAACGAACTCACTTCTCTTCTGGATCGCCTGGAAGGGGAACGGCGCGAGGCTGAACAGCAGGCGATGTCGTCGGGGCACATGCTGCAGCAAGTGGATGCGGAAGTGGCCCGCAGCCGCCAGCGCCTGGACATCTGCGAGCAGGAACTGCGGCAAGTGGCAGACGCGCGCGAAGAACAGGGGGCACTCATCAGCGAGCGTCAACAGGCCCTCACGGCGCGAGAGCAACGCCGGACCGAATTGGAGCGCCAGATCGCGATCGCACAGGAGAGCCTGGCAGGGTTGAGAGGTCTGCGTGACGCGGCGGCTCACAAGGCCTCCCAGATGATGGCGCG
Organism: Terriglobales bacterium; assembly: GCA_035319065.1. Lineage (GTDB taxonomy): Bacteria > Acidobacteriota > Terriglobia > Terriglobales > Acidobacteriaceae > DASPRM01. The sequence continues at coordinate 4,533 of DATHDM010000331.1, forward strand.
GGTTGCCGGCCTCGAAGAACGCCAGCGGGGAGCCGGTGCGACCCTGGAGCGGGTCGAGTCCCTGATTCGCGAAGTGGCGGTGCGCCTGGAAGGATTGCGGGCGCAGAGCGAGTCCGCGGTGGCCGAGAAACAGCAGCGGGAGGAGGAGAACGTCGGACTGGCCGCGCAACTGGTGGGGCTCGAGGGCGAGCGTGAACTGGCAGAGTTGCAGGGGGCGGAGTTGGAGACGGAGTCGGCCGGGATCCGTGCCCGCCTGGCGGAGATCGAGAGCGAATTCAAGGCGGCCCGTGAGTCGCTGGACCGCGCCCGCGATCAGCGCGGGGAAATAGCAGCCCGTGCTGCGAAGCTGGAATCGGATTCCGTTCACATGTCGGAGGCATCGGTGAACGAGTTGGGTATGATGCCCGCCGAATTGCTGAACGATCCGGCCCTGGTCGTGGTCTCCGGCGAGCAACTGGCGGCCGAAGACGAGTCGCATCGCGAAATGCGCACCCGTCTGGAGAACATGGGCCCGGTCAACATGATGGCGCTGGAGGAATACAAGGAAACGGCGGAGCGCCATGCCTTTCTCGAAGCCCAGCGCAAGGACCTGTTCGACTCGATTGAGAACACGCAAAAGACGATCAAGGAGATCGAGCAGGTCTCGCGGGAAAAATTTGAGGAGGCGTTCGGCAGGATCAATCAGAACTTCGAAGCAAGTTTCCGCAAGCTGTTTGGCGGCGGCTCGGCGTTCATGCGGCTGACCGACGAGGATAACAGCATCGAAAGCGGCATCGACGTCATCGCATCGCCCCCGGGCAAGAAGCTGCAGAACGTTCTGCTGCTTTCCGGCGGGGAAAAAGCGCTCACCGCGTTGGCGCTGCTGGTGGGAATTTTCCAGTACCAACCGAGCCCGTTCTGCATTCTCGACGAAGTGGACGCGCCATTGGACGAAGCCAACATCGGGCGATTCACCGAGCTGGTGCGTGAAATGAGCCTGAACACGCAGTTTGTGATCATCACTCATAGCAAGAAAACCATGGGCATCGCTCCGGTGCTGTACGGGGTCACGATGCAGGAGCCGGGAGTTTCAAAACTGGTCTCGGTTCGCTTCAACCCCGGCGAAGCGCGTCAGGCGATGTCGGCTTAGGCGCGGCTCCCCGGCCACGCGCAACTTGGGTTGCAAAAGTTTGCGACCTGGCAGCGGCTGCAGGAGCGTGCGCTCCGAAAGTCGCGGCCGAAAAATCCTCACTCGTCCACAAGCTGAAAACTGGCTGGGGAAGCAGCTTTCGCGCAAGTGCGACGGTTGTCAACTAATTTCGTCGTTTGTCGCTCACACTCCTTCCATCGTGGCGATCGCACAGCGTTGACAAAATGGAGCCGACGACTAGAATACGCGACGGACTCTTTCGTCAGAGTTGCTGCCGGTGAATGCTCCCATCCTCCAAGACGCCATGTTGCAGACAGACTTTCCCGACCTGGAACTGTATGCCAGCGGCAAAGTCCGGGACCTGTACCGGGTGGACAACGAGCATTTGCTGTTTGTGGCCACCGACCGCATCTCAGCTTTCGATTACGTGCTGGCGTCGGGCATTCCAGTCAAGGGCAAGGTACTAACCCAGCTTTCGCTTTTCTGGTTTGATTTTCTGAAAGATATCGTTTCGAACCACGTGGTAACGGCGAATGTGGAGCGCTATCCTGCCGGCCTCAGGAACTATGCCGACCAGATCGCGGGCCGCTCGATGCTGGTAGTGCAGGCGGAGATGGTCCCGGTCGAGTGCGTGGTGCGCGGTTACCTCTCCGGCTCGGGATGGAAAGAGTACAAGGCCAAGGGAAGCGTGTGCGAGATTCCGCTGCCGGCAGGCTTGCGGGAGTCCGATCGATTGCCGGAGGCGATTTTCACTCCTGCAACCAAAGCCATCAGCGGGCACGACGAGAACATTCCTTTCTCCGAGATGAAGAAGTTGGTGGGACCCAGGCTGAGCGAGGAACTGCGGGAGTTGAGCCTGAGGATTTACCGGAAAGCCGCGGACTATGCGTTGTCGCGCGGGATCATCATCGCCGACACCAAGTTTGAGTTTGGAAAGACGGCCGGCGGGATTGTTCTCGCCGACGAGGTGCTTACGCCCGATTCCTCGCGTTTCTGGCCTGCCGCCGAATACGCTCCCGGGCGGGCCCAGGATTCGTTCGACAAACAGTATGTGCGCGATTACCTGGAGAGAATCGGCTGGGATAAGACTCCCCCGGCGCCCGCGCTCTCCCATGAGGTGGTGGCCAAGACCAGCGAGAAATACCTGGAAGCGTATCGGCGACTGACAGGAAAGGAACTGGAGATCTAGCACGGTGCAGGCGGCATGGCCGCCTGTGAGACTCGATCAGCAGGAAGACGATGAGCACCGCAGATTGGTTGATCGTAGCAGCCGTCGTGCTGTCGATCATCCAGGCGGCGTCGCAAGGCTTTTTTGCAGAAGCGTTCGCCTTGGGCGGCACGATATTGGGATTCCTGGTGGCCGCCTGGGAATATCCCCTGGTCTCCAACTGGTTTGCGAAGTTCCTGAAGCAGCAGTGGGCGGCGGACATCGCCGGTTTTCTGATTCTCTTTCTTGCGATATCGATACTGGCGGGCCTGGTGGGACGGATCGCAAGCCGGGGAATGCGCGAGGCGGGCCTGCGCTGGATGGACCGGATTCTGGGCGCAGCCTTTGGAGTCCTTCGCGGGTTGCTGTGGGTAACGGTGTTCGTGCTGGCGGTAACGGCGTTCTACCCGGGTTCGCGGATGCTGGCACGCTCAGAGATCGCTCCCTACCTTCTGGCGGTAGGACGGGCCGCAGCGTGGCTGACCCCGGTAGACATCCGCCATCGGGTGAGCGACGGAATCGACTTGCTGCAACGGATCAAGCACGAGGCGATGCAAGGCTCTGGGCCCAATGCAGCCGGAACAACTGGAACCGCGGCCGGCGAAAAGAAATAGCGCTGCCGCTCGTCGTGGCTCAAGCAGCCGCCCGACGGGAAGCCCAAGAAGATCTTAGAAAGAGAGAGGCACCGTGAAAGATCAGCTGGAAGCTCTGGTCATGCAGATGTACAAAGGCGGCATTCTTTATTCCGAAGCGGTGCGGGAATTCAAGAAGCGCTTCATCATCGCCGTCCTGCAGGAGAATAATGGAAACCAATGCAAGGCGGCGCGGGAACTGGGGATGCATCGCAACACCCTCAGCCGCACGGTGGACGAGCTGAAGGTGGATGTGCGCGCTCTGCGCGATGGCGCCAAGCGGCCGCCACGCAGCGCGCGGCCCGCGGCCCCGCTGGAGAAGAAAATCGCGCGCTAGACTAAAGCCAGGGTCGGTTTCATCGGAACCCGCGCGCTGGAAAACGAAAAGCAGCCGAACTTCGGCTGCTTTTCTGTTTTGCGTTGCTGCTGCCGGATCAGTGAGTCGGGCGGCGCGCAGGCGGTTTCTTGGCTGGGGTCGGGGCCGGCGCGGCCTTGGTGAGCAACACGCCCTTCTCCATATGCACCAGGAAGGGCTTGGGGTCCCAGGTGGTGGGGTTTCCCTGGAACTGAATGGTTGTGCCTTCTTTGGGCATGAGGCGGGCCGGGATCGCAGCCGTCATGGCTAATTCGATGTCCGCGACCGGAGGATTGGCCTGGATGTCGTCGTAGCTGCCGGCAATCATCAGCTTGGTTGGGGTGACGGCAACCAGCTTGCCCTCGATCGCCAGCGGCTTATCCTTGAGCTGGCTCCAGAGCTTGTCGGCGGCGGCCTGGTTGCCGGAGGTCAGGATGAGTTGGAACTCATCAAACGACATCTGGTCAACCGGCTTGCTGGCTAGCAGCTTGTCGGCCTGCTCGGCCGGAGTGGGCGCAGGCTTAATGGCGAAATTGGCCGGAGGCGTGGGGTTGGCCTGGGCAGCGGCAAGGACGTCGGTCCAGCCGTCGTCACCGCCGTGGTATTTCATGTACATGCGACGCCCGTACTCGCTGATCTGCTGCTTCAACTGCGGTGTGGGAGCGATGGTGGCCGCGCGCGCTGCGCTCCACAGGCCGTTGACATAGTCGGGCTGGGGGGCCTGCAGTTGCGCCAGAGCCAGGGGATAAACGACGCTGAAGTCGGCGGGATTGGCTTGCGCGGCGACGGCGAGCGATTTCTGTGCCGTCGCATAATCTTTCGTCTGAAGCGCGTTGATGCCGACGGACGCACTGAAAATGCCGCTCAGCTGAGTCTTGAGCTTGGCGAAGTCGGCATCGGACAGGTTTTCCGGTTTGGGATAGGTGTTCAGAGCCTCAAGACCGCGCTGGCCATATTTGTTGGCGTCAGCGAGCAGCTGGGCGGCATTGGGAGCGCCGCTCTGTGCCTGCAGGCGGTCGGTGTAGCTGAGAAGCGCCAGGGCGGTCACGTTGTTGGGATTGGCCTGCAGCACGCGCTGCGCCGCGTCCGCCGTCTTGGGGCCGTTATTGAGCTGCTGATAGGTGCGCATCAGCAGCTCCAGCGCGTCTTCTTTCATCACGCTGTTGGGATACTGGGTGACAAAGGCTTCCAGCGCGCTTGCCCTCTGATTGTTATCCGGCGCCTGAATGGCTCCCATGTAGGCGTTGTACTCGGCGGGATCCTTGATTTCCTTCTTCTGGGGAGCAGCGCCCTGAGTGGGCGGAGAAGCCGCGAGAGCAAGGGGCGCACCCCACGCGGCAATTGCGAACGCGAGCACGAGCGTGAGTAACGACTTCTTCATCAATGGCTCCTCAGATCAGGGGAGTTTCTGCTACGGGCCGGCAAGAGCAACTTGCTGAGGCGGCAACGCCGCCCAGCAGCGGACCCGGATACGGCACAACGTCCCGCCTGCTCCGATCCCGCCAGAAAAGCGACAGGAATAGGTGCGGAGGCAGGATTATATGGGGCTGATTCCACGAAGGCAAGCTGGTAGCTGACGGCGTCGACCTTCCCTGTGCTGTTGACCCGTAGGATGCTGGTGAAACCCCAGTTCGTTGCCAGATAATGGGGCTCGGGGCGGCTAGCAAGCCGCTCGTGGCGGCAAGGCATGCGATGAGCGAAAAGGCTGGAACTCTTCCCCTCGTTGGCCGCGTGGCCGTAGTCACCGGTGGCGGGCGAGGCATTGGCGCGGCCATCGCGGCGAAGCTGGCGTCGCTGGGGGCAACCACGATCATCGTGGGGCGCACACCGGGGCCGCTGGAGAGCACGGCGCGGCAGATTTGGCAGGGCGGCGGCCGTTGCGAACCCGTGCCCTGTGACGTGAGCGACTGGCAATCGGTGGAGGGATTGCGCGAGCGGGTGAACGAAAAGTGGGGGGCTGTAACCGTCCTGGTCAACAACGCGGGGATCGGTAGCTTTGCCGTGCCCCTGCACCTGCTGCCACCCGAGCAGTGGGATGCGGTAATCAACACCAACCTGCGCGGGCCGTACTACTGCAAGCGGGCTTTCGTTCCGGGAATGATCGCGGCCGGACGGGGCGACATCATCAACATCTCCTCGCTGGCGGGAAAGAATCCGCTGCCGAACGGCGCGGCCTACGGGGCGTCAAAGTGGGGACTGAACGGCATGAGCTACTCGGTAGCCGAGGAGCTCAGAGCCCACAACATCCGTGTGGCGGTCG
>DATHDM010000332.1:0-4555 GCA_035319065.1 Terriglobales bacterium
TGCGCGCCGCCCATGGCATGTGCCCCGTCCCCGGCATCGCCCGGCAGCACCGAGATGTAATAGTGCTTGCTGGGATCCAGATAGACCTGTGTGGGAGCTATCTCCGTCTTGGCAGCGCCAGGTCGGCAAGCGCCATTGCCAATGTCGCACACCGAGGGTGCGCCTAGCACGCTCTGACCGCTTTCGCAGGAGGTCGTTCCCACGCAGCCCTGCGCCACGACTGGCATGTAGCTGGTGTGGAAGTTCGTCCCAAACATCGCGGGCACCCCTGAACTATTCGCGACGTCGACGACAGGGCAGCCGGCCGGCAAGGGATTCGCCTGGCAGTTGGGATCGACAAAGAAGGTGCGGTCTTCCTCAATGATCCAGCGGTAGTCTTGCGGGCTCAGCGCGGCCTTCGTGATTCCGTCGATCAGCGTTAAGCTGGGACCGTTTGCCGTCGGGAAGACAACCGTAGCGGTCGCCGACGCCCCGCTAGTTCCCTGCGCGTTCTGGGGGGTGAATGCAAAGGTGTACGTCGTCCCTGCCGTCCCAGAAGCGCTAAAGCTGCCGTCCGCATTCCACGAGAGCGTTAATCCACTGGAAGGTGTCGCGCTGGCAACCTTGAGCGGATAGCCTGCCGCGTCCTTACAGTAGGCAAGCACGCCCGGAGGCTTGATGCTCACCGTGGTTGCGACATTCGAATTGAAGGTAGGTGCGGTGCAGGTAATGCCCGCGGCAGTTCCAGCGTCTCCGGCGCCTAAAGTCACCATAGCGCAGGCCGCTCCTGACGTGGCACCGTTACCGCAATAAGTAAATGTGGTCGGTGCTCCTGTGTATGTGAAGGTGCCGTTTGTATTCAGCGTTAAGCCTGCGACAACGCCCATTACCTTCGCACCGTACACGTTCACGTCATTTGCCAGCACGCCCTTGGCGGGATCGGAAACGGTGAGTGTCTGGCCCGCGATCAGGGAGTTGTAGGTATCCGCGTTCGCGGCGGCCGCAGCCAATACTGGAGCAGAGGGCAGTCCCGCGCCGTTGATGCTGATATAAGCCAGCATTCCGCCGTCACGCCCCGTGGCATTCTGCGACAAGCTCCCTTCGCGGTCGAAAATCGGCAGCGCCGTGCCGCCCGCCGCCGGCGCGTTGATCATGACGTCATAGGTCTTACCCGGGGCCAGGAAGACTTCGTTTTGCACGCGAGTCACACCGGGTAGAGGATTGCCGTCCTCGGCAATCAGCCGGAAGCCGGAAGCGCCCGACCCGATCTGGGCGCCCACAATCGAAGGCACATGCATGCGCAAGCCGGCATTGACCAGGCGCACCAGCACCGGACTGCCGGCTGCCACCGTCGGGGACGGGGAGGGGAACAAGGAGGCAGAACCATTCGTCTTGTTGAACGCAAGGCCATTGATCAGGTAATACAGCGGCGCGTAGTTGACCGCAGGTGGATAGCAGGTGTGGTAAGTCGAGGAACTGGGATTTCCACATCCTCCGGGCTGCCCCGACCACACCGCCGTCTCGCTGAAGCCTGCGGTGCGCACCGCGGCATCCACCGAAGCGTTCTGCACCGGGTCAATCTCGCTGAGCAGTAGCGGGACGTCGGCATTATAGGTGACGCGGCAGGAACCAGCGGTGGCCCCAGGGTAAGCGCAGCCGGCGGTCGCGCCAGCGGGCGTGGCCGTCACTACAACCATTCCGAACAAGCCCATCGGACCCTGAATGGAAGGATGCGTGCCCGACTCGAGTAAATAGGTACCGGCGCTGGGAGTTGTCCAGGTCAAGCTGGTCGTGGAGCCCGCCGCCACCTCGGTTGAGAACGACTGCACGCGGGGGGCCTGGGGTGGCGGATTATTGGCACCGTCACCAGGGTCAGTGCTGGAAGTAGGCCAGGTGAGTGTCTGGGTAGCGTGCAGCGGACTTGGAGTCGTGGTCCTTTTGCTCTTGTCTCCGAGGCCGCCGCCCAACTGGCCCACAATCGTGAGCGAAGTCGGGATGTTATTCGTCCCCGCACCCGCGGCAAAAGACAGGTTATTGGTCAAGTTGATCTGCAGGTCCTGCCCAGTCGGCACCGTGATCACTACAGGCGACCAACCGGCGCCTACGGCCGGATTCAGTGAGGCGCAGCTCGCGGTCGAACCCGCAACAGCGGCGCCGCAGCTGTAACTCCACATCGGCACCACCGTGCCATCGGGCAGGGTCGCAGTGGTCGGCCCCGCAGTCAGGTTAACCTGCTGCTGGGCGAAAGACCCGCTCACTCCGAGGAGGAGAACCGTTACTGCCAGGACCGCTGTCTTCAAAGTCTTGAGATAGTTGGATCGCATTATTGTTCTCCTCACCTAGTTCTGCTCATTGATCACAAATTCCCGGGAATCAACCAGCATCATCATCATCATTCCGCCGGGGAAAATATTGTTGGTGGTGATTTCGCGCTCGTTGTGCGAGTGCCACATGAACGCAAAGCCGGCTTCGTCGGTGGGCGAGTTGGCAACGGTGCCCGACGGTGGCGTGGTACCGGTTGAGCCAACCGAGCGCACGGTCGCATTCGGTCCGAGATAGGGACTGCCACCGAACCAGGCTCCGTTGGCAAAGATGTTGGGATCAGGCAGAGTCGCTGGGCCGCCACCAGCGACATCCCCAATGGGAGTCACTTGCAGGGGCTTGTTGTGATCCTGACACCACTCGAAGTAATTGATCTGCTGGTAAGCACTGCCGCCGGTGTTGTACCCGTTCGTATCCGGTGTACACGGCAGCTTGGCCAACGGATCGCCGGAAGCCGGGTTGTGACCGTAGGCGTCCCAGTTCAACCCTTTGCCGGTCCAGTAGTAGATTCCATCCATCGCCTGGCCCGGAGTAGTCGTGGTTGTGAACAGCAGTGGCCCGGCAAGACTGGTGGCATCGGTCGCGCTGAGAAGCAGATTGCCATCGCGTGCCAGGATGCGCACGTGATTGCCGTGCTCGTGAAAAGGGTGTTGCCAACGGCCCTGGCCGATAATGCGCAGCAACACTAACTCGCCGGGATGCATATGGGGATTCCCGTTGTAAGGTTGGTGCGGATATTCCGGCGCGTAGTTCGGATCCATCAGGTCTGGCATCGAGCGGCCGTTGACCATGAAGAACGCGGGAACATAGGGCTCGGTGGCTACGTTCATGCAACCCGTGCAAGTGCGGGTGGCCTGTTCTTCCGCCTGCCGGTGAATCCTGGGATCGATTTCGGAGAACTGAAAGAGATATTCCCGGTCGTAGCAGGCACCCGGGTGGTTGTAAGCCGCGGCTGCCAGGCGGAAATCGGATTCACCCCAATGAGCCTGAGCCTGCGCATTGGAACTGTGGACCCCTCCCGTGCAACTACCTGGGATATTGCCCGAGCTCGGCAGCACAATGATGGCCCCATACAGGCCCATCTCAACCTGAAGATCGCCCTGGGTTCCGCTGTAGTACGCGCGCGTGCCCGGCGTGGAGGCGGTAAAGGTGTAGGTGACCGTGCCGCCACTGGGCGCCGCTTCCTGCGTCAGCAGTCCCGCAACGCCACCCGACGCCGTCACCGTGAACCCGGGAAAAAGAATCGACGTGTTGCCGGCCGCGTTGGGCAGATTATTCGTGAGGTTCACCGTGACGGTCTGTCCTTGAGTGACAATCAGGGTTGGGCCAGGAACCTGCATGGTGTTGCAGAACCTGGTTGTGATCCCCTCCGGGGCGTAGCCGGCCGGCGCACCGTTGCATCCGTACCCCCAGGAATAAACGAATGAGCCGTCGGGTTGGCTGAGGAAGGCTTGCTTCGCAGTCAGGTTGAACGTCGGACCGGTGATGCCAGGAGCAGCGGCAAAAGCCGATGGCGTAAGCAACAGCGTCAGTATTACGACGGTCGCGAGAAGTGTCTTTGACATCGCGTTTTTCATGATCATCGCCCTCATTGGCTGCGCTCCTAGTTAATCCGCACTTCAGTCATCAGCCCGCCGAAGTTCTCGGCATCGTTCGACAGGTGGTCAAGATTGGGGGTGTAGAGGTAGAACACGCTACCCGACGGGTACTTAGTGGTATCGCTGGCGTCCAAAATCACATCTAACGATTCGCCGCCCGCCAGCGTGATCGAGTTGGTGTAGTAGTCGAGATTGTTGCCCGCCTGATCGCGCAGCAGCTTGGCGTTGTACCCGACAACATGCATCCGGATGCCCAGCGAAGCCAGCGTCTGGTATTCCGTCACATCCAGATCCGAGATGCGCAGCAGCGCTTTGCCCCCAGCCGGAATGTTGATGACCGACGGCAGCGGCTGCGAGTAGTGCATCACGCCGTCGGTGGTCTGTGTGGCCAGCGGATCGGGGTTGATGGTGTCTGGATAACTGCGGCCATTGAGAAGGAAATATTTATCTTTCATGTCGGTGAAACCTTCCGGGTTGAAGGTCATGCCGACGAAGTGGAAGTTCGGATCGAAGCCGTGGATCTGCAGCGAGTACTCAACGTCGTAGCGGGTGGAACCGTCGCCGTCGTTGTAGGCATACATGCCACCGCCCATGGCCCCGGTGTTCACGGCCGGAAGGGGATTGCTGCACAGGATGTCGCTGGAGTCGCACTTCGT
>DATHDM010000333.1:0-13625 GCA_035319065.1 Terriglobales bacterium
GGTAGAGCATCGCCCTTTTAAGGCGAGGGTCGTAGGTTCGAATCCTACCTGGCTCACCAAGTTTTCAATGAGTTAGGCGCTCGATGTTCTGAGCGCCTTTATTTATGTCTGCGAAATGTCCGTGTTCCAGTTGAAGGGTTACGTGGAGCGCCGGTGCAGAGCTACTCCGCGCTGATGCGCATGCTGTCGTCGATCGCCAACTGCCGGGGCGAGCCTGCCGGAGCCTCGCCGTCATAGGTGGCCACGATGCGAAAGCTGCTGCCGGAAATCTCCGACGTGTACTGGTAATGACCGCGGTAAGGCGTCGGCATGGAGATGTCGCCGCCGGAAATCAGCTCGTCAATGGATACGTACTTGCCGTCGGAGGCCAGCCGGCGCCGCTCCGCATTGGCAATAGCGATGAGGTCGTTCTTCACCCCCACCACGTCCACGCCGGCACGCGGCGAGGCGGCTGCGTGCGGCGAAAGTTGAGTGGCTTGCCGCATGTACAGATACGCCCCAACCACCAGGGCAAAGAGTAAGCCGGTCACACCGAAGAGTCTGGCCACGGTGCCTCCCAGAGCCAGAGTGTCGGCCGGAAGGCCCGCCCGAGACAAGTAACTAGGGTGCTGCAACTATCTGTGCAGTTGTTGGAGAGTACCGCGGCGCACGAAGGTGGGAGAGAGCCAGGCCTAGCTGGCGCGGTCGTAAACCTGGCCAGGCTGCCGCACCGGCTTGACGCCACTTGCCGGCTTGGCCGCCGGCCGGTTCCACTCGATCGTGCCGATGCACTGGGTGTTCATGTCCACGCCCCAGATCACGGGACGCGCCTTCACGCAGAGCGACTCGACGAAGCGGCGTTGCCGCGATCCCAGCACGTTTTCAGGCAGCACGGTAAAATGCCGGAATATCCACAACAGTCGCACGCACTCGAAAAAGCCGGGGCGGATATAGTGCACCCCGTTGCGAGTACGCACAACTACTACGCCACGAACAAGTTTATTCCACATTCCTATGTCTTCCGGAATACAGGGTACTGCGTGGGGGCGATGTTGAAATGTACTCCTGCCCTAAAAACGCTGCAAGCGAAATTTGCAAGAAATCGGTCAAGAGACGATTTTAGGCGCTTACCTCCAGAGAGCCTATGGATAGCTTCAAGGCAAAAGCCAGACCTCATTCCAGCGCGGCTTCCCCCTCCGGCCCCATCCGGCTGCGCCAAGCCACCCTGGCCGATCTGCCCCACATCCTCCATCATCGCCGCGCCATGTTCCACGACATGGGGCATAGGGATTCATCCATACTGGACGCCATGGAGGCCGCCACCCGGACATATCTCCAGGCCGCTGTTGCCGGCGGGAGGTACTTGGGCTGAATGGCCGAACTGCCGGACGGGAGGGTGGTGGGTGGGGGCGGCGTGGTTATCTGTCCTTGGCCCGGCACTCCAACTGACCACCAGCCGCGCCGTGTTTGGATCCTCAACATTTATACGGAACCCGATCATCGCCGTCGGGGGGTGGCCCGCAGGATCTTGGAAGCCATCCTGGCCTGGTGCCGCGACAATGGCTGCCGCTCCGTCTCATTGCATGCCAGCAACCAAGGCCGCAAGCTCTACGAATCCCTGGGATTCAAGCCCACCAACGAGATGCGGCTGATGTTGCCTTAGAGTTCGTGACGCCAGCAACTCTGAGATGGAAGGCAGCAAGAATCGCCGGAGGTCGGGCAGGATCAGTTTATTTTGGCGCGGGTGGGGCTGCCAGTCGCTCGAGCTCTGCCATCAGATGTGGCAGCCGGATTGGCTTCAGCAGCACCAGGTCCACCCCCGAGGCTCGCGCTTCCAGCTCCGTATGCGAGGTGCTGTATCCGGTGATGAGGATGATTGGGGCGTGGGGCTTGCGCTCACGAAACGCCCGGCTGACCCTCAGCCCAGCGCTGGCCACCAACCGGTCGAGGATAAGGGCGATGTAGTTTTCCCGTTCCAGCAGCTGCATGGCTTCGGAGGCGCTGGAGGCCTGGTGGACGATCATTCCATTGGTCTCCAGGTGCCGAGCGATCACTTCGCGCACGGCATCGTCATCCTCTATCAGCAAGACATGCCCTGTCATTAGGGCTATTTTGCTCCATTTCAACAGCCCTGGACTGATTACAAGAGTGTTCGTCCGCCTAGTCGCCATCCCACCGAAGGCCACGTCCATCCGTGCGGAAGTGACTCCTGGAATTGGAGTTATGCTTACCTCCTCAGAGTGTGGGGGCCGCCCTCTGCCGACCTTGAAAGGCAACCGCGCTGGAATCGAAGTGGAGGCGAAAGGTTGCCTCCTGAATCGAAACTTCGGTCATCGGTTTGATGCGCGATTCCCGTGGCCAACCGCAACGTCGTTGGGCCGAAGGGTTTTGATACTGGTAGGAGAAAGCACCGACGCCGCGAGTGGACTGCGGAGTTCTTGGAGTTGGACGTGGGCCAGTCGGGTCGCCAGGAGGGCTGCAAGCGTATGAAAAGCATGTGGCGGTTTGCGATCAGGATTTCCGTACTTCTGTTGTTGGGGCTCGGGGGAGCGTCGATGGCCGCCGAAGACCCGCCATCCCGCGCGGTTCAGCTCAAATACATGAGCGGCCAGGTTTCCGTCCAGCCGGGTGGGGTCAACGACTGGGTAGCCGCGACCATCAACCGCCCGCTGGCCACCGCCGACCGCGTCTGGACCGACAAAGAATCGCGCGCCGAGTTGCACCTGGGCACCGCAGCCCTGCGCATGAACAGCGAAACCAGTCTCACCTTGTCCGACGTCACCGACAACACCGTGCAGGTTGAGCTCGACCAGGGAACCCTCAACCTCCGCGTTCGGAAACTCTCTAACGGCGAGATCTACGAGGTGGACACGCCCAACCTTGCTTTCACCATCCGCAAGACCGGCGTCTATCGCTTCGATGTCGATTCCAACGGCGACACCACCAGTGTGACCGTGTTCAAGGGCGAAGGTGACGCCACCGGCGACGGTCCGACCGTCCGCGTCCGCTCTCACGAGCAGGCGCGCTTCAGCAGCGGCAGGACTCTGGCCCATCAGGTGGTCTCCGCCCCCCGCTTCGATAGCTTTGACGACTGGTGCCGCGTTCGCGACGACCGCGAAGATAAGTCCGTCTCCGCGCAGTACGTTTCTCCCACCGTCCCCGGATACGAGGAGTTGGACGCCTACGGCTCTTGGCGGACCATTCCTCCCTACGGCCCGGTCTGGCTCCCAACCGCAGTGGTAGCTGGCTGGGCGCCTTACCGCTTCGGCCACTGGATCTGGGTTGCACCCTGGGGTTGGACGTGGGTGGATGACGCCCCTTGGGGCTATGCTCCGTTCCACTATGGGCGCTGGGTGTATTACGGAGGCTTCTGGGGTTGGGCTCCGGGACCGGTCGTCGTTCGTCCAGTCTACGCGCCTGCGCTGGTGGCCTGGGTGGGCGGCGCGCATTGGGGAGTGGGACTCTCCTTCGGAGCCGGCGGCGGCGTGGGATGGTTCCCACTCGGCTGGGGTGAACCGTACATTCCTTCCTACCGCTGCAGCCGCTCTTACTTCCAGAACGTGAACGTCACCAATACGCGCATCACCAACATCACTTACGTCACGAACAATTACTACAACAACACGACGAACATCACCAAGATCAAGTACGTCAACCAGACCGCGCCCGGAGGCGTGACCGTGGTCCACCGCGAGGTCCTGGAGAACGCACAGCCCGTGGGTCGGTCGGTTGTGCACATCGACAACCGCCAGTTCTCCGGCTCAGCGGTGATGAACGAACCGGGTGTAAACCCCTCCCGCCACAGCGTGCTCGGTATGCACGAAGACAGACCGGCAGTGGCGCCGCCGGCCAATGTGACCTCCCGCCCGGTCGTGTCGCGGATGACTCCGCCGTCGCGCCCGGCCCCCTTCCACGAGATCGATAAGGATAAGGATAGGGATAGGAATCGGGAGCGCGACGACGACCGGCACGCCAACAGTCCGAATCGCGCTGAACCGTCAGGGCACGCGCCGATGCAGCCGACGTCTGCTGGGAGTACCAACACGCCTCCGCCTCAGCGCGAACATTCCCGTCCGGATAATGTTCCGGACAGCCCGCCCGGAAGGACCAACGCAAACCTGCCCACGTCTCAACCCAACCCACCGGCAGCGACTCAGCCTTCGGCTGAGCCAGAAACCGGGCGGTCCCGCGGACGCGGATTTCCTCATCCTCCTGAGCGAGGCACGGAGACGCCCGAGCCTGCAAGAAACACGAACGCCGGACAACCTGCTTCCAATGGGCCGAAAGGCAATGACGACGCGGCGCGCGGCAACGGCAACCAATCCCAGCCTGGGGACGACGCATCCCGGGGGCATGAAGTTCCTCATCCGTCCGACCACGGCAAGGACATGCCGGAACCCGGAGCTCGCGGCAATGGCGGACAGCCGGCTTCCAATGCTCCAAAGACTGATGACGGGACGCGAAGTGTAAGCAATCCGCCCCAACCCGCTGCCAACGCCGAGGGACGCAATATCCCACGGCCCCCGCAGCGTGGCTGGAATATGCCCGACGCAGCCGGAAAGGCCAACACTGGGAACCAGGCGAACGCCCAGCGGAATGAGGATGCTGCGCGCGGCCACTCCTCTCCTGGTCCATCGGTAAACGCAAGCGCTCGTCCGGTGCCGCGTCCAGCAGACCGCCAGGCGACGCCGTCTTCCGATGTTCGCCCCAGCTCGCCGAAACCGGTACCGACGGTGCAGAGGAATGACGCGCCGCCGCCGCGCGCCAACGCTTCTGTGGATCGCCCGGCGCCGCATTCGGAACATACCGTCTCGGCGCCGCAGCAGAATGCCAGCCCGCCGCCGAGAAGCGCCCCGGCGGAGCAGCGTCACGCTGCGCCTCCACCGCACGAAACCAAGCCGGCCGACAAACACGAACCGGCAAAACAATCAGAAGTGAAGACCGACGCCGGGCCCTCAGTGGCCCGGCAGTCTTTTCCGCGCCCCCCTGTGCAGTTGGCATCTCTGATCTCGCCGCGCTATCCGGCGTCCCACTCCTCCCCGTCGCACTCCAGCGCACCTTCCCAGGCTACGTGGTCGCACTCGGGCCCAGGACACCACTCCGCCTCCACTTCCGGATCGCACAGCTCCTCCAGTCACGCAGGAGGCTCGCGGCACTCGTGATCTAGCGCTCCCTTCTACACGCTGATTCCTCCTCCTCCTCCCGCCATCTAAACTGAACGGTCGAGAGTCTAGTGGGAGGTTAAGCGTGGAATATGTGAACCTGGGTGCCGCCGGCGTGAAGGTATCGCGTCTTGCGTTGGGCATGATGACCTATGGAACCCCCACGTGGCGTCCCTGGGTCTTGGACGAAGCCCAGAGCCGTCCCTTCATCCAGCGCGCCCTCGAATTGGGCATCAACTTCTTCGACACCGCCGACATGTACTCGCTGGGTGAGAGTGAAGCGGTGCTGGGCCGCGCCCTGAGAGAGATCGGGGTCGCGCGCGAAAAGGTGGTCGTGGCGACCAAGGTCTTCTTTCCCATGGGCGACGATCCCAACCAGAAAGGCCTCTCGCGCAAACACATCCTCCACTCCATCGATGCCAGCCTGCGCCGGCTGGGATTGGACTACGTTGACCTCTACCAGATCCACCGCTTCGATGCGGTTACGCCCATCGCGGAGACGCTGGAGGCTCTGAATGATGTAGTGCGCGCGGGAAAGGCGCTTTACCTGGGTGCGTCCTCGATGTATGCCTGGCAATTCGCGCAGATGCTCTATGCCTGCGACCGGCTGGGAGTGCCGCGTTTCATCTCCATGCAGAATCACTACAACCTGGTGTATCGCGAAGAAGAGCGCGAGATGATTCCTTTCTGCCGAGCCGAAGGGATCGGAGTGTTGCCCTGGAGTCCGCTGGCCCGTGGTTTCGTTATGGGCAATCGTAAGCCCGAGGACTTTGGCGATACCCAGCGCGCCAAGACAGATGACTACGCCCACAAGCTTTATTACAAAGACAGCGACTTCCGAATTGTTGACCGCGTGACAGAAATCGCCAGGCGGCGCGGCGTCTCCAATGCGCAGGTAGCGTTGGCCTGGCTATTGCAACAGCCGGGCGTGACTGCCCCCATCATCGGAGCAAGCAAGCTTTCGCAACTGGAAGACCTGGTGCAGGGACTCAGCCTGAAGTTGGACGAAGCCGAGATCAAGGAGCTGTCCGATGGCTATGAACCGCATCCTGTGCTGGGACATCACTGAGCCCGATCGGCTCAGCTTGCAACCTGGTCCTTGAAACTTGGATCAGAGGCCACTTCGGGTGAGCCCCAAAATCCCGGTTCAGTGCCATCACGCGAGCATCCAAGCATGTAACCCTCTCTGTGAGCGGCATGTAAGAATTACACCGGTGGGGATGCTGCCCTTGGCTAAACCCTCAGCTTTAAGGGACTTCAGTTTTGGCAGCCTCTATGCAGTCACCAGCGTGACGAGGTTTTCTGGCGAACAGGCTCCTGGAGGTGGTAGATGGCATTTCGCATCCTGATAGCCGATGACCATGAAGTCGTACGTCGCGGTCTTGTCTCCCTGCTGCAGGGACAACCAGACTGGGAAGTATGCGGCGAAGCCACCGACGGACGGGAAGCCGTCGCGAAAACTGCGCAGCTCAAACCCGATGTTGTCATCCTGGATATTGGAATGCCGAACCTCAATGGTTTGGAAGCGACCCGACAGATCCTGAAGTCTGACCCCAAGACCAAGGTCTTGATTCTCACCCTGCACGATTCGGACCAGGTTGTGCGTGAAGTTCTGGACGCAGGCGCCCGCGGATTCTTGCTCAAGTCGGACGCGGCACGGGACCTGGTGGTGGCGGTGGAAGCCTTGCGCCGAGACAAGACATATTTCACTTCCCGCGTAGCCGGTATGGTGCTGGAAGCATACCTGAGAGCCGGTTCCACTGACGATGTCGTTTCTCTGGGCCGCAGCGCCCTGACACCGCGAGAGCGGCAGATTGTGCAACTGCTGGCGGAGGGCAAGAGCTCGAAAGAGGTTGCCGTAACCCTCGACCTGAGCGTGAAGACCGCTGAGACTCACCGCTCCAACATCATGCGCAAACTGCATCTGCACTCGGTTAGCGAACTGGTGCTCTACGCGATCCGCAACAATATTGTGCACCTCTCGCCGCCCTTGGACCTGGGCGTCGGCAGTCAGGCCAAGAAATAAGCCGTAGCGGCATTTCAACGAACCCTGACACGCGCGCCACGCCAGCGCTGCCCACGTTGGAAGTCTGAGGTGTGCTCAGCAGCCTCCTGCGTGTACAGCAACTTCTTGCGCCAACTACCAGCCGCGCCCGATGGACGGCCCCCGCCTCCGTCCTTACGCTCGTTGAAGCCGGCGGCGCTGCTCTCTTGGCAGCAGCGTGAACTCGCCGGGCAAGTGGAAAGGAGATTCACGTGAGCACGTTGGATGGCAATGCGACCGTAGTGATCGAGAATGCAGCTGCCGCCGCTCAGAACGAAACCGATATTCGACTCGTCTACCGAGCTCAACAGGGAGACGCGGATGCCTTTGCTTCTCTCTTTCACCTCCACAAATCCCGTGTCTATTCGCTGTGCCTGCGCATGACGCACAACGTTGCTGAGGCCGAAGATCTCACCCAGGACGCTTTCCTGCAGGTCTTCCGCAGGCTCTCCACATTTCGCGGCGACTCCGCCCTTTCTACCTGGCTGTACCGCGTCGCCGTGAACACCGTCCTCATGCACTTCCGCAAAAAGGGGCTGCAGCAGGTCTCTTTGGACGACCCCTCCAGCCAGGAGACTCCTCCGGGGCCCCGTGAGTACGGCGTCCGCGACCAGCGCCTCACCACCTGCGTGGATCGGCTGGCCCTGGCACGCGCCATCCGAAGACTCCCCGTGGGATACCGCACCATCTACCTGCTCCATGAAGTTCACGGATATGAGCATCAGGAGATCGCGCGCATGCTCACCTGCTCGGTGGGAAACTCCAAATCTCAGTTGCATAAGGCGAAGCTACGGATGCGCGAACTGCTCGCAGGCGGAGAGGAACAGGTCTGCAGAACGCCATACCGTGGCGAAAGAGACCGCCCAACTGCGGGGCCGGCGCGGACCGAGTCGCTCTCGGGCATCGGCTCGGCAGGCGACCGCCGGCGCTTAGCGGTCTAATTCCGCCGCCACGCCCTCGCGTCTCACCTGCCTTACAAAAGCCCCTATGCCGCTGTAAGATTCGGTCCTCATCTTCGTTGGTCGCGAGGCTAACCATGGCGCGTGTGGTGCAACTGAAGATTCAGACCGAGAACAAGCCCGGCGTACTGGCTACCATCTGCTCGGAGCTCGCCAAGCGTGCGGTGAACATCACCGCCGTGATGGCATCGAAGGAAGTTGACGGCGGCATTCGCCTGCTGGCTACTCCCCTCACTGCGGCTCGCCGTGTCCTGGAGGAGAACCGATTTTCCTACACCGAGGAGGAGGCCATTGCGGTGCGGATTACCGACCGCCCGGGAGCCCTGGGACGCGTTACCCGCAAGCTGGCCGAAGCCGGCGTCAATGTGGAGTACGCCTATGGCTCGATCGTCAAGGGCAGCGAGCGCGCGCTGATCGTCATTGGGGTCCATGACCTGGCAAAGGCTGAGAGGCTGCTCTAGTCGCGTCGCGGCTCCATGCCGCCTCCGCGACGGTCGCTTCCCCCGTTTCCGGCCAGCTCGGTGTCCTCTAGCCATCGACCGGGGTGCTTGGCTTACACTCTCTGAAACCGCCATCAGGAGATTGCCATGCCCTCTGACCCTGCAGTTCTGCGACAGGTGCCGCTGTTTTCACGTTTGGATGATGACGAGGTTGCGGTGCTGGCTGCACAGGTCGAGCTCAAGACGTTTGCTCCCCGCCAGCGCATCTACAAGATGGGCGACGCTGCTCTACGAGCCTATGTGGTGGTATCGGGAAAGGTGGAAGTGACCACCGTGGATGAAGACCAGCAGGAAGTCGTGGTGGACGAACCCGGGCCGGGCGATTTCTTTGGTTTTGCTTCCCTGCTGGAGCAGACCCCTCACCAGACCGAGGCCGTCGCGACTGAGGAGACGGTGTGCATCGAAGTGGACCGTAATGACATCCTCATCTTGATCGAGCGCAAGCCGCATGCCGCCATGGACATGCTGGCCGTGCTCGGGCACCAGTTCCACGCGGCGCAACAGCTCGTCCGCATCCGCGCCAATCGCAATCCCAACAAGATCATCGAGGAGCACGCCACCTTCGGCGAACGGATCGCCGATTCGGTAGCGGCTTTTGGCGGCTCCTGGACCTTCATCACCATCTTTATTGTCTTCATGCTGGTGTACGCCGCTATCAACGTGGCCCTGGGCCGGGCTGCCTGGGATCCTTATCCTTTTATTCTGCTGAACCTGTTCCTCTCCATGCTGGCGGCGATCCAGGCTCCCATCATCATGATGAGTCAGAATCGGCAGGACAAGAAGGACCGGCTCCGCGGCGAACTCGATTACGACGTCAATCGGCGCGCTCACAGCGAAATCCAGGGTCTCGCCAATAAGCTGAACCGCTTGAGCGAGAAGCTGGGCGACGTCGAGGATCTGCTACGGTCGCGAGTGTAAACGCCTTGCGGCCATCGAGCGTGCTTGACCGTGACAAGGACGCAGCCCCGCGCGCCGCGCTTGCCAGGCTGAATGCTGAGTGCTACCTCTGGTACGCCTCATCCAGCAATTCCACCACGTGGGCCACGCGGCGTTTCATCCCGCATGCCTCCACTCCTGCACGCAGTTGCAGCATGCATCCCACGTTGGCGGTGGCGATGATCTCCGCATCCGTCTGGCGGATGTCTTCCATCTTGGCTTCCAGGATCCGCATCGATAATTCGTTTTCGACGATGTTGTAGGTGCCGGCGCTGCCGCAGCAATAGTCGGAGTGCGGCATCTCTACCACCTCCGCGCCCATGGCCTCCAGCAACTGGCGCGGTGCGGAGCGAATCTTCTGCGCATGCGCCAGGTGACACGGATCCTGATACGTCACCTTCTTCTCTAGGCGCTTCCTCACCGGACGTATGCCCAATTCCGCCAGAAACTCTGTGACGTCCCTCACTTTGGCTGCAAGCTGCTTCGCCTTCGGGCCATACCTCGGATCTCCCTCCAGCAGTTCCCCGTATTCCTTGAGCATCGCTCCGCAGCCCGCCGCGTTGCTCACGATCGCGTCCAGCGAACCGTCCAGCATACCCTCAATGTTGCGCCGCGCCAGGGCGCGCGCCTCGTCGCGATAACCGGCGTGCGCATGCAACGCTCCGCAGCAGCCCTGGTCTGGGGGCACCACCACTCTGACGCCGTTCTCCGTGAGCGTGCGCACCGTGGCCCGGTTCAGCTCCGAAAACGCGACGCTGGCGATGCATCCCGCCAGCAGAGCCACCCTGGCCCGCTCTTCTCCATGCGCGGGAAAGACTGCGCCCAGGTCATCCAGAAAGAATTTCTCGTCCATGCGCGGCGCCAGCGCCTCCACTCGCGCCAGTCCCAGCAGGTGCAGCAGGCCACTGCTGCGCACCAGGCGCTGCAAACCGGATCGCTGATACGCTCGCAGCATCTTCGCCCACCGCTTCAACACGTCGTACCGGGTGAGCATCGCACTGTACGCATACTGGCGAACTGTGCGCTGCAGCCACGGTCGGCGGAAATTCTGCACGATCTCCGCTCGGGCCCGCTCCACGATGCGGCCGTAGTGCACTCCCGAGGGACACGCTGTCTGGCAGGCCAGACAGCCCAGGCAGCGATCAATATGCCGCACGAACGAATCCCCGATCGGCAGTTGCCCGGCATCGACCTGCAGCACCTGGTAGATGCGGCCACGCGGAGAATCGGCTTCCAATCCCAGGACGCGGTAGGTCGGGCACTGCTGCAGGCACAGCCCGCAATGAATGCAGGTGGAATAGAGCTCCCAGGTGGGCCGCTCCGGCGTGGTGAAGTTCGAGGGCCGGACCTCGCCGGTCTCCTGGACTTCCTTTCCCGCCTCCTGGGCAGTGGACCTCAGAAGAGAAACCTCCCGCGATTCAGAATGTCTTTCGGATCCAGCGTGCTCTTCACTGCCCGCATGGCGGCCACGTCTGTCGGCGACGATCCCCATACATCAAGCCTCGACTTGAGCTCCCTTGGGCAGTGCAGCACATAAGCCGACGCGTCATGCGGCAGCTGATCGCGGAGAAATGTCACTGCCTTCGCTAGCGCCTCGGGCTTGATGTCGCTTTGCGAAATGAAGGCCACCAACATCGACCCCACTCCGATACGCCCGATCGCCGCCGCCGCCAAGCCATTGCTTTCCCCCGCCAGCCTTGATGCACGCACCATCTCCGCGATCGCCCGGATCGGCAGGCTTACATTCAGCACCATGCTCGCACCGGGCTTCCTGGCTACCGTCTCTTGAAACTCGGCCACTGCGCGCCAGGTCTGGGCTTCTTCTGCTCCTTCGAGCTCCCGGGCAACCCGCGATCCCAGCTCCGCGCGATAGCGGGCCAGCACCCGTTCGCTCCCACCCGCGCGCACCAGCACGCTCCAGCGGCCCTGGGCGCCGCCTTGGCTGAGATACGCTTGCGCTTCCGGCGAGATCAGCTCCAGGCACAGCGGCGATAGCGGGGACGCCAACACCGCATCGCGGCAGGCCATCGCCTCCTCCAGGCTGGCGAAGTCGCCTGCGAAGGTTTTCGTGAGCGCGGGAGCCGGAAACACCTTGAAGCTGGCGCCGACAATCACTGCGAGCGTCCCGAAGCTGCCGATCATCAGCTTCATCAGGTCGAAGCCGGCCACGTTCTTGACTACCCGGCCGCCGCCCTTCGCGACTTTTCCGTCGGCGGTGACAAACCGCACGCCAATGCAGAAGTCGCGGATGCCACCGTAGCCGTGTTTCTCCGCGCCATGCGCCGCCGCTGCCATGACCCCGCCGATGGTCGCCTCATGCGCTCGCGCCACATCCAGCGGAAAGACCTGCCGGTGGTCCGACACCAGGCGGCGCAAATCGCCCACCGTCGTCCCCGCACCCACGCCGACGGTCAGATCGCCGGGATCGTAATGCTCGACCTTGTTTAACCGCGAGGTTCTCAACAGGATGTCGATCTTCCCCGGCTTGCGCCCGATCCCCAGTTGCGTGCCGCCACCTGCGGGCGCCACGACCAAATCCTCGCGACTGGCCAGGAGCAGAACCTCCGCTACCTCCTCCGCCGATCCCGGCGAAACCGCAACGCCGGGAGCAACGCCATCAACCGCCAGCTCCTCCAACTCGCTGCTACGATCGCAGACGTATGCCTCTCCCACCGCACCGGCCAGTTCCTGCGCGATCCTGGGAGCGGCGGTAAGGCTCATCGTGGCGCCTCAGGCAAGGGTTGCCGCGACACAATGCCCTCTCTGCAACTTCGCGGCGTAGGAAACAGTTTCTGCGGGTTCAGCACCCCATCGGGATTGAACGCATCGTGCAGGCGCTTCATCACCTCCAGGTCTTCTTCGGAGAACATCATCGACATCAGCTCGTTCTTCTCCATGCCCACGCCATGCTCGCCGGTGATCGCTCCCCCCATCTCCACGCAGCGTCTCAGAATGTCCGCTCCCGCAGCGTGAGTCTTGGCCACTTGCTCGGGATCGCGGATATCGAACAGGATCGCGGGATGCAGATTGCCGTCTCCCGCGTGGAAGATGTTTCCAATGCGCAAGCCGTATTTCTGCGATACGCCCTCGATGAATTTCAGCACCTCCGGAATCCTGGTCCGGGGCACCACTCCGTCCTGGGTGTAGTAGGAAGGGCTGAGCCGGCCGATCGAGGCGAACGCATTCTTGCGTCCCATCCACAGGAGCTGCCGCTCGCGGTCGTTTTTTGCCCGCCGCACTTCACGCGCGCGATTGCGGTTGCACACCGCCGCCACCGCCTCCGCCTGCTCCGCCACTTCCTCCCGCAGGCCTTCCAGCTCAATCAGCAGCACGGCCCCGGAATCCATGGGATACCCGGCATGAGTCGCTTCTTCCACGGTGCGCAGCGTCCAGCCATCCAGCATCTCCAGCGCCGAGGGCGTAATTCCCTCCGCAGTGAGCGAGGTGACCGTGTTGGCTGCATCATCAATGGTGTTGAAGATCGCCAGTAAGGTGGCAACCAGCTCCGGCAGGGGCGATAGCTTTACCGTTATCCGCGTGACGATCCCCAGTGTCCCCTCCGAGCCGACAAAGAAGCCGGTGAGGTCATAGCCGAGGCTCTCCGCTGCCTTGCCTCCCATTTCGATTACACGCCCGCTGGCCAGCACCACCTCCAACCCGGTCACGTGATTCACGGTGACGCCATAGGCCAGTGTGTGCGGCCCGCCGGAGTTTTCCGCCACATTGCCCCCGAGCGTAGAGGCCTTCTGGCTCGACGGATCGGGCGCAAAGTACAGCCGGTATTTGGCCGCCGCCTGCGACAGTTCCAGATTAACCACCCCCGGCTCCACCACGGCGCGGCGGTTCGCGGCATCGATCTCCAGGATCTTCGTCATGCGCGAGAACACGAGCACGATCCCGCCCTGCCGCGGAACGGAGCCCCCGCTCAGGCCGGTCCCCGCACCGCGGGGAACGATGGCCACCCTGGCCTCGCTGGCCAGGCGCGCGATCTCGCAGACCTCGTCTCTGCTTCGCGGCAGGACCACCAGATCCGCGCGGCCCTTAG
>DATHDM010000334.1:0-7827 GCA_035319065.1 Terriglobales bacterium
GCCGCATGCCTCCCAACAACGAAAAGCAGGCGGACCTGATCGCAGGCGCGGTGGCCCTGCGCAATCAGTTGGGCACCGCCCCCGGCCAGTGGCTGGAGCCTGAGGTGGAAGGCCGCAGGCGCTGCGTCATGCTGTTGCCCGGCCCGCCCTACGAGATCCGCCCCATGTTCGACGAGCAGTGCCTGCCGCGATTGCGCGAGCGCCTTCCTCAGCAATTCATCGCGCGCCGCGTGTTGCGCGTTGCCATGATGGCCGAATCCGATGTCGATGCCCGTGTTGCTCCCGTCTATAAAGCCGCCAGTGGCGTCCAGACTACGATCCTGGCTTCCGGGGGCGAGATCTCGCTTCACCTCTCCGCCACCGCCGCCTCTCAGCAACAGGCCGAATGCCGGGTTGAGGATCTCGCGGTCAAGTTGGAGGAGGAACTGGGCGACAATGTCTTCTCCCGCGGCGAAAGCCTGGAGCAGATTGTCGGCTACTACCTGCAGTTGAAAAATGCCACCATCGCCGTCTCCGAGTCCTGCACCGGGGGAATGCTGGGGGCGCGCCTGACCGCTCCTCCCGGCAGCTCGCGCTATTTTCTTGGCGGTGCAATCGTCTATTCCAACGACATGAAGACCCTGTTCGCCAACGTGCCTCCCAACCTGATCGCGCAATACGGTGCCGTCTCCGAGCAGGTTGCGGCGGCGCTGGCTGAGGGCGTACGCGACGAAACCGGTGCCACCATGGGCGTGGGCATCACCGGCATCGCAGGTCCCACCGGTGGCACTCCGGAAAAGCCCGTGGGTTTGGTCTTTCATGCCGTCGCCGACGACAAGGGCACTGAGGTCGTGGAGCGGCGTTTCGGTGGCGATCGCGAGCGCATTCGCCGCTTTGCCACCCAGCAGGCGCTTGACCTGGTGCGCCGCCGCCTCATGCAAGCGTGAAATCTTCGGCTGCTCCTTGCTGGCTTATGCGCATCTTCATCGCCCTCGACATTCCGCAGGAAATTCGCAGCCGCATCATCCGCTTCTGCGAAGGCCTGCGCGCTTTTGCCCCCGACGCCAACTGGGTGCGGCCGGAGTCCTTCCACCTCACGCTGAAGTTTGTGGGCGAAAAATCGGAGGCTGACGTCGAATCGCTGAAGTCCGCCCTGCATGGTCTTCAGGCGCGCCCCACCACCGTTGCCTTCCGCGGCCTCGGCTTTTTCCCTAATCCCAAAGCCCCGCGCGTCTTCTGGGTCGGCGTTCACGGCGATGAACATCTGCCGGCCCTTGCCCTTGCGGTCGATCAGGCCGCCTCGGCTCTCGGGATCCCGCGCGAGGAGCACGCCTTTCATCCTCACCTCACGCTGGCCCGCGCCGGCTCCGGATCTCCGCGCCCCAGGCCGGGTGAGCGCAGCAACCCCAGGCTCAAGCGCCTGATGGACAAGTTGTCCTCTTTCCCTGACCCTGACTTCGGTACAATGACGGCACGGGAGTTTTACCTCTACCAGAGCCAGCTTTCCCCGGCCGGTGCCAGGTATACCAGGCTGGAACGGTTTGCGCTCGGCTAAGCGCCACGGTTGATGATTCCGTGCCAGAGGGAATGTCCTTATAATCGACTAGCTGGGTACATCCGCCCGGATGGCCGTGATACATATCTATTTCATCGTCGCTGTTCTTTCCTACCTGCTGGGTTCGATTCCCTTCGGCTATCTTCTCGTTCGCACATTTCGCGGACAGGATATTCGCCACACCGGCAGCGGAAACATCGGCGCAACCAATGTCATCCGCTCGGGAGCCCGTTGGCTGGGCTTGGTCACGCTGCTGCTCGATGCCGCCAAGGGCTACGCCGCGGTCGCGCTTTCCCTCTGGATCGCCTGGCAGCTCACGCCGCACGCTGCCGTACTGACTACCCCCGAGCAGATGCAGACCGACCCGGCGTTGCAGCAACTGCTCGCGCGCAGCTCCCACTTTCCCTTCTTGATCGCCGCCGTGGCCGCCATCTTTGCCATCCTCGGACACATGTTCCCCGTATGGCTCCACTTCAAGGGCGGCAAGGGCGTCGCTACCGGCCTGGGAACGTTTCTTGCCATCGCCCCCAAAGCCGTGGGTGTAGTGGTGGTGATTTTCCTAGCGGTAGTTTTCGTTTCTCGCTATGTCTCGCTCGGCTCCATTATTGCCACCGCCAGCTTCCCTCTCTTTGCCTGGTTGCTTTACCGTGGAAGCGCTACGCCGGCGGTGATGACGGGCATGTTTGTCGCCGCCGCGCTCATCATTGCCAGGCATCATCAGAACATCCGGCGGCTTCTCGCCGGTACCGAGCACCGCTTCGAGTTGAAGCACAGATGAGGAAAGGACCGGCGTGAGCGAAATTGCGGTCGTCGGTGCGGGCGCATGGGGCACTGCCCTTGCTATGGTCATGGCCCGCCAGGACCGCCACAACGTCCGCCTGTGGGCCTTCGAAAAAGAGGTTTGCGAATCCATCGCCCAGTCCGGCGTCAATCATCCTTTCCTGCCCGGCTTCACCATTCCGAAGTCCGTGCGCGCAACCAACCGCCTGGAGCTGGCCCTCAGCCGCGCTGAGTTCGTCATCAGCGTGATGCCCTCGCATCACTGCCGCGGCCTCTTCCAGCAGATGGCTCCCTTCCTCACTCCCGAGATGCTGTTTGTCAGCGCCACCAAGGGCGTAGAAAACGAAACGCTGCTGCGCATGACGGAAGTCATCCGCCAGGTTATTTGCGCTCATGGCTGGCTGGTCGCGCCCCGCATCGGCGCCATCTCCGGCCCCTCGTTTGCCCGTGAGGTGGCGCGCGGCGACCCTACCGCCATCACCGTGGCATCGCCCGACCCCGAGCTGGCGGGCAGGATCCAGTCGGAGTGCAGCGATCCCAGTTTCCGGATTTACACTAGTGACGATGTCGTCGGCGTCGAACTGGGTGGCGCCCTGAAAAACGTCATCGCCATCGCCGCCGGTATCTGCGATGGCCTGGGTCTCGGGCATAATACGGTGGCCGCGCTCATTACCCGCGGCCTGGCCGAGATCACCCGGCTGGCGGTTGCCTGCGGAGCGCGGCCCGAGACCATGTCGGGGCTCGCCGGACTGGGCGACTTGGTGCTCACCTGCACCGGCGGCCTCTCCCGCAACCGCTTCGTGGGCGTCGAGTTGGGCCAGGGACACCAACTGCACCAGATCATCGCCGGCATGCACGGCATGGTGGCCGAGGGCGTCCTCACCACCAACGCCGCCATGGGGCTGGCCAGGAAGATGGGCGTGGAGATGCCGATCACCGAGCAGATGCACGCCATCCTTCATGATGGAAAGTCGCCGCGCGAGGCCACACGCGAGCTGATGACTCGCCGCGGCACCAGCGAAGTTGCGCTCTTCGCGAATTGACCGTGCCAGCGCCCTGTTCGGTCATTTCTGGGTGGGTCCGTGTTAAGGGATTTTCAGCAGCCAGGGACGAAAGAAATTTCAAGCCAAGCCCAGCGCCGGAGAACTGACCGCATCTCCATTGCCATCGCAATCGAGGTGTCGGGCATCGATCTCACCGGCCACGAGTTCGTCGAGCCGGCGCGCACGGAATTCGTCAACAGCGACGGCGCCAGCATCCTCATCCGCAGGACCCTGGGCCCTGGCCAGGAAATTGTCATTCGCCGCGTCGGCTACAAGCAGGACGCTGCCGCCCGCGTCATCGGACAGGTCGGTATCCAGACCGAGGGCCACGTTTACGGCATCGCCCTGCTCAACCCTAACATTTCTTTTTGGGGCATCCATTTCCCCCCGCGTTCGGAGGCCGACAAAGCTCTCGTCCGCATCCTTCTGGCCTGCTGCGCCTGCCGCACCCGCCAGGTCTCCAACCTCGACGAATTCGAGTTCGAGATCTTCGAGGCCAATCAGCGCATCTCCCGCCCCTGCGCCAAGTGTGGCGGCCTCACCATCTGGAAACTGGTCGAAGCCGGCGAGACCAGCGTCGAGGAAAGCAAGGAAGCTCCCTCGGAATCGGCCGCGCCTGATGCCCACGTTCCCCTGCCCAGCCGCGACCGCCGCCGCCAGCCGCGCACCAGGATGAGGCTCGCCGCCTGCCTGCGTCAGCCGCTGGGCGTCGAGGAAGTGGTCACCGTGGTCGACATCTCCCGCGGCGGCGTGCGCTTCCGCACTCCCAAACAATATCCCGTCGAGCAGTGGGTGGAGATCGCCGTGCCCTTCACCCGCGGCGGCGCCAACATCTTCGTACCCGGACGCATCGTGTGGGAGAAAAACATCAACGACAACTTGAAGGAATACGGGATCCAGTACGTGAAGTGAAGCGGCGCTCTCTTAGCGGACCGCGTGGCCTTTCCATTCTGGCACTCGAGCAACCGCACCCGTCCTCAGCCCTGGCATTCACACCGTCAAGGCGATCCTCGGTGATAGACTGCACACAGCAGAGGGTACGAGTATGCATCTCATTGCCTTCTTCCATCCCTTCTTCGGTTTTGGCATCCTCCTTTACTTCCTCCCCACCATCATCGCCGCCGTCCGCAGCAAACGCGACACCTTGGCGATCTTCCTGCTCAACTTCTTTCTTGGCTGGACCCTGGTCGGATGGATCGTCGCCCTGGTGTGGGCGGCGAAGCAGGACCTTCCGGCGCCCGCCCGCTAGCGGCCCCCGCTTCTCATCGCTCGCCTCACTTTGATAGATTGCTCACAGACTTTGCCGGGGCAGCGGCCTGTCTTCCTCTGCCTGATAGCTTGGGAGCGTCAACATCGCCGTCTCTGACCTGACCGCCTTCATCCTCGCTGGTGGACAGAGCTCCCGCATGGGGCTCGACAAGGCATTCTTGTCGGTCAACGGCCGCACTCTTCTGGAGCTCGCCATCGCCCGGGTCAAGTCAGTCGCCGAAGACGTCGTCCTGGTGGGCCAGCGCGCCAAACTCGATCCTTACGGCGTGGTGATGCAGGATATCTTCCCCGCCTCCGGCCCCCTCGGCGGAATTCATGCCGCTCTGCACTGCAGCCGAACCGACCTCAACCTTATCCTTGCTCTCGATACTCCCTTCCTGCCACCCAGCTTCCTGCACTACGAGATCCAGCAGGCCCGCGCGACCCCTTCTGCTGTGGTCATCTACCCCCGGGTAGCCGGCCAGTACCAGCCGCTGTGCGCCGTCTATCGCCGCGGATTCTTGCCCTCCGCTGAAGCCGCCCTCCAGGCCGGAAGATACAAGATCGAGCCCCTGTTGGAGTCTGTGCCCGCCTTGGTCATCGGCGATGCCGATCTCGCCCGCCTCGGCCTCTCTGCCGCCATCTTCGACAACCTCAACACCCCCGAAGACTGGGAGCGTGCCAAGCCCAACTTCGGGTTATAGTAGGCGGAGAGCCATGCCTGAGCAGCAGCCCTACATCGAATTCAAGCACGTCTCTAAGGCCTTCGGCGACAACCACGTCCTGCGCGACGTCAGCTTTCAGGTTGTGCCCGGCGAAACGCTCTGCATCCTGGGGCGCAGCGGTGTAGGCAAATCCGTCTCCCTGCATAACATCATGGGCTTCCTCAAGCCCGACTCCGGCCGCGTCATCGTGGCCTACGAAGACATCACCGATTACGCCGAAGTCGAGCTGGAGCGCATTCGCAAGAAGGTCACCATGGTCTTCCAGAGCGGTGCGCTCTTCGATTCCCTCAGCGTCGGCGAAAACGTCGCCTTCCCCCTGCGCGAGCGTGGCGACCTGGAGGAGGAGCAGATCTACCAGATCGTGGACGGCCTGCTGGACATGACTGGGGTCAAGCACATGCGCGAGTTGTTGCCCTCCGACCTCTCCACCGGCATGAAACGCTCGGTGGCCATCGCCCGCGCCCTGGCGGCGCAGCCGGAGGCCGTGCTCTACGACGAACCCACCACCAACGTCGATCCGCTAATGGCCCAGTTGCTGGGCGACCTGATCAAAAAGTTAAAGTTTCAGTTGAAGTTGACCAGCGTCGTGGTCACGCACGATATGCGGCTGGCCGAGAAGCTCGCCGACCGCATCGTCTTCCTGCACGAAGCCCGCGTGGCCTTCTTCGGCACCACTGCCGAGATGATGAAGTCCAACGTCGAAATCGTTCAGGACTTCCTCCGCCTCGATGAATTCGACCTCTCCCGCTTCCGCATGGAACCGCCCCGGCCGGGGGCTGCTCCGCCTGCCTGATGAAAACCTGAGGGTGCCCCACTCTACGATGAATGAACTGACTGCTGATTGCTGACTGCTTACAACTTATCCGCCGGCAATTCTCCCTACCCGTTCCCGTGCACGTGCAGCGGCTCAATCTTGTAGATCACGCGCACTTCCCCAGGCTGGCGGAACGGATAAATGTCTTTGCCCAGATACTTCTTGGCCATCTTGTTGATGTGATCGTCGGCGCCCTCTTCGGTGATCTCCACCACCCGCCCGCGGATCTCGATATAACGATACGCATTCTCCGGGTCGATCACCGCAATCGCCACCCGCGGATCGCGCCGCACATTGCGATCCTTCTGCCGCCCCTTGGCGGAGTTGAATATCACGTAGGTGCCGTCGTAATCGATCCAGACCGGTGTCACCTGCGGCGACCCGTCCGGCATCAGCGTTCCCAGGCTTCCGAACGCCCGCTTGCGAAACAGGTCACCGTATTTCTCAAGAATCTTCTGCGTCATATCCTCGGTCGTCTTGGACGCCATGACCAATCCTCCTGACGATTAGAAGCCCTGGGCCACCAGACGCTCCAGAGAAATTGCTCCCTGGGCGCGGTCCCCCCCAATCAGCTTTTCCACGTATTTGGCAATGATGTCGGTCTCCAGATTCACCGCATCTCCCGGCTGCAGCGACCGCAGGTTGGTCATCTCCCAGGTATGCGGGACGATGGCGATGGTCAGGCTGTTGCCCTCTATGCGCGCCACCGTCAGGCTTATCCCCTCCACCGCAATCGATCCCTTGAACACGATGTACCTCTCCAGCTCCGCCGGCGCCTCGATGTGCAGCCAGTAATCCTCCGCCCCCGGAATCCTCTCCAGCCCCAAAAACTTCCCGGTGCCGTCCACGTGCCCCTGCACGATGTGCCCCCCCATGCGCCCATCCGCTTTCATCGGCAGCTCCAGGTTCACCAGCGCCCCCTCGCGGATGCGGGAGAAGGAAGTGCGAACCCAGGTTTCTTCCGCCAGGTCGGCGCCGAAGCGGTTCCCGGATATCTCCACCGCGGTCAGGCACACGCCGTTGACGGCGATGCTGTTTCCCTTTTGAAGCTCACGCGTGACGTTTTCCGCGCCCACCGTAAGTCGGCGCTTGCCGCCCACCATCGCGATGCCCTCGATCCTGCCCACTTCCTCCACCAATCCGGTAAACATAGGCTGACCTCACTCGCGATAAGGATCTTTGATGTAGCCCTCGACTGCAAAGTCTTCCCCAAACCGGTGTACCTGGATGTGCTTGACGGTCGCCGCCTCGCTGATGCGGCGGAAGCCGCTGCCGGTGGCGAAGGGCAGCGCCCCAGTCCCCCCCAGAATCTTGGGAGCATAGTACAGAAATACCTTGTCCACGATCCCCGCTTCCAGTGCCGACCAGTTCACCAGCGACCCGCCTTCGACCAGCAGGCTCGAGATCTCCAGCTCTCCCAGCCGCTTCAGAATCACCCGCAGATCCGGCCTGCCGTCGCGAATCCCCAGCGGCGTTTGCTCCACCCGGACGTTGCGGGCCTGCAACTCCTCCCGCCGCTTCTCGTCAAGGAACGAGCAAAACACCAGCACGTCCTTGCCCTCGCGCGCGGTCTTCACGATTCGCGACTCCAGCGGCAGCCGCAAACGCGAATCCAGCACGATGCGCAGCAACGGGCGCCGCCGCGCTAGCCCGGTACGGTCGGTGAGCAGCGGATCGTCCGCC
>DATHDM010000335.1:0-5183 GCA_035319065.1 Terriglobales bacterium
CAGGGTCCTAAGGGGACCAGCGCCGGCTGCCTTGGAATGATTCCCCATCGGCGGAGCCGAAGCCGCAGCGGGTATCGGCAGCCTTCATCACTGGGAGGAGCCGCCGGGAGCGAGGCCGCGATACTTCAGCATGGGCTCGATGCTGGGCTTGGCTCCGCGCCAGGCGACGTACAACTGCTCCAGGTTTTCGGTATTCCCCCGGGAGAGCACCATATTGCGGAAGCGGTCGCCGTTGGCCCGCGTCAACCCGCCGTGTTCCTCGAACCACTGGTAGGCATCGTCGTCCAGCATCTGCGTCCAGAGGTAGGCGTAGTAGCCGGCAGCGTATCCGCTGCTCCAGATATGGCTGAAGTAGGTGGAGCGATATCGCGGCGGCGTGTAGGGGATGGCGAGGCGGGTCTCTTCCAGCGCCTGTGCCTCAAAGGTGTCGGGCTTCTGCAGGGCTGCGGATGGGGGAAGGGTGTGCCACTTCATGTCCAGCTCGGCAGCGGCCAGCACCTCGGTGATGGTGTACCCCTTGTTGAACTTTTCCGCCTTCTTGATCTTCTCCATCAACTCCGCCGGCATGGGTGCGCCGGATTTGTAATGCCGGGCGTAGTGCTGGAACACCGCCGGGTAAGTGGCCCAATGCTCGTTGAACTGGGAGGGAAACTCCACGAAGTCGCGCGCCGTCTGGGTACCGGAGAGAACCGGGTATTGAGTGTTGGCGAACATACCGTGGAGCGCGTGGCCGAACTCGTGGAACATGGTGCGGACATCGTCGGAGCTTAGCAGGGCGGGCTCGCCGGGAGCCGGCATGGCAAAGTTGGCGACGTTGGAGACCACCGGGCGGTAGCCGAAGAGCTTGGACTGGTCGACGTAGTTGTTCATCCAGGCGCCACCCTGCTTGTTGTCGCGCTTGAAGTAGTCGCAGTAAAAGAGCGCCAGGGAACTGCCGTCAGCGTTGAATACCTCGAACACCCGCATGCCCGGGGCGTAAACCGGCAGATCGTGGCGTTCCTTGAAGGTGAGCCCGTAGAGCTGATTGGCGGCGTAGAAAACGCCATTCTGGAGCACGTTGTTCAGCTCGAAATAGGGCTTGACCTGCGACTCGTCGAGATCGTACTTGGCCTTGCGCACCTGCTCAGAATAGAAATCCCAATCCCAGGGCTGAAGGGTGAACTTGCCGTTCTGGCGGTCAATGACGGCCTGGATGTCCTGGGCCTCGCCGGCGGCGCGGGCAATTGCGGGCGGGACCAGGGCATCCATGAACTTCAGCGCGGCTTGCGGGGTCTTGGCCATTTGGTCTTCCAGTTTCCAGGCTGCGAAATTGGCATAGCCGAGCAGCTTGGCTTTCTGGGCGCGGAGCTGAGCGATTCTGGCGATGGTGTCGCGAGTGTCGTTGGCATCGCTGCGCTCGGCGCGGTTCCAGGAGTTGGTGAACAGGGCCTGGCGGGTGTCGCGATTGCTCAGCACCCCCAGATCAGGCTGCTGGGTGGTGTTCTGCAAGGGCAGGATGAATCCCTCGAGCTTGCGGTTATTCGCGGCCTCGCCGGCAGCGCGAATCTGAGCGTCGCTGAGGCCCGCCAGGGTAGCCTTGTCGGTGGTGAGGTAAGCGGCCTCCTTGGTGGCGGCGAGCAGCTTGGTGCTGAAGGTGTTGGAGAGGGAGGCCAACTCCTCGTTGACCTTCTTCAGTTCGGTCTTGTCGCCCTCGCTGAGGTTGGCGCCAGCGTGCACGAACTCGTCGTAGTAGTACTCGACCAGGCGCACCGACTCCGGATCGAGATTGAGCGATTGGCGCTGTTTGTAAACGGCGGCCACGCGTTGAAACAGCCTGGCGTCGAGGTAGATAGCATCCTGGTGAGCCGCGAGTCTGGGAGCCTCGATGGAGCGGACCTTCTGCAGAGTCGGGTTGGTGTTGGCGCCGACAACGGCGAAAAAGATGGGACGCACACGGCGCAGCAACTGGCCGCTCTTTTCCAGCGCGAGAACGGTGTTGTCGAAGGTGGGGGGCGCAGGATTCTCGGCAATCGCTTGCACTTCCTTGCGCTGCTCGGCCATGCCAGCGTCTAACGCCGGCTGATAATCCTCATCCTTGATCCTGTCGAAGGGAGGCGCGTGGAAGGGCAATGAGCTGGAAGCGAAGAACGGGTTGTCGGGGCCAAATTCCGCAGCGGAGGCAGGTACGGCAAGAGCGCTTAAGGCAATGACGAGAGCAGTGACAACGATCAGCGTATTCATCAGGAATAGTGTAATTGGTAAAGAGCAAAACTGCGTTCTCACCGTATCGGTTTACGCGGCTGGCGAGTCATGAGGTGGTTTCGGGCGGGGAGGAGAGGGGGAAGAGGAAACGGAGGACCGGTCCGACGCGCGCGGCCCAGGCGGCCTCGTTGTGAACGGCGCCAGCGACCTCTTCGTAGTGGAGGTCCTTGCCTTCGGTCCAACCCTTCCCCACCAAGGTTCGCCGCAGCAGGCGGACGTCGCTGAGGCCGCGGGAGCCTTCCTTGGTGCCCATGTCCAGCCAGATCCGCAAGGAAGGTCTTGGGTCGGCCTTCTTGATCATGCCGATGATTGCCTTGTTGCCCCACCAGATCGAGGGCGACAGCACAGCGAGCTTGCCGAAAACATCGGGATATTGCAGGCCCAGGTAGAGGCTGACCAGCCCGCCGAGGGAAGAGCCTCCCAGGCCGGTGTTGGCGGCGCCATCCAGCGTGCGATAACGCTGGTCGATGAAGGTGCGGACCTCTTCCACCAGCATGCGGCCGTAGAGATCGGCGCGCCCGCCGCCGAGCTTGGGGTCTTTGGTGGGTGTATATTCATCCACCCGGTGCACCCCAGCGTTATAGATGCCGACGATAATGAGCGGCTGGATCGCATGTTGGGTGATGAGGCTCTCGGCGGTCTCGTCCACCTTCCAGTCCATGCCGGGGACGTAGGCGGTGGTCTCGTCAAAGAGATTCTGGCCGTCGTGCAGATAGAGGACGGGATAGCGGTGGTGGGGTTGCCGATCGTAGCCGGGGGGAAGATAGACGATAAGTTCGCGCTCGCCGGAGAGCAGGCGGGACTGAAACTTGGGATGCTTGCGCAGGTCAGTGGTGCGCACCTCTGCCGCTGACGGAGGTGCGTCGGTGGTGGCGGAACCCAGGAATTTAACAACCATGGCCTGGTTCAGGGCGCGCGGAGCGCCGCTGAACGATGGTCCTCCGCGATGAGTAGTGCAGCAAGTCAGGTGGTGCCAGATTAAACTATGGGACTTCCCTAAGCGAGGAAAGTTACAAGCCGCATGAACCGCGAATATCACAAGTGGTACTCGCCACGACTCAACCGCGACATGGAGATGCTGATCTTCGGCCACGCGGGTTTGCCCATCCTGGTGTTTCCCACGTCCCAGGGAAGATTTTACGAATATGAGGATCGCGGCATGGTGGGCGCGGCCTGGGACAAGATCGAGGCCGGGCACATGCAGCTGTTCTGCGTTGACAGCGTGGACAGCGAGAGCTGGTACAACCGGGGCGCGCATCCCCGCTGGCGGGTGATCCGGCACATGCAGTACGAGGACTACCTGCTGCACGAGGTGCTGGCGCTGGTGCGGCAGAAAAGCATCTCGCACCTGCTGGCGACTTCAGGATGCAGCTTCGGGGGATATCACGCGGTGAACTTCGCGCTGCGGCATCCGGACCTGGTGACCCACTGCGTGAGCATGGGCGGGGCGTTCGACATCCAGCAATTCCTGGACGGATACTACGACAACGATTGCTACTTCAATTGTCCGCAGCACTTCCTGCCGAACATGGGCGACCCGTGGTACCTGGAACGGTATCGGCGGAACTTCTACATCCTGGCGACGGGAGAGCACGACATGTGCTGGGACCAGAACGAGAAGCTGGCGGCGGCCATGCGCAACAAGGGCATGAATCATCGGCTGGACGTGTGGGGGGACCACACCGGGCACGACTGGCCGTGGTGGCATAAGATGGCGCGGGCGTACTTTCCGTAAGAACGGCATTCCGTGCGCGGCGATCCGCAAGGTCGAGGGAGCGAGGTCGGAGGAAGCAGGGCGGGATGAGCATTTCGGGCAAGCCAAGGGCGCATTGCTGGGGGCGGATCGAGCGGGAGGTGGCGTAAACAGAGGATTTGGCGATGATTTCCCTTCAGGGTTCCCTTACAATGTCGAGAGCGGGTGAGGAGAGGCAGTGAAGAAGATTGGCATCATCTTCGGGATGGAGAACACCTTTCCGGGTGCGGTGGTAGAGCAGATCAAGACGCTGCGCGTGCCCGATGTGACGGCGGAGTTCGTCAAGATCGGCGGCATCCGCATGGCGGAACCGAGCGGATACCGCGTGATCATTGACCGTATCTCGCACGATATCCCGTTCTACCGCGCCTATCTGAAGAATGCGGCGCTGACGGGGACCATCGTGATCAACGATCCCTTTTGGTGGAGCGCGGACGACAAATTCTTCAACTACGCGCTGGGGGAGAAGCTGGGAGTGGCCATACCCCCGACGGTGATCCTGCCGCACAAGCAGCATCCGC
Organism: Terriglobales bacterium; assembly: GCA_035319065.1. GTDB lineage: Bacteria > Acidobacteriota > Terriglobia > Terriglobales > Acidobacteriaceae > DASPRM01. The sequence goes on from DATHDM010000335.1 coordinate 4,516, forward strand.
CGGGCACCACCGACCAGTCGATGCGGAACCTGATCTTTCCCATGAACTGGGAAGAGGTGTTCGCCTACGTGGGCTTCCCGGCGTTTCTAAAGCCGTTCAACGGCGGCGGGTGGCGGGACGTGTACAAGGTGAATTCGCCGGAGGAGCTGTTTCACGCCTACGACCAGACGCGCGATCTGTGCATGACGCTGCAGAAGGCAGTGAACTTCAAGGAATACTTCAGGTGTTACGTGGTGGGGCAGGAGCACGTCCACATCATGCAGTACAACCCGCGGGCGCCGCATCACGAGCGCTACGTGAAGCAACCGGAGCCGGTGGATGCAAAGCTGATCGCGCGCATCGAAAAAGACGCTTTAACCCTCTGCCGGGCGCTGGGCTACGATCTGAATACAGTGGAGTTCGCGGTGGAGGATGGCATCCCCTACGCCATCGACTTCATGAACCCGGCGCCGGACGCGGACTACCATTCGGTGGGTGCGGAAAACTTCACCTGGATCGTGAACCACGTGGCGGATCTGGCGGTAAAGAAGGCGCTTAGCGATGAAACACCGACGGCCGAATACGGCTGGGCGCGGTTTCTCGGGGGAGCCCGGAGCGGGGCGAAGGCCGAAGGCCCGAAGCCCTCGGCGGTGAAGAAACCCGCGCCCAAGGCCAAGCTCGGGGTTGGG
>DATHDM010000336.1:0-14395 GCA_035319065.1 Terriglobales bacterium
GAGACAGGCTGAGAGGTCACCAGCCTGAGTGCTCCCAGGGCACCGCCCTGAGACGCGACCGAACTTCCACGGCTACGCCGCCAAACGGTATCCAGCCGGATGCCTAAGTGCCGCGATACCCCCATGCCTGTTCTTCTATCACAGCGGAACCGCCTGCACCTGCGCCCGCGGCTCCCAACCGCCAGAGACAGACTCCATCTGGCAGCGAGCTCCCTGGATCCGCCCTCCCGCGGCTCCAGTCCCAAAGAAAAGCAAAAAAAAGACCATCCTCCCCCAGAGGATGGTCAAGCAAAGGCCCAGGCACGTATGGGCCGCTTCGATTGAGCTGTTGTCCTTGGCCCGAACTAAAACTCGCTCTTGGAGCAGGAGCACACGCCCTTGCCGCTGCCCAGGAACTGCACGAACGAGCACGCCTGTCCCAGGAACGAGAGTTCGTTTTGCTGCAATGGCGCCGCCTCGAACTCATCTTCCGTGGTCACCAGAATCTCGCCGCCCGGGCGCTGCAGGTGGGTACCCCACGCGCGCAGGTCAGGAGTCGGTACCGGACTGGTGGGATCGCAATTCGCCCGGTTGTCGGAGACGATCTTGATCACCCCATTGGGCGCCGGCGGCCAGCCCTGCAGCGGATTGCTGGTCAGATCATGGTTCACCGACAGCGTCAGCAGCCCGTTGGCCGTGATCGGGCACGCGCAGCATTCGGTCATCTCCTGGGTGGCGTCGAACACGTAAATGTCGGCGCACACCGTGCCATGACCCGAGCTGAGCGGTGTGCCCTGCTCTCCCGGATTGATGATGCGGACCGTCTGGTCATACGCACTGACGGACGCGTAGCGGTTGGAGTAGTAGTTGACCCAGTAAACGTCATTGATGCCTTGCGCCGCCACCAGCGGCGCCAGGCCCGCAACCACGATCACCAGGGCAACCAGCCATACGGTTTTCCTGATCATTGAATATCCTCCTGTTGGTACAGCCATGCGACGAACACGAAGTGGTGGGCGAAGACAGGGTGGTCCCGGCCTGACAGCCCGGTTCCGCCTTCCTCGTCAGTTTTTTGCGGAGGTTCCGACAGAAATCAGCAGCGAAGGGTACAGAGCAGACTCGGCAAGGAGTGCGAGTCCGTAGGCGCCGGCCTGGCCACGGTCTTCCACCCTCCAGCCGCCAGTGTTCTCCTGGAACCCTGGAGGATCGGGACACTCATCGAACGCAGCTGCGAATGCTTCCCGTGGTGGCATTTGATCAGCGCGGGCCCGCCCGCAGCATCGAGAAGGTCCACCTGCGGCAGCACCAATACCAGCGCGATCGCGCACAAGCCGATATAGAGAATCGCTTGGGTAAAGCGCCCCATAGGAATTGGACTCTCCTTCGGGAAACGGTTGCAAAAATGCTGCACGCCTGAGCCCGGCCGCGCAATTATCCAGATAGCCTAACCCCCGCACGTAACCCATCCGGTTAGTGGGACAACTGCGCCCTGGCCTCACCCTCACCACCAGCCCAACCTCGGCGCCCGCTTGCGCTATACAAACTATCTATGGGCGCCATACAAATTTCTCATGCAACCTTTACGAGTTCTTTATACGAGTCCGGCTACAGTCCCCTCACTGAACATTCACATTGCCCGCACCAACAGTAGCCTCGTGAGGGAAAGATGTTCGACCGCTGATAACTCCCGCTCTTGCTTCGCATAAAACCGGGTTCCCGTTAATTCCTGACGCTGGGCAACCAGCTTATGCGTAAAGGAAGCGCAGAGGATTTTGTGTCCTCTCATGAATTGGAGTCGGCAGTCGCAGTCGGAACCGCAAACAGAGCAGCGAGTTCGGCTCTGCTCGGAGGGTGCATCCCGTGTTTAGAACGTTGTCGCTTGTCTCGATTCTGTTGGCTTGTACCGTTGTTCTCTCCCCGGCGCATGCCCAGTCCACCTTCGCCTCGATCGTGGGCGTGGTAAAGGATCCCACTGGGCTGGTCATTCCTGATGCCAAGATCACGCTTTTCAGCCTGGAAGAACAGTCTGCGCGCGATGCCGCCTCGGAAATGGACGGGTCCTTTCAGTTCCTCAACGTCAAGCCCGGCCGCTATGAGATCACCGCCGCCGCTGCCGGTTTCACCACCCTCAAACTCGGATCCGTGCAACTCGAAGCTCGTCAGACTCTGCGCGCCGATCTCTCGCTGAAAGTGCACACCGGATCAGAATTCATCGAGGTCGGCGATACCGCGCCCATGATCAACACCGAGAGCGCCACCCTCGCCGAGTCCAAGGACTTCATCCAGATCTCTCAACTCCCGGTCAACTACCGCGGCGCTACCACCAGCTCCATGGCCATGCTGACCACCGTCCCGGGCACCCAGCAGGACGCCAACGGCAACGTCAGCATCGGCGGCGGCCTGCCTTCTCAAGTCCAGTATTCCGTCGATGGAGCTTCCACCGTTAACATCCGCCAGAACGGCGCTCTCGCCAACATGAACCCCTCCTCGGAGCTCATCAGCGAGTTCAAAGTCTCGCAGTTCAACAACAATGCCGAATTTGCTCAGCTCGGCGATGTCACCATCGCTACCAAGAGCGGGGGCGACCACTTTCATGGCAGCGCCTTCGAGTACCTGCAAAACAGCGCCCTGGACGCCACCACTTACGGTTTTCCCAGCAAGCCCCACAAGGCATTCAACACCTTCGGCGGAAGCCTGGGCGGACCGCTGAGGATTCCTCATCTCACCGGCAACACGCCCCACACCTTCTTCTTTGTGGCTTACGAGGGAAATCGCCGCCGCACCGTGACCCCGCTCTTCTTGAACGTGCCCACCCCGGCCATGCGGGCAGGCAACCTGAATGAGTTGACCGGCGTCTACGGCCGGGTGGTTGACCCGCTCACCGGCCAGCCCTTTGCCAACAACACCATTCCCGCCAATCGCGTTAGCGCCACTTCCGCGTCGCTGTTGCAGAACTACCTGACGCAGCTGCCCAACTCGCCTGCGGCAGGCGCCAATTACCTGCAGCAGACCCCCACCCCCAGCAACACCGATGGTTACGACATTCGCGTCGATCACACCCTGACCGCCAAGCAGTCTCTCTACGTGCGCTGGAGTGCCAAGAACATTTCTACGACCCTTCCCAATGCCCTTCTTCCCGGCGACCAGGACAGCGAGACCGATCGCAACCTGATCTTCTCTCACAATTACGCGATCACCAACACCCTGGTGAATGAGGCGCGCTTCGGCCTGTCGCAATTCAGAATGGGCGTGCAGTTTCCCATCCAGGGTGCGGCCGCGGTGCAGCAGTTAGGCCTGCTCGGGCTCGATCTCAGCGATCACCCAAACGCCGCCGCCTTTCCTACCTTCAATTTCATTGACGGCACCGGCCTCAGTCCGATTGGCCGCGACAAAGCCGGCGTAACCAAATCGCAGACCATCCAGTTCACCGACAACCTGAGTTGGGCCCGCGGCAAGCACAGCCTGAAGTTTGGAGTGGACGTGCGGCGGGTGTCCTATGCCGACATCGAGAGCTTTGGCGGTTCCGACGACTTCGGCGCTTTCACCTTTAATTCCGGCGCCCTGACCGGCAACAAAGCCTGCGGCGATCCTGCCGCCACCGCTCCCTACCTGTGCGAGTCCGCCTTCGCCGATTTTCTGCTGGGATTGCCGGCTAAGACCTACGTGGCACAGTCGGGTCCCGATGTCCTTGCCCACACCATCCAGACCGGCCTCTATGCTCAGGACGAATGGCGCATCCATCCCCGCCTGACCTTGAGCTTCGGCCTTCGCTGGCAAGCTTTGCCGCCCTTCGTCAGCCCGCTCAACAACCTCACCGCCTTTGACAAGCGCAACGGCGGCGTCATCGTTCCCGATCACAACGTTCCCGTGCAGGGATTCCTGGAGTCCATCAATGCCTGTGCCGGGACCTACAACCCCTACGGAGTAGCCAATCCCGCGCTCCCATGCGGCCCCGTGGAATCCGCCGCCTCGCAAAGTCTCGGCCCCGGCGTCCGCGAGTTCTACAAGAAGAACTTTCAGCCGCGCATCGGATTCGCCTATCGCCCATTTGGCGACGAGAAGACCGTCATCCGCGGCGGTTTCGGCATCTTCACCATGACCAACCTGGGGCAGCTTTCCTTCAACACCACCAACATCAGCGTTGGCGTCGTACGTACCACTGCCAACGCCATACAGAGCGGCCAACCTGCCTACCAGTTTCCCAACGTCCGCACTCCCGACAATCCCCTGACCACCGCCGGCACCGGCGACTTCTACCAGAACACCCCCATCAACTATCGCGATCCCCAGTCCGCACAGTGGAACCTGACCGTGGAGCGGGAATTGATTCGCGACACCACCCTGCGCGTCTCCTACGTCGGCACCAACTCGTTCCGCATGAGCCAGACGGTGGACTTGAACCAGGTCCAGCCCAGCGCGCTAGCGCCGAATCCCAATCCGCGCTCCTATCTGAACTGGGGCCGCATTCTCTCCTCCGAGAATCAAGGCTCGGTCAACTACCAGGCCCTGCAGTCAGAAATCAACCACCGCAGCCGCGGCGGCCTGACGCTGCAAGCCAGTCACGTCTGGGCCAAGAGCCTGGGCAACGTCGGGGGAGACGCTCCCACTGCCTTCTCTCCTGAAATCATCTATGGGACGCCGGTGGCCAACCGCTTCGACCTGGCGGCCAATCGTGGCGACGTGGCGGCGGTGCGCCGTCACCGGGTGCTGGTTTCGGCGATCTACGAACTTCCCGTGGGTAACGGCCGCCACTTCCTCAACCATATGAGCTCGGTGCCGCAAGCCATCTTCGGTGGATGGTCCGTCAGCACCGTGAGCATGTGGCAGACGGGTCCATTTCTGACTCCCATCACCAGCCCCAGCTACGATGCCGGAAATCTCAACCTGGTTTATCGTGGCGCGCTCCAGCGGCCCGACTGCGTGGCCAACGGCAACCTCGCCCATCCCACCGTCAACGAATATTTCAATATCGACGCCTTCAATCCTGTTCCTGCCGGACCAACCGGCAACTGCCGCGTGGGAAGTCTCGTGGGCCCCGGTACGGTGGCGATTGCCGGCGGCCTCTCCAAGACCTTCGCCATCGGCGAAAAGGCTCGAATCAAGTTCGAGAGCACCTTCACCAACCTGCCCAACCATCTCAACTATGCTCCTCCCTCAACCGACGTCTCTTCCCCCGCCACCTTCGGGAAGATCACCAGCGTTCAGACCGCCGAAAACGCCGGCAACCGCACCGGCCAGCTCGCCCTGCGGATTGAGTTCTGACGACCAGGAACCGCCCCAGGTCTCGCGCCTCGCGAGACCTGGGATCTCCTGTTTGCAGGCGCAGCTCTTCGTGCTCTGGGCCGGCGATCTCCTGCGCGCTTGAAATTCCTGACAGGATCAGGATGATGTATGACTCATGCAGGAGAAGGGGGGAGGCTCCCATGAGCATGCAACTGGGTCACGATATGTCTCGCCGCCGCTTTCTCGCATCCACCGGCCTTGCTGGCGCCGCCGGTCTGCTCGCTCCACACGCCCTCTTCGCTGGGACCGAGGTTGTCTCCGCACCCGGCCTCGTGGAGAAAGCGCGGAACGGCGCAGCAAGTGCCACCATCACCGTCCAGCGACTGCGGGGCAACATAAGCGTTCTCCTTGGCGCCGGAGGAAATATCGCTGTCCTCCACGGTCGCGACGGTAAGGTCCTCATCGATTCCGGTTTTGCCGGCGCACATCCAAAGATTGCCGATGCTCTCGCCAGAATTAGCACCGATCCTGTCCAACACCTGATCAACTCCCATTGGCACTTCGACCACACCGACGGCAATGAATGGCTGCACTCTGCTGGCGCCGCCATCCTCGCTCACCAGAACACCCGCAAACATCTCTCCACCGCCACCAGGGTTGAAGGATGGGCCTTTACTTTTCCACCCTCGCCCGCTGGCGCGATTCCCACCGAGGTCTTCGCAACCGAGCGCGCTCTCGACGCCAATGGCGAGAAAATCGCATTGCAACACTATCCCCCGGCTCATACTGACAGCGACATTTCCATTCACTTCGCCAACGCTGACATTCTTCACGTCGCCGACACCTTCTGGAACGGCTACTACCCCTTCATCGATTACTCCAGCGGCGGCAGCATTGACGGCATGATTCGTGCCACCGAGGCCAATCTGACCCGACTCACCGACAAGATGATCGTCATCCCGGGTCACGGTCCCGTTGCCGACAAGTCTCAACTTGCGGCCTATCGCGACCTGCTGGTTACTGCCCGCGACAGAGTGGCGGCTCTTAAGAAGCAAGGCAGATCCCTCGATGAAATTGTTGCTGCCAGACCGACCGCAGCCTGGGATGCCAAGTGGGGAGGTGGCTTCATGAGCCCCCGTATGTTCGCCGGATTGGTTTTCCAGGGTGTTTAACAACCGGTTGCCGAGAGCCCCAGGTCTCGCGCTTGGCGAGACCCGGGATCTCCTGTCTTCGCGCTCCGCCCTTTCATAGGGTTCATTTGTTCAGGTGGACAATCGCCTGAATCTCCACAATCCCTGAGTCGGGGATCAAGGCAGTCGTTCCCACGGCCGTCCACGCCGGGTAGGGCGCCTTCATGAATTCGTCCTTCACGGCGCTGAAGGCGGCGAATTGCGCCGCCCGATCGCCTTCAAAGTTTGGCCCTTGCCAGACATGGAACGTGTTCAGCATGACCACATCGTCGAAGCTGGCGCCCGCCGCCTCCAGGGTGGCCTGGATGCGCTGAAATGCCCGCCGTACCTGCGCCTTGAAAGCAGCAACGTCTTTCCCCTCTCCCTCGCGCCGGCCCACTACCACTCCAGAGACATACAGTGTGTCGCCCACCCGGCGTGCGGGCGAATAGTGGTATTGGTCGTAGGCAATCGTTTTTTCCGCCGCCGTTGCGATCACCACTTCTCCGCCCGAGCTCGGAATACGAATGGCTTTCTCAGGTTTCTCCGACTGAGCTTGCGCCGTGATGAGCCCAACCATGAATAGCGTGATCGCGCCAAGCAGAGAGCGCCTCGCTGCTGACGAGGATACGAGAACGGTCATCTAGGCCTCCGGGAGAGCGATCTTACAATAAGGGGTCGCATGCCCTGGGGCTACAGACAAAGGAGGCATGATTTGTTGAATGGCGGAACATCGCGGGCGCGCACCCTTTTCCTCACCCTCCTGCTGGCAGCCTTTCCATTGGGCGCCCAGAACCCTGCTGATCTGCAGCAGCCGATTTCTACCGACCGCCCCTCCGTCGCGAACTCAAGCGTCGTCGTGCCCAAGGCCGTCCTCCAGATCGAAAACGGCTTGCTCATCACCAGCAATGATGGCCAGCACATTCTTGATCTTCCCGAAAGCTCCCTTCGATACGGACTGTTCAACAAGACTGAACTTCGCTTGGCTGTTCCGAATTATTTTCAGGACCTCGGCACCGGAGCTGCCTCCGGTTTTGGCGACATCGCAATCGGGGCCAAACATCAACTGGGGCCAATGCGCGGTCTCGACCTCTCTGTCATCTTTTTCCTCAGCCTGCCTGGCGGAGCCCACGACATCTCCAGTCATGGCTATGATCCCGGCCTGCAATTTCCCTGGTCCCACAAGCTCTCTGCAAATTGGACGGCCGGCGGTCAGGTCGCCTTCTACTGGCCCACCCAGGCGGGCGAGCACGTGTTCACCGGCGAATCCACGTTTTATCTCGTCCGCTCACTTGCCAGGTCTTGGGACGCCTTTGCGGAGTATGCCGGTGATTTTCCTCGCCGCGGCGGCCCCCGTCATTTGCTCCACTTCGGAAGCGCCTACAGGATCGCGCCGCGACATCAGATCGACTTCCACGTCGCAGCGGGGCTCTCGCGCGCGGCGCCCGACGTGTTCGTTGGAGCGGGCTACTCCTTTCTGTTTCGACTGGCAAAGTAAAACCCGGAGCCCTGCTTTATGGTTCTTTTATGAACCTTTTATTCGAACGTTATGTCCTGGAGTATCCAATCAAAGCGAGGAATGATTGCTATGTCCCTTAAGGAAGTCTCCGCCGAACAGCTTGCGCAACTCTTTCACCATTATCATGAGGCGCTGGCCGCCGATTTTGGCTGCAACCACCAGCCCAGTGCCGAGAGCTGGGGCGAACTCTCCGCCAATGAGCAGCGCCGCATGGTTGCCGCAGCGCGCTTGGCGTTGCTGGAAATCAATTCTCACCACGACGAACCGGAGCAGCGCCGTTGGTTCGCGAAGCCTGGCGAAGCCGAATGGGGTTGCTGAGCCCGGTTGCTTCGCCCATGGCAGTTAACAGCTCCAAGGAGGAGGTCCCATGGCTCATGCCGCAAACGTAAGACCATTTCCCGGGAAGCACGAGGAGCAAGGCCAGCAGCCAGCCGATAGCATCGATGTAGGTGACTTTCACATTGACCTCTTGGCGCGAACCGCTACCGTCCGGGGGCGGCAGCTGCGGCTCACATCCGAAGAATTTGATCTGTTGATGTTTCTCACCTCGCACCCTAAAAAGCTGGTGACCCCATCCACCCTTCTATCCACCAACTGGAATAGGAAGGGAGTGCAGCACGCCGAGTTCATTCGTGTTCTGCTGTCATTACGGAGAAAACTGGAAGAAGACGGGCCGCAACATTACATCCGAACTGAGCCCTGGGTTTTGTACCGCTTCGACCCGGTCGCATCCTGATCTGTCTTGGTTCAGCCTGAAATGGTTGGATGGAGTTTAGCGACTGCGAAAATATCAAAATCAGCTATGACTTATACGGTCTGTATTTCGATCTGAACAAGGTACCCCACATCGACCCTCCCGATGTTAACGTTGACGTGAACGGGCTGGTCGAGACCTATCATCGTATGCCGAGCGCATGCATAGTGTGCGACTGGAAGCTCGCTATAACTTCTGCCTGGCATAAGAAACACTGAAATGCTGTTAGCGAAGGAGTGAATCCCATGGGATTCCTCCTTCGCTGTCCTCGCCCCGGATCTCTACCTAATTTCGTCCTGCATCTAACTTAATGTCTCCAGCGTGCTCCTGTTACTTGGACGCACCCACGGCATACCCCCCGAACCATCCGCTTGGCGACAAACCCGGAGAGTTCAGGTGTCCATTAAGCACGGTTCGGAACACTCCATCGATTCTTCCCAGCCGCACGAACGAATCCCCGGCGATGAACACATAGGTATGCTCGATGACGTTGATATTCACCACCGAAAATGCACCCGTGGAAGTATCGACGACTACTTGCTGTCGCAAGCTGGAAACTTGTACCGCCGTTCCCGAGCGAAACGAATCCGGATTGCTGAAATCCCCCGGAGCGGAAGCCAGGTAGATCGTTGTGGTGCCCACCCGATCGAGGATCCGCAGAGGCCCGTTGGATACGGTTTTCGTGGTCGTTGCTTCCGTGTAGAAGGTCAACGGCGTCGATGGATCTACACCCGTCACGCCCTGCAGATTGCCGTATTGCTTCGAGGAGACAGCCGTCGGATTGCCATTCACTACCTGTCCCACGTACTCGAATAACAGATTCCCGGAATTGAGGTTGAGACTGTCACCCTCGCCGGCGCGGGCCAGACGGGCGTTGAAGATGAGCGTACATACTACGAGAGACAGCAGCACTCTGAGATTCGGTTTCATAAGTTGCTCCTTTCGCGGCGTTCATACTTCTCGCTAGCGCTTACAGCAATGGAGTGCGGCTGAAGCTTTCCTCAATACGGCATTAAGGAACTCAAGTAGCTGAAAAATAAGTGGTACCATGACCCCGGGAGGAGGTGGAGAGTGGTCAATACCGTCTACGAGTTCGACCGCTTCGAACTTGATCTCGGCGGCTATGACCTCCGTTGTGCCGGAAAGAGCGTTCGGCTGGAAAAAATCCCCATGGAATTGCTCATCTTCCTGGTGGAACGGCGCGGAGAATTGGTTACCCGTCAGCAAATCGTTGATCGACTTTGGGGAAAGGAGGTTTTCCTCGACACCGAACAGAGCGTCAATACCGCAATCAGGAAGATTCGGATTGCGCTGGAGGACGATGCCGACCGTCCCCGCCTTCTGCAGACGATTGTCGGCAAAGGATACAGGTTTATTGGTGAGGTCTCGGTCGCGGCCAACGGCTCTGGGTCAGCCGCAACTACCAATGGCAGCGCTGGGACAGCCGCCCAAATTCCGAAGCGGAAGCTCTCTTCTCGTCTGCTCTTGGCAACTCCGGTCGCCCTGTTTCTCGTCGCTCTGGGAATTTTCTTCGCCTGGCGACACCATGGTTCCCCTCCCCGCAGTCCAATTCAATCGGTGGCGGTGCTCCCGTTAGCTAATCTCTCCGGCGATCCAGGGCAGGAATACTTCGCCGACGGGTTTACTGATGCCCTCATCACGCAACTCGCCAAGCTGCAAAGCGTAAAGGTCATTTCGCGTAGTTCGTCCATGCAGTACAAGTCGGTCCAGAAGCCTCTCCCCCAGATAGCGCAAGAGCTGAAGGTCGATGGAATCATCGAAGGGTCGGTGTCACGTTCTGCAGGCCTGGTTCAGGTTCGTGCTCAACTTATTGATGCTCGTAGCGACTACCACCTCTGGGCCGATGAGTACCAACGCGATCTGCGCGACATTCGCAGTCTACAGGGTGAGGTCGCTCGCGACATTGCGACCCAGATTCGTGCCACTTTCACTCCCGAAGAGAAGGCGCGCACATTGAATCGCGCTGCCGTCGATCCTGCTGCCTACGAGAGCTACCTGCGCGGGCGCTCGTTGTGGAACCAGCGGACCGAGGCCGGATTGCGACAGGCTGTCGAGCAGTTCCAACGCGCGACCCAGATCGATCCCAATTACGCCGAAGCCTATTCCGGACTCGCGGATGCTTATACCGCTCTTGGCTACACCAGCTACTGGGCGCCCAAAGATAGTTTTCCCAAGGCTAAGGAAGCCGCCCAGCGGGCGCTCTCTCTGGATCCCAATCTCGCTGAGGCGCACGCTTCGCTGGGATATTGCAAGCTTTACTATGACTGGGATTGGTCGGGAGCCGAACAGGAATTCAAGTTCGCCATCGCCGCTAACCCCAACTATGCAACCGCCCACCACTGGTACAGCGTTTTTCTCACCGCGCGCAGTCGCTACCCGGAAGCGGAAGCCGAAATTCGTCGCGCTTCCGAACTGGATCCGCTATCGGTTCCGATTGCCACCGATATCGGATTTGAGCAATATTACGCACGGCAATACGACCGCGCCATCTCACAACTGCGTTCCGTCCTGAACGTCAGCCCCAATTTCCCTTTGGCGCACCTCTGGTTGGGACGCTCCTATGAGCAGAAGGGTATGTATGCCGAAGCGGTGCAGGAATTTGAACAGACCGGGCCATTAAGGGAATGGCCGCCCACCTTGTCAGCGGCCGGGCACGCTTATGGCCTGTGGAAGCGCCCGGCGGAGGCACATCGGACCCTTCAAGAAATGGAGCGACTGAGCTCTCAAAGGTACGTGACTCCCTATGCTTTTGCTCTGGTTTGTGCCGGGCTCAACCAAAAAGAGTACGCGATTCGCTGGCTGCAGAGGGCAGCGGATGAGCGCACTCATTGGCTGGTGTGGCTGAACACCGATCCGCGCTTCGACAATATTCGCACCGATCCCGGTTTTCAAAGAATTCTCGGCACGGTCGGGTTCATCCCGTAAAGTTCGGTTTCCTGCACAACCCCCTCGCCCCCTTTCACGGTAGGACAACACCACAACAACCAACGCTATTGCGCCCATCGTTCTGCGCAATTCGTGATGGATTACGAGGTTCAACTGGATTGGGGAACGCATAACAAATCACGCTTGCGGGCAAGAGCCGAACAGAAATTATTCCTTTTTGATTGACACAGCGGTTAGCATTGACGGCGGTTTGGAGGCACCCTCGGCATGAAGTACTGCATATCCACCTTGATTGCTTTGTTGCTGTGCGGCTGGGCAGCCGCTCAACAGCATCCAGCTCACAATCAGTCCCAGCCGGCCACCCTGGTGTCTGGAATCGGAGACCTTCACCATCCTGTTTCAACCGGCAATCCGCAAGCGCAGCAGTTTTTCGACCAAGGACTGCGGTTCATTTATGCCTTCAATCATGATGAGGCGGCGCGTTCCTTTCGGCGAGCGGCAGAACTTGACCCCAAGCTGGCGATGGCTTACTGGGGCATCGCCGAAGCTGTGGGACCGAACTACAACGACCCCGCAAGTGACGATCGCTTCAAAGAGGCGCACGAGGCCATGCTGAAGGCAACCGCCCTCGCGACCGGCGCTTCCGCCAGCGAGAAGGCTTATATCCAGGCGATGGCTCTGCGTTTCCCCGCAGATGCCTCGGACCGCAGAAGCGCGGCAGAGGCCTATCACGATGCCATGCGCGAAGTCATGAAGGAATTTCCCGACGACCTCGACGCAGCCACTCTGTTCGCTGAATCAGGCATGAACTTGCATCCTTGGGGGCTGTGGCTGCTGGATGGAACGCCGCGCGAGGGTACGGAGGAAATCGTCGCTACGCTGGAGTCGGTGATCAAGCGCGACCCCAACCACATGGGTGCGGTTCACTACTACATTCACGCCGTGGAAGCCTCGCGCTCGCCCGAGCGCGCACTTGCCGAGGCGAACCGGCTGGCCGCTCTCGCACCCAATGCGGGACACCTGGTACACATGCCAGCGCATGTCTACATCCGCACGGGTGACTACGAGCAAGCGGCTCTGACCAATGAGAAAGCCGCGGCCGTCGATCGCGCGTACATCAAGGCCAGTGGCGTGCAGGGAATCTATCCGGCAATGTACTACAGCCACAATCTGCACTTCATCGCCTGCGTTGCCAGTATGAGTGGCAACTATGCTGAAGCGAAGAAAGCGGCGGACACGCTGGCTGCCCACGTTGCCCCCCTCGTGAAGGACATGCCTCCGCTTGAGGCCTTTATGACCATTCCGATTGCGGTTAACGTGCGCTTTCAGAAGTGGGCTGACATTCTGAAAACGCCAGAACCGAATGCTGACATGAAGGTTACTGCCACTTACTGGCACTTCGCGCGTGGTATGGCACTGGCGGGCACGGGAAAAGTCAGCGACGCGGAGGCCGAATACAGGACATTGCTGTCCATACGGGACGCAACTCCCGCGGATGCGATTTTCGCGATGCCATTCAACAACCGAACCAAGGACATACTCACGATTGCCGGCGATGTTCTGGGCGCCAAGATGGCGATGGCCAGGAAAGACAACCCCACCGCAATCGCCATGCTTCGTGATGCCGTGGCGGTTCAGGACAAACTCAACTATGGTGAGCCACCCGACTGGTTTTCGCCTGTACGCGAATCGTTGGGCGCTGCCTTGCTGATGAATGGCGCGCCGGCCGAGGCGGAGAAGGTCTTCCGTGAGGACCTCGATCGCAATCCCCGCAATCCGCGCTCCCTATTCGGCCTGCATCAGGCCCTCAAGGCTCAGAAGCGTGATTACGATGCTGGCTTTGTGGAGCAGCAGTTTCAAACTTCGTGGAAAGGCGAGAAACTCGAGATAGCGGACCTGGTGTAGTCGTGCCCGCGACTGAAACCCTGCTTTCGTCAACTGGCGAGGTGGGCGGGTGTCCGGAAGCAGTGTTTTGCTTATCAAGTCGGGCGCGTGAGGATCGTTGACGAAAGGAAACACGCCTCTTGCGATTCCTCTCCCGCGCAAGAGAGTGCTGTCTGTAAGACTGCAACCGCTACTCCACCGCTGCTGACCCTTGAAGGGGCGTGTCCCGTCGGCATAGTTGGCGTAATGGCGATTTTTCACCAGTTGGGGGGCCACTAGTCAGTTTCCGCATTTCCGACAAACCACGAACTGGCTTTTTTTGCGGATACAACCCCATCCGCCGGGATCAATGCGACCGCTCATTGACCCGACAGACCTTCGACGGTGCAAGAGAATTTTGGCCCACACGATCGCCCAAACAAGCAGGATTTGGGCCATTCGGAAACGTCACTTCCCGCGAGTGGTGACCGGCAGCAAATCGTGTCGGAGAAGCACCGGCAACGGGCGGCGGCTGCGGACCCGCCACAACCAGTAGAACATCGCGCCAAACAGCAGCAGGATCGGCAGCGTGCGCATCGGCGCGGTCGTGAAGGGCTCGGGAAGGATCTTTGCCACCCGCTCGCGGATGGAGAAGAATGATCCGGCTGCGATGAACAGCGCGAAGCACATTCGCCACAAATGCCGCGCCAGGCGTGGTCCGCCGCGCGGAATGCCGAATTGCATGATGCGCACATCGCCAATCGCCGCCAGGGCCATGACGGTGGCGACGAAGAAGTACATCGCGAACGGGACGCCGTTGAGAAAACCCCGAGGGCTTTCCCATGCCTTCACGCCGCCGACGCTATCGACGATCGCGAGTCCGACGGCGACCGCCAGCGCCGCAACATTACTACCGCGGGTCCATGACGACACCGGGCGCACGGTGGTCAGCGCCGTGATGACAAAGTACACCGTCATCAA
>DATHDM010000337.1:0-2238 GCA_035319065.1 Terriglobales bacterium
AGCTCAATCGAAGCGGCCCATACGTGCCTGGGCCTTTGCTTGACCATCCTCTGGGGGAGGATGGTCTTTTTTTTGCTTTTCTTTGGGACCGGAGCCGCGGGAGGGCGGATCCAGGGAGCTCGCTGCCGGATGGAGTCTGTCTCTGGCGGTTAGGAGACGCGGGCGCAGGTGTGCAGGCGGTTCCGCTGTGATTGAAGAACAGGCATGGGGGTATCGCGGCACTTAGGCATCCGGCTGGACACCGTTTGGCGGCGCAGCCGTGGAAGTTCGGTCGCGGCTCAGGGCGGTGCGTCTGGGAGCATTCAGGCGGGTGACCTCTCAGCCTGTCTCGCGCAGAAAATGAGCCTCGTATTGAACTGCGGAATCCAAGAAAATTGCAAAGCTATCCCGGAAAGTCCATCATTCTGCTTCGGTTGAGTTCTGCTTTGGGGTTACGAACAAAAAAACGTTTCGTCATGCAACCAAGTTGTCATGACTCAGTCAAAACATCCGAGCCCGGGGCGCCGGTGTGCCCGCTGGGGCGGAGCGGACAGTACATGATTCGGCAGTAATTCAGGTCAACCCGCTTCCAGGCCTCGTCTCGCGGCGTTGCATTGTTGGACTGGGAGGGCAAATGAAACGCGAGGAAGAATCGAAAGCGACAGACCCATCTTCCGCGTCGTCGGGAGTCTCGAGGCGCGATTTCCTGAAAATCTCCGGCATCTCGGTCGCGGTTCCCATGGTGGTGGGGCCCACCCTGGTCAAAGTGGAGGGCGCGGAGGTTCCGGTGTATGGCCCGGGGACGACGCCCGTATCGCTGATGGTGAACGGGAAGAAATTCACGGCCGAGCTGGAGCCGCGGGTGACGCTGCTCGACGCCTTGCGGAACAATTTCGACCTGACCGGCGCCAAGAAGGTATGCGATCGGGCCGAGTGCGGGGCGTGCACCGTGCTGATGAACGGCAAGGCGGTTTATGCGTGCGCGGTGCTGGCGATCGATGCGCAGGGACAGAGAATCGAAACCGTGGAGAGCCTGGCGCGGGGCGACAATCTGCACGCCGTGCAGCGCGCCTTCATGGAGAACGACGCGCAGCAGTGCGGATTCTGTACTCCCGGCTTCGTCATGGCCAGCAAAGCGCTGCTCGACAAGAATCCTCATCCGACACCCGAGCAGGTGCAAAAGGGGCTGAGCGGCAACTACTGCCGTTGTGGAACCTACGCGGGAATTCGCCGCGCCATGGCTGACCTGGCGCATGGGAAGGAGGCCTAGCGATGCCAACCTACGATTGGCCGGAGGCGCAAAAGCGAAGTGTGATCGGGCAGCGGCTGTCGCGTGTGGACGCTCCTGACAAGAGCTCCGGCCGGGCAAAATATACCTTCGACGCGAATCCTCCGGGGCTGTTGTTCAGCAAGGTGCTGTCCTCTCCCTACGCTCACTGCCGGGTAAAGAGCATGGACACCAGCGCGGCGGAGAAGATGCCGGGCGTGAAGGCGGTGGAGATCCTGCAGGGGCCGGGCAAAGAGATTTTCTGGGCCGGCGATGACCTGGTGGCGGTGGCGGCGACCACCGAAGACCAGGCTCGGGATGCGGTGCGCGCCATCCAGGTGGAATACGAAGTGCTGCCGCATTTTGTGGACGATGAGACCGAGCCGGGAAAAGTGGAGCCAGATACCAGTCCGCTCACGCCCGACGATGTAATCGGGATGTTCACCAACCAGGTGCCCGAAGAGGAGATGATCACCGCCATCAGGACGCGGGGAGTGACGTTTCCTCCCGGCCCCTTCGCGGATGAGGCGGCCAAGCAGAACGCGCCGAAGGCGGTGCTGGATGCGCTGCGGGGCGCGCAGGTGAAGCCGCCCGACAACCGGCCGAAGTCGCCCTACAAGCAGCAGAACGCGAAGGTGCAGGGAAATCCGGACGGGGCCTTCGCCGATCCCGAAGTGACGATCTCGGAGGGATTGTACGGGGTTCCGGTGATCACGCATTGCTGCCTGGAATCGCATGGCGCGGTGGCGGAATGGACCGATGGCGAGCACCTGGACGTGCAGGTTTCGACGCAGAATGTGTCGGGCATTCCGGGACAACTGGCGACGCTGGTGGGCATACCGGCGTCGAATATTCACATGCATCAGCAGCACGTGGGGGGCGGCTTCGGCAGCAAGTTCTCGCCGGACCGCTGGACGGTGGCGGCGGCGCAGCTATCCAAGAAGGCCGATCGGAAGCCGGTGAAGCTGATGCTGGAACGGGCGCAGGAGCTG
>DATHDM010000338.1:0-33835 GCA_035319065.1 Terriglobales bacterium
CTCGGGCCTCGACCTTTTGGTCGGCCCTCGCTCAGGATGACAGGAGCTGATGTTTCATCGTCACCCAGGTTAGCGCCGAACCGCGCGTCGCGAACCTGGGCCACAGGGCTGAGGCGAAGCCAGATTTCACCTTATATATCCAGTGTAGCGAATTGCGGGGGGCAAATGGGACATTGCGGGGGGAACTTTATTCGCCGGGGGATCATGGAGATGGGGGGAAAGCGGCGGAATTGGGGGGTTGACAAGGAATCAGCAGTCAGCAATCAGCAATCAGCGGGTGGTGAGCTGCGCCATGTCACGACGAGGTGAGGCGGCGCGGTCATCAGTAATCAGAGCGGGTGAAGCTGCGTTTCTTGAAAGCAGTGTGGGTGGGGAAGCGCGAGGTCCTTCGACTCGGGCCTCGACCTTTTGGTCGGCCCTCGCTCAGGATGACAGGAGCTGATGTTTCATCGTCACCCAGGTTAGCGCCGAACCGCGCGGCGCTAACCTGGGCCACAGGGGCGCCGAACCGCGCGGCGAAGCTGGGGCACAGCAGCTAATTACTGAGTGCTGACGGCTGATTGCGGACTGCTGACCGCTGATTGCTGAACGCTGTTCGCACTTCGTGTGAAGTTCAACCACGCGGCTGTGAGCCGGTTCACATCGTGGGGTTCAGGGTCCCGGCTAGCATGCGGGAAGGTTCGTGGAGCAGCAGTCATGAGAATCTTCCAGGCTTTTTTGGACTACTCCCTGTTTCTGATCGTGATCCTGCTGGCGCTGGGCTTCGGGTGGGTCACCGCCACGCTCTGCGGCGCGGGCGGGTAGGGGCGAAAACGAAGAGGACCAGGGTCAGTGCAGCTTGAGGGGGCGATCGTCCTCCACCTTCACCGGCTTGTGCTTGTTCCAGACGTAGAGAATCACCGCCACCACTCCTCCGATGGGAATGCTGAGCAGGAAGAACCAGCGCATGGCGGGAACCCAGATCACGACGCCAAGGACAATAGCAACCGCGGCAATCAGGCCAACCAGACCCTTTCTCGGGGTTGGCAGCGGGGCAGGTGACTGGGACATGGGAAGCTCTCGCTCAGAATATTGTAATGCGAAAGCGGGCTCACGCGAACGGGGGTAAGCACTCAGCAATCAGCAGAAGCAATCAGCAGAAGCCAGGCCAACGCCGAAAAGCGCGGCGCGAACCAGAGGCGCCGGGCAAATTGGGAGAACGGTTAGCGACCCATCATCCGGTTCTTCCGCTCTGAACGCATGGATCGCAAACGAGATGAGACCGCAGGCCATTGCGGCTTACAGCGCTAACCTGGGTACGGGTGAGCGCTGAGCGCTGCGTTACTGGTGCGCCGCTGGCCCTTCCGCAGGAGGAATGGCGGCCAGAGGCGGCTGGGTGGCAGCCTCGGCCAGATATTGCGGCAGGGGTTGTTCGAGAGCCACCTGCAACACCTCGTCCATGGTATCGACGAAGTGCAGGTTCATCTCGTTGCGCAGGTTCTCGGGCACCTCGGCGAGGTCCTTTTCGTTGTCCTTGGGCAGGACGACTTCAAACAGCCCGGCGCGGTGCGCCGCCAGCAGCTTTTCCTTCAGCCCGCCGATGGGCAGAACCTTGCCGCGGAGGGTGATCTCGCCGGTCATGGCCAGATCGCGGCGCACGGGGATGCGGGTCAGCGCGCTGGCGATGGCGGTGGCGATGGTGATGCCGGCCGAAGGCCCGTCTTTCGGAATCGACCCTTCCGGCACGTGCACGTGGATATCGAGATTGCGGTAGAAGTCGCGTGACAGGCCCAGGCGCGCGGCGCGCGAGCGCACGTAGGTGAGGGCCGCCTGGGCGGACTCCTGCATCACCTCGCCCAGCTTGCCGGTGGGAGTGAGCTTGCCCTTGCCGTCCACCACGGCGACTTCGGTGCTGAGAATGGAGCCGCCGACCTCGGTCCAGGCCAGGCCGGTGACCAGGCCGATCTCGCTCTTCTCGTGCGCCAGGGTGTCGCGGAACTTGATGACGCCCAGGAACTCGGGAAGATTCTCGGCGTTGACGGTGATGTTGTACTTGCCGCCGTCCCTGACCACCTTGCGGGCGACCTTGCGGCAGACGTTGCCGATCTCGCGTTCCAGGTTGCGGACGCCGGCTTCGCGGGTGTAGCCGCGGATGATGGAGATGATGGCGTCGTCGGTGAAGGTGCAGTTCTTGTCGCTGAGGCCGGCCTGATCGCGCTGCTTGCGCACCAGGAACTGCTTGGCGATCTCCAGCTTTTCCGGCTCGGTGTAGCCGTGCAGGCGCAGCACTTCCATGCGGTCCTGCAGAGCCGGGGGGATGGTGTGCATGACGTTGGCGGTGGCGATGAAGAAGACCTGCGAGAGGTCGTACTCGACGTCGAGGTAGTGATCGATGAACATGTAATTCTGTTCCGGATCGAGCACCTCGAGGAGGGCGGCGGAGGGATCGCCGCGGAAGTCCATGGACATCTTGTCCACTTCGTCGAGCATGAACACGGGATTCTTGGTGCCGGCCTTCTTCATCATCTGGATGATCTGGCCGGGGAGGGCGCCGATGTAGGTGCGGCGATGGCCGCGAATCTCGGCCTCATCGCGCACGCCGCCCAGCGACATGCGGACAAACTTGCGGCCGGTGGCCTTGGCGATGGACATGCCGAGGGAGGTCTTGCCCACGCCCGGAGGTCCCACGAAGCACAGGATGGAGCCCTTGGGATTCTTCACCAACTGGCGCACCGCGAGGAATTCCAGGATGCGCTCCTTGATCTTCTCCAGCCCGTAGTGATCTTCGTTGAGGATTTTTTCGGCGTGATCGATGTTGCGGATTTCCTTGGATTTTTTCTTCCAGGGAACGGCCAGCAGCCAGTCCAGGTAATTGCGCGAGACGGTGGACTCGGCCGACATGGGCGGCATGGCCTCCAGCTTCTTGAGCTCTTGGAGGGCCTTCTCGTGCACGTCCTTGGGCATGCCGGCGGAATCGACCTTCTTCTTCAGCTCGTCCCACTCGCTCTTCTCGCCCCGGCCCAGCTCCTTCTGGATGGCCTTGATCTTCTCGTTGAGGTAATACTCTTTCTGGGCGCGCTCCATCTGGCGCTTGACGCGGGTCTGGATGGCGCGGTCCATGTTGAGCTTCTCGATCTCGATCTCCAGCACATCGGCGATGCGGTTCAGCCGCTCGGCGGGATCGAAGATCTCCAGCAGCTCCTGCTTCTCCTCGATGGAGAGCTGGAGGTTGGCGGCGATGGTGTCGGTGAGCTTGGCCGGATCTTCCATGCGCACGGCGGCGATCATGGTTTCGTAGTTGAGCGACTGGCAGAGCTTGACGTACTGCTCGAAGAGCCCGGTGACCCGCTGCATGGCGGCTTCGATGGCGGGATTGGTCTCGACCGTGTACTTGACGGTGCGGACGGTGGCTTCGAAGTAGCCGTCGGTATCCACCACCTGCAGGATCTTGCCGCGCTCGATGCCCTCGACGAGGACCTTGATATTGCCGTCGGGGAGCTTGAGGCTTTGCACGATGTTGACCACCGTGCCGACCTGGTAGATTTCATTGGGCTTGGGCTCATCCACGCTGGCGTCGTGCTGGGTAGCCAGGAAGATCTTCTTGTCGCCGCCCAAAGCCTCTTCCAGCGCACGCACGCTGGACTCGCGGCCGACGACGAAGGGCGTCATCATAAAGGGGAAGATGACGACATCCCGGATCGGCATCATGGGAAGCTTGCGGGTTTCGAATTTCTCGCGATTTGTGGTCACAATGAGGTCCTGTTGGAATCCTATCCTACCGGGGCCGATCCGTAAAACTACCGAGAGGTATTAGCCCGCTTTTTCCATCATAGCAATGGAGACGTCGCGCTTCTCCACCATTTCCCGGGTGACTTCGAAATCCTTGACCCGCTTCTGACTGGGCAGGTGGTACATGAGGTCGAGCATCAGCTCTTCCAGGATCATGCGCAGGCCGCGAGCGCCGACCTTGCGGTTCATGGCTTCGCGGGCGATGCCCTTGAGGGCGTCGTCGCTGAACTTGAGGCGAACGTTCTCGAACTCGAACAGGCGCTGGTACTGCTTGATAATGGCGTTGCGCGGGCGGGTAAGAATCTCCACCAGAGCGACCTCGTCGAGATCGTCGAGCACCCCGACCACGGGAAGCCGGCCGACGAATTCCGGAATCAGCCCGAACTTGATGAGATCCTGCGGCTGCACCTGCTGTAGCATCTCAACATCGCGCTTCTTTGGCGAGATTACTTCCGACTCCTCTTCCGGACCCACCTTGAAGCCCAGGCTTTTCTTACCCACGCGGCGGCCGATGAGCTTCTCCAGGCCGACAAAGGCGCCGCCGCAAATAAAGAGGATATTGGTGGTATCGACGGGCGTGAACTCCTGGTGGGGGTGCTTGCGGCCGCCCTGGGGCGGGACGTTGGCGATGGTGCCCTCCAGGATCTTGAGCAGGGCCTGCTGGACGCCCTCGCCGGAGACGTCGCGGGTAATGGAGGGGTTTTCGTCCTTGCGGCCGATCTTGTCCACTTCGTCTATATAGATGATGCCGGTCTGGGTGCGGCCGACGTCGCCGTTGGCGGCCTGCAGCAGCTTGAGGATGATGTTCTCCACGTCCTCGCCGACGTAGCCGGCCTCGGTGAGGGTGGTGGCATCGACGATGGCGAAGGGCACATCGAGCATGCGGGCCAGGGTCTGGGCCAGCAGCGTCTTGCCGGTGCCGGTGGGGCCGATGAGGAGGATGTTGGACTTGGAGAGCTCGACGCCGTCGGTGCGCTGGCGGTTCATGTGAATCCGCTTGTAGTGGTTGTAAACGGCGACCGCCAGCTTCTTCTTGGTCTGCTCCTGGCCGATCACGTACTGATCGAGGAAGGTCTTCACCTCCTGGGGCTTGGGGAGATGGTCGGGAGCGGCGGCGGCATGCGACTCGGTGCGGTCATCCTCCAGGATGGAGTTGCAGACCGCCACGCACTCGTCGCAGATGTAGGCCCGGGGATAGTCGCTGGGCGAGGAAATCAGCTTGGCTACCGCATCCTGGGACTTGTGGCAGAAGGAGCAGCGCAAGACTTCGTCGGAACCAGAGCGTGATTTCACCGGGTACTCCTTACATACATGGCGTCGCCCCCCAAGGTCGCGCGGCCGGCTCGAATCGCCCGAGGCGGGTCGGAACCAGCGGGACGTTGGCGCCGCGTGCTCGCAATATAAGACCTCTATTTCGGCTTGTAGATAATGTCGTCGATGATTCCGTACTCTTTTCCCTGCTCCGCGTTCATGATGAAGTCGCGCTCGACGTCCTTTTCCACTTTCTCCAGCTGCTGGCCGCAGTGACGGGCGAGCAACTGGTTGGTGAGTTCGCGCATGCGCAGGATCTCGCGGGCATGGATATCAATGTCGGTGGCCTGGCCGGAGAGCCCGCCCATGGAGGGCTGATGAATCAGGATGCGGGAGTTGGGCAGGCCGAAGCGCTTCTTGGGCGCGCCCGCCGCCAAAAGCAAAGCCGCCATGCTGGCGGCCTGACCGATGCAGATGGTCATCACGTCCGGCTTGATGTACTGCATGGTGTCGTAAATGGCCATGCCGGCGGTGATGGAACCGCCCGGAGAATTGATGTAGAGCTGGATGTCCTTCTCGGGATCTTCGGCGGCGAGAAACAGCATCTGCGCGATGATCAGGTTGGCTACGTTGTCGTCGACGGGTGTTCCGAGGAAGATAATGTTGTCGCGCAGGAGGCGGGAGTAAATGTCGTAGGCACGTTCCCCCCGCCCGGTCTGTTCGATCACCATGGGCACTAGCATGTTTTATGCACCTACCTACACTGCCACCCCGCAAGCGCAGAAGGATGGGAGAGGCAAAACCCAAAAAAGGTCCGCTCAGGCGGACCGGCTGTACAGAAAATCTAAGGTTTTCTCACTGCGGATTCTGTTGCGGATTCTATCCAGCGCCCCATCCTGTGTCAAACGCGAGCGGACCGCATCCACCGTCTGATTGGACTGCCGTGCGACGGCGGCGATCTCCTTCTCGATCTCTTCGTCGCTGACCTCGATGTTCTCCTTGTCCGCGATCTTGTCCAGCAGCAGGGAAACCTTGACCTCGCGCGCCGCCGCCTCGCGCTGACCGGCGCGCAGCCGGCCAAAGTCCATCTTCTTCATGTCCTCGGTGCGCATGCCCTGGGCGGCAAGGGCGCGCAGACCGCGTTCCAGGCGGACATCCACCTGGCGGTCCACCAGACTCTCGGGCACATCCATGTGGTTGAGCTTCAGCAGTTCTTCCACGATCCTGTCCTTGGCCTGATGCTCGGAGCGGTGCTTCTTCTCGGCTTCCAGGCTCTCGTGAATCTTCTGCTTGAGTTCGTCGAGCGAGGCGAAGCTGCCGGCCTGCCTGGCAAAATCGTCGTTGAGCTCGGGCAGATGCTTCTGCTTGACCGCTTTCACGGTGACGGTGTAGTCGAAGACTTTGCCGGCCAGGCGCGTATCGGAGAAATCGTTGGGATAACGCACTTCGAAGCTGCGCTCCTCGCCGGCCCGGGCGCCGCGCAGATTCTCGGTGAAGGCGGGGAGGGTGTTGCCGCCGCCGATCTCCACCAGCACGTCGTCCATGCTCACCGGCTGGCCCTCCTCGTCCCTGGGCACGCCGCGGAAAGCCACCTGGGCGAAGTCGCCGTCCTGAACCGGGCGATCCTCGATGGCGCTGTAGGTGGCATTCTCCTCGCGAATCTGATTCAGCGTCTGCTGAACCTCCTCGTCGGAGACGGCGATCTCGGGCTTCTCCACGTGGATTTCGGAATAGCCCGTGACCTCGACCTCGGGCAGCACTTCGAAGGTGGCGGTGAAGCGCAGGGGCTCGCCTTCGAGCAGGTGCAGGTCGGTGACGCGAGGCTGGGACACCGGGTGCAGGCCCTGCTTCTCCGTCTCCATGCGGAAATAGCGGGGCACCAGGGCCTCGACCAGCTCGGTCTTGATGTCTTCGGCGAAGCGCTGGCGCACCACCGAGGCCGGCACCTTTCCGCGGCGAAAACCGGGCAGCCGGGCCAGACGCTGCAGCTTGGCGACAACCGCGTCAGTCTCCTGGGAAACGACCTCGGCCGGAACCACGACCTGGACCTCACGCTGCAAGGCGGATTTGATCTGCGCTTCTGCCACCAGAAGTTTGTGGTCTCCCTCAGGTTTTGGAATGGGCAGCCGCCCAATTACGGCTGTCAATGTTTGAATATAAGAGTTGCGAGGGTGATCGTCAAACCACGCGGGCAAAGCCTTTGCGCGGGATGTGCAAAGCTGTGCATTCGAAACGGGAAAGGAAGGGGCGGGTGATCGTCATTGTCTGGGAGTTTCGCGTGGCTGAGGGCAAGGCTTCCGAGTTCGAGCGTCACTACGGGCCGGAGGGAACCTGGGTGCGCTGCTTTCGGAAGGGAACGGGATATCGGGGCACGGAGCTGGTGCGCGACACTGCCAATCGCGGGCGCTATCTCACCCTGGACCGCTGGGAGAGCCTGGCGGCGTACCAGCGCTTCAAGCGCGATTCGGCCGCGGAGTACGAGAGCATCGACGCGGAGCTCGCGGGCCTGAGCGCGAGCGAGCTGCTGGTGGGAATTTTCGAGACGGTGGGATGACAGCCGGAGCGAGCATCAAGGAGAGAGCAACGCTGCTGCGGGTCCTGAACGCGGAGGTGGTGGCCTGCCGGCAGTGTCCGCGGCTGGTGGCATATCGCGAGAAGGTGGCGCGGGAGAAGCGGCGCGCTTATCGCGAGTCGGAGTATTGGGGCAAGCCGGTGCCGGGCTTCGGCGATCCGCAGGCGCAGGTGCTGATCCTGGGATTGGCGCCGGGAGCGCACGGGTCCAACCGCACCGGGCGTCCGTTCACCGGCGACTCCTCCGGCAACTTCATGTATCCGGTGCTCTACGCAACGGGTTTCGCTTCGCAGCCCAACGCGACCCATCGCGGCGACGGCCTGAGGCTGATCGATGCCTACATCACCGCCACGGTGCGCTGCGCCCCACCCCACAACAAGCCAACCCCGCAGGAGATCGCCAACTGCGCCGGCTACCTGGAGCGGGAACTGGAGATCCTGGGGAAGGTGAAGGTTGTGGTGGCGCTGGGGCGAATCGGGTTTGAGGCGTACCTGAATCACCTGAAGCGAAAAGGCCTGCTCAAAAGCAAGGCGGGCTTCGTCTTTGCGCACGGAGCGCAGTACAAAATGCCCGACGGCAAGACGCTGCTCATCTCCTACCATCCCTCGAACCAGAACACGCAGACGGGGAAGCTGACGCGGGAGATGTTCACCGAAATCTTCCGCCAGGCGCGCAAGCTGCTGGCGGGCGGCAAAGCGCGGCATTAAGCGCGCGGTCCATCTCGATGACGGCCGCCCACTGGCCGGCGCCGGCTTCCGTCCACACGATGTGACCTCCCAGTTTCTGGGCTGCCGCAGCCGGCGGCAGGTCGCGGTGATAACCGAAATAGCGCTGCTGGAGCTGCTGCCAGTAGGGAAGGCGGAGAAGGAATCCGTAAGGCGGCTCGTACTTGGTGGAAAACACCAGCGCGGCTTCGTAGCCGGCGGCGGCCTGGCGCGCGACCAACAGCTCGGAGGCGGAGAAGTTTTCAATGCGCACCACCGGAATGGCCGCCGAGACGTAGCCGAGGTAGGGATGAGTGAGCTCGTCGGACGCCGGCCAGGCGGTGAGGATCGGACCCCGGGGATAGTGCGCTTCGGCGTAATGCGCCGCGCGCTGGTGAAGGTGAACGTACTCGGCGTAGTCGAGGTTATCTTCCGGCGCGAAATGATAGGGCGGGCTGGTGACCAGGCCGATCACGAAGCCCAGGCACACTACTCCCAGAAAAGTGCGCCACCAGGGCAGGCGGCGCCAGATGGTGGAGACGCAGATAATGATCGCCAGCGGATAGACGGGCAGAAGATAGCGCGCCAGAACCGCGCCTCCGATCAGCGAAAGCACGAGCAGGTAGCCCACCAGGACGGCGGCGAAGATCATCTGCACGGAGATGGAGATGCGCGGCCGCGGCGCCTGGCGGCCGCCGTTTCCGGTGACCTTGTTGGCGGCGCGCTCCAGGTCAAGGAGTGGCGCGCGGCGCATGGCCAGCAGGGTGGCGAGGGTGAGCACGAACATGTTGAGATAGCCCAGCAACTGCCACAGCCGCTCGGCCAGAGCCGCCAGGAAGCGCAGCGGATTCAGCGTCGCGGTGAGGTTGTAGCGGAGGAATTCCGGGTTTCCCAGGACAAAGCCCGTCCTGGAATAGTGATAGGCAAACCACAGGCCCAGGGGAACGAGCGGGAGCAGCAGCCAGGCCGTGCGCCTGGGATCGCGCGGGAGAAGGCACAACTCCGGCAAGCGGCGGTCGAGCCGGGGGCAGGCGAGCTCCCAGATCACCAGGGAAAGCGGCGCGATGATGGCCGTCTCCTTGGCGAGCGCTGCCAGGCAAAACAACAGCGATGACTGCCAGCGCCGGTCGCGCAGATAGAAAGCGAGCGCCCACAGGGTGAATCCGGCTGCGGCCATGTCGAGGTGAGCGAGGGAACTCTGCGCGAAAAATACCGGGAAGAGCGCGCTGCAGGCGGTCGCGCCCAGCGCAACCTGCCGGTTGGCAACCTGGCGGGCCAGGCGGAAGACGCCGGCGAGGGTGAAGGCGGCGACGGCCAGCATCGCCAGCCGCGTGACCAGCGGCCGAAAGCCGAACAGCTTCCACGCAAGCGCCAGCCAGATCATCACCAGGGGCGGATGAGCGTTGCTCAGTGTGGAATGCGGGATCAGCGAGCCGGAGAGCAGCAGGTCGCGGGCGGCAGGAATGTAGTATCCAGCTTCATCCCAGAAGTAGGGGAGATTCAACAGCGGCAGGTGCAGCAGCGCCAGGCAGAAGAAGAGGGCCGCGGCGCCCGCGACGCCTTCGGCGGCTGCGATGAGCTTGCCGGCGCACCGGGGCGGCCCGATGCCGGGGGGAAAGGCCAGGCTATTGGCATCCCTGGGCATGGAATGGGTCAGTTGATGGGGCCGGTGGCAGCGAAGCCGGGATCCAGCTTGATCTCGCCGAAGGTCTTCTCGTAGTTGGCCACGTTCTGCTGCAGGATGGTCATCAGCGCCTTGGCCTGCTGGGGGCTCAGATAGATGCCCTGGAAATTGTGGATCTCAACTTCGTTCTCCACCTGCTGCTTCATGGTGCCGAAGACCAAAAAGAAATCCCAGACGTTGACCCGCACCTGCACGCTGTTGGCGTAGCTGTCGCGGTAGTTGGGCTCGTTGATCAACTTGAGGCCGGGCGGAGTGGGGAAGCTCATGGCGTGAGTGTAGCACCTGGAAGGAGCCAGCAGTCAGCGCTCGGCAGTCGGCGGTCAGCATTGACACAGGCGGAGCGCGGGGCGGAATATCGTGGCCGGTTCTGCTCAAAGGCAGGATTCTCCATTACAGAATTACAGAATGTGACGGGAGGGCGGCGTGTGGCGAGAGCGGACGCTGAAGATCGTGTTGGTGGTGGTGGGACTGGTTTTCTCGGCCTTGGTCTATCCCATGACAATGTTTCTGCGCAAAGAGCCTTCGCTGGCGATGATGCTGAGCGTGTATGCCACACTTGGCGTCTTCCTGCTGCTGGCGTCACGTAACCCCTCGGCGAACCGCAGCCTGATCGCCTTCACCGCCTGGTCGAGTTTTGCGCACGCCGGCGTCATGGCAGTGCAAGTCTTCCGCCACATGATCCGACGCGAGGAATTGGTGGGCGTGGCTCTGCTGGTTGTCATCGGGTTAGTCCTGATCGTGCTGGCTCCCCAGAAGCTGCGCGGCGGGAGCGTCTCGGGAGCCGAGGCGTAGGCTTGTTACATGCGGATGAGACCGGGCGGAGGCCCCAGTCAGGGGTCAATCTGGTGTAATGGACTTGCCGGCAGAAACCCCAGTTGCAACCTTGCCTGCCTTCGCTGAGCGGAGGTGCGGTGGACGAACTCTCTGGCTCCTGTTAGCATCCCTTGCTCTTGAAGCGAAAGGAGCGCCATGTCCCATCACATGGATTCACCCATCGCTCGCCAGGACATCCGCCTCGACATCACCGACCTCTACGTGTTCCGCGGGCAAACGGGCACTGTATTCGTGATCAACGTGTGCCATTCGATCTTCGGTCCGATTCCCGTGCCGGGTTACCACCCGGAAGGAATGTACGAGTTCAAAATCGATGCCAATGGGGATGCAATCGAGGACATCACCTATCGGCTGACCTTTGAGGCGCGCGACAAGGATGGGAGGCAAAGGTACGTGGTAAGGTGCGTGAAGGGGCGGGAGGCGGTCGATCCGCATGCGCCCGGCGCCGTGGTCGCCGAGGGAACCACGGGCGAGACCACAACCACGCCTGCCGGTCTGCGGGTGTGGGCGGACAAGGCAGGAGACCCCTTCTGGATTGAGCCGGATGTGTTGCACGCCGTGGGCCACGCTTTCCAGGACGGCACCACGGTGAATCTATCCGGGTGGGATCCCGCCCGCGCGAAAAACTTGTTTGCCGGCCAAAGCGTGTATGCGATGGTGCTGGAGGTGCCCGATGAGGAGTTGCTCGCGGCCACCGGCGGCAACCGCCGAGTTGGGATTTGGGCGCTGTCCACGCTGGCTACCGACGCCGGCGGATGGCGCTCGATTAACCGGGTTGGGCTGCCCATGATCCATCCCCTGTTCACTCAGTTCAACGAGGATCTGGGCAATCGTTTGAATGCGGGCCGCCCCCATGACGACTTTGCGACGCACGGACCGAGGGTTACGGATGCGATCGCCGGGGTCGTCGCCGCCTACGGCACGGCAGAAGATCCGCGCGCTTATGCCGAGCAAGTGGCGCATCGGTTTTGCCCCAACATTCTTCCCTATGAGATCGGCGCGCCCGCGGTGTTCGGGTTTGCCGGCTGGAACGGCCGCTCGCTCACAGACAATGCGCCGGACGTGATGTTCTCTCTGGCCGCCAACACTCCGGTTCGTCTCGGGATCGGCAAGGAATCGGTGACCTCGAAGCCGTCGCGGACCTTTCCGTACGTTCCGAAAGTGCCCTCACAGGCGGAGCAGCAAAGCGCGGCGTGAGCACACGCCGCTCGGAAACGATGGGGAGTCAGCCCCAGCAGCCGGGATTACTTGTGAGCTGAAGATCTGCGCTTGCTGGAGTCCTCCATCAGGACCGTCCTGGCGGCATCGCGAAGTGTTTGTCCCCTCGCCTGTTGGTTTTCGCAGAGATCAGCAGGCTTGATGCGCAGACGCGCAGTCAGGTCGTCTACCACACGGAAATCGGCGTAGCCGTGGGGTGAGTCCTTCGATTCGGTGCGGTTTTCGCAGATCAGTTCGAGCGTCGCGGCCTGGCTGCGGTCGGCGAGTGCGAGCTCTACCAGCTTGGCGCGATATTCAAGTTCCCAACTCTCCAGGTTGGGGAAGTTTTTCTTATCCGCAAAGTGCTGGCTCTCGTGGGCAAGAAAGTTGACGGAAAAAGTTTCATCGTCCAGGCTGTCATACGCCGGAACCACGGCAAACAGGCCCTCCTCGGTGGCCCAGCCCCCGGCGGAACGGCTATTGCAGGTGGCATAGTAGCTCCAGCCGCGCAACAGGAAATCATCCAGGTAGCTGACCCGCACGCTCTGCAGCCCCTCAGGCAGGTTCACCTGCCGCTGCTCGACCGTGGTCTTCTTCCAAAGCATCAGTTCGCGAAGCGGCGGCGTCCGCCCCAGCAGGACGTAGAATCCCCGCTTCCGCGCCTCGCCCTGAATTGCGTCTTCCGCCGCGTCGAAATCTGCGTCCTTCGAAAAGGAAGGAGCCAGCAGGGTGCTCACGCGGCTTCGGAGTTCGCGCTCGGCTTGTTCCCGCTCTCCAGGCTTGGTGAGGGACTGCCTCCAGTACGTCAGGTAGTCTGTCGCCAGCGAATCAATCCAGGGGTCGCCAAAATTCTGAATAGCAGGCTGGGAATCGGCGGACCCGAAGCGCTTGAGCATGCAGGCGCGAAAATCCGCATCTTTTCCCTTGAAATCGGCCGCCGGAGGATCTGCGAGCGCTTTGACCGCTGCTGCCGCATCACCTTGAAGAGCCAGGCCCGTGGCGCGCTCGACCGCAGCCTTGGCATCGAGCGCCGGCTGCGGGGGATCGGCGCGGTTGAGCGCAACCGGCGCCAGCTGCGCGGCCGCGCCTTGGACAACCAGACAGGCGAGTGCCGCCGCGGCAACTAAAGCAGCGAAATGTCGAATCGTGAGCAGATGGCCTCCTCGATGGGCCCGGTGATACTGAAATAGACGGGGACGGCGCCCAGAGGTGAGATGGGAAATTGCCGCCGCGCGCGGCCGAAGGTCTCCCAATCGTTCAAGAAAAAACGTGGCCGGGCTGTCGATCCTGCGCACCTCGTTCGTCGAACTGGCAGAGGAAGGAAGGACCGGAGGAAGCGGATATGGCGAGGCGGGGGACAGAATCGAGGAGCTCCAGGTCAATGGCCGGGGCAGCGCTGAGCGGGTTCGGCATCATTATTCTGTACGAGAACCTGGCGGGGGCGGCTCGATGGCTGAGCCATATGCTGGGCGCGAACGGTTCCGAGGCGCTGGGGGTTTTCCCGTCCGTGATCCTCACGGTCTGGCAGGTATTGCCGCTCGATGCCGCTGGTCCGCAGCACGCGGTGCAGGGTCTGCTGCAGCACATGCTGTTGCTGTCGTGGCCGCTGCTGCTGGTGATAGCGGGAACGGTATTGTGGCAGGAGAGCTAATGGTCAGTGCTCATGTCGGCCTTGAGACGTTGCATCGCCCGGTGATCCAAGCGGATGAGGCCGGCGCTGGGGGCGTCGAGATCGGCGATCAGGGCAACGACAATCGCGATGGTGATGGGGATGAGAATCAGGGTCAACCAGAAGCGGGAAGCGAGCGTTGACCCGCGGGTGAAGACGGCAATCACCGAGACGGCAAGAATCAGGAGCCAGACCGGCTGCGGGACGCGATTCTCCAGGGCAGCGAGTCGCTCCTCGTGGATGTCGATGGTCTGGTTCAGGGAGTTGACATAGGTGGCGGTGATGGCGGTGCGATCATTCTGGGCAACCGCGGCTGCATCGAGCCAAAGTTCTTCCTGGATGCGCTTGGAACGATGCAAGGCGGCCGCAAAACGAGCCTCATCGAAGCCGGCGTCATCGAGTTCGAGGCGGGCGTCCACGTACTCCCGCAGCAGTTGCCGGGAATGGTCGCGAAACGGCGCGGGGAGGGTGCTGGCGCGGAGATAGGTGGTGCCGATCGAAATCGCTTCTTTCACCAGCAGGGAGCGGCGCTCGGCGAAGCGCGCTGCCGCCAGCGTCAGAGTAAAGCCCAACAGCAGGCTGACCAGTATGAAGAGGCCATCACGGATGGTGCCCATTTGCTCTTTCCGCTGGGGCAACTCCTCGATATGGAAAGAAGCGGCGAGGCGCCGACCCAGATCGAGGGCAAAGCCCAGCACCAGGGCAAGGACCACGCCCAGTTCCCATGGGTGGTTGAAGACACTTTCCATCTGTGCGCCGGTTTCTCCGGGGCAAAGTATAGGGGAACTTGCCCTGGGGGGAAACTCCCGGCGCGGTTCTTGAGCTGAAAAGCGGTTGGCAACGCAGCCGGATGGCTGGTTGGGTGGCCCATTCCCACTCAAGCCCACAGAGGGCTTGAGTGGGCGAACCGGCGGACTACAGCGAGGACAGGAAATTCACCAGGTCGGTCACGTCCTGATCGCTGAGACCGATGTTGAACCGTTGGTTGTAGAAGATAACCAGATCCTGCAGAGTTGCAGCGCTGCCATTGTGGAAATAGGGCCGGCGCGATGCCAATCCCCGCAGAATCGGTCGCTTCATCTTGCCCAGATCGTTGCATTGGCCGGTGAGGACCGCAAGACCTGGATCAGTGGTTTCAAAGACGTCGTAGGTGTTTGTCGGGTCGGGGTTGCTGAAGTACTCTATCGAACCCTTCGGGCAATAGAAGGTGAACAACGGCTCCCCAGGCCCGGGTGGCAAGGCGGTACCGCAAGGTGCAGGGACGGGATTTTGCGCCGACGCCGTCAGGAAGGTGGCATGCTGGCAGAAATTATCCCCAATGCCAGTATGGAACCCTGGCATTCCCGCATCATCTCCCACATTCACCACGTTGTGGCAATTGGTGCAGCGTCCGGTAAGTTTACCGCCGGTAGCGGGCGTGCCGCGGCCGGCATTTGGGATATCGCTGAATCCCGATATACCGGCGATGACGAACGTGCGGTTGTTGAAGATCTGCTGTCCGCGGTAAATCGAGGCGCGAGACTGGGAGACAAAGTCGTTGCCGTTAATGCCCGCCCAGTTATCAAACAAGGTGAACTCCGATCCCGGAGTGAGCACCAGGTTGGGCGTAGGTGGACTCAGGCGCTGTTCCATGACACTGGCATCCGGCGCCAGAAAGCCAACCAGGTTTTGCGCGCCACCCGTTGCCCCGCTGCCATCGACGCCGGTCAGGTCCTGTCCGAGATTGTCCCAAGTCTGGGCGAAAAAGATATTGGTCTGAAACTGCACCGCCTGACAGACTGGAGAACCTGCGTTGAGGGGATTGGTGGGGGGGCAGTTTTCCGGGTTGTTCAGAGCTGCCAGGCAGGCTGCGGGAAGCGGAAATGAGGATTGGAAGCTAACTCCCGCACAGGCAGCAGGGCGGGGGTTCGCCAGGGTTCCTTCCAACTGATTCAGTTGCCGCTGAGTGGCCTTGGCATGGAAGCCGTTGGCGCCGATGAACTGCGTCAGCAGGTTCGGCTCACGGGAATCCCACATGATGGCGAATCCTCCGGTGGTGGGCGACCCAGTCGGCGCAATATTGCCATTGTTCTGTCCGGGTGACTTTCCTAAGCAAAAGCCTCCATTCGTGCAAGGACGGGAGCCGGGGTTTATCCGGCCCGGGGTGGAAGCCGGAGCAAGCCCAAGTGGCCCCATGGGGTCGAGGAAGCCCAGGTTGGCCGCCGGCAACACCCGGCGAAAGACCGATACCTTGCCCGCCGGCAAGCCGTACTTGGGGTCGTTCTCACATCGGGTGGGGTCGTAAGCGACAACGATTTTAGCCCACTGCTGGTTCGCCTTGGGGGGCAAGTCCAAACCGATGCGGAAGTTGGCTCGTGTGAGCACCTGAGAGTGCGCGTAAGCAAACTGTGCCGCATTGCTAGAGTTGGCGCCAGGGGCAGTGGGACAGTTAGCCGCGTCGATGGGGTCGAACAGGATGGCCTTGGGACCGGCCAGAGCGTAGGTGGCCTTGACCGAGGCCGGAGTGAGGGCCCAGCCGTCCTGGGGTTGGTGACAGGTGAAACAGGTGCGGCCGTTTGTCCCCAGCGGTATGAAGAAACCATTGTTCTTGGTCGTGATCGGGCCATTGGGTTGATAGCTGGCGATGGTGCCGTCCGGGTCGTTGAACGACAGGGAGGCGGGAATGGTGGCGGGAGTTTGGCCGCTGAGAATCTCCCGCAACAACTGCCATGCGGGCCAGTCCGGGATGTTTGCACTAGAGGCTGAGCTGCCAGCTTGCGCCAGAGCAGATTCCGGGCGGGTGATCCGGAACGCTCCCAGTAACAGCAAAGCCAGCAACAGAGCCAAAACAACTCTGCGAGGAGAATCCTTCATATCGCCTCCTAGAGGGGGGTCCAGTTGTTCGTTTTCAGGTATGCCCCATCATTCCGGCCAGAGGTGGCGGAAGATACCGTTTGGCGATAGAGTGCGCCGCAACTCCTTGTTTTGCAAGTCTCCCGAGTGACTAGGCAGCAGGGCTAGTCAGGGTCCATGCGCCCAAACGAGCCGGGAGGAAACCGGGCCGCAACCTGAAATCAGGGACGGTTGTGGCTTAGCTGGATGATGAGGGCCATCGGCGCGTCAGGCGAAGCGCTGGGCGCTCAAAAATCCGATGGGCAGCGAGGTTCCGCCGTTCACCGCCAGGTCCGCCATGATCTCGCCGACGACAGAGGCAAACTTGAAGCCGTGTCCCGAGAATCCGGCGGCGATGGCCACGTCCTTGTCGAAGCCGGGCAGGTAGTCGAGGATGAAATTCTGATCCGGCGTGTTGGTGTACATGCAGACCTTCATGACGTGGGTTTCGGCATACCCGTCTGGAAGGAAGCGGTGCAATGCGTCAACCAGGCTCTTTTCGTCGGCGGCATTCGGCTGGCGATCGAGGGTGTCGGGATCGGAGAGATCGCCGGGATGATGTCGGGCCACCTTCAGGCCGATGGGTCCTCCGAAGGCGCCGACCGGCAGCACCGGGAATCCGTAGAAGTCGTCTGCGATCCAGCAGGGAAACTGGCCGAGCGCAAACGGCTCCCATTTCCTGGGTTTCATCCAGGCCACCACCTGACGCGTGACCTGCAGTTGCGACGACATTGCCGGAATCAACTTTCCCGCCCACGGCCCGGCGGTGATGACCAGCTTCCGGGATGAGAACTCGCCCCGGCTGGTGCGGAGGTGAACGCCGCGCGCATCGCGCGTCCAGCCGAGCACCTTGGTCCTGGTCAGAACCGTCGCCCCATGGCGAAGGGCTTGTTCGGTGAACAGGAGAATACAGCGCTCGGGAGTGAGGAATCCCGCCTCCGGCTCCTCCAGGCGCTCGTAGGCGGAAGGCAAGGTGAATTGAGGATACTTGCGGGCGGTCTCGCCTTCCGACAGCGTTCTGACTGCGATGTGGTACTTGTCGGCGGACTGGTGCACGCCGCGCATGATCGCAGCGGTAGGCGTGCCGAAGTAGACCAGGCCGGTCCTGAAGTACACCTGAAAGCCGGTCTTTTCCTCCAGGGTCCTCCAGTTGCGATAGGCGCGGTCGAGCAGGGGGACATAATCGGGATGTTCGAAGTACGCCTTGCGGAGGATGCGGCTCTGACCGAGATGCGATCCCAGCTCGTGCGGGATGTCGAACTGCTCGAGGCCGAGCACCCGCTGACCGCGCTCCCCCAGGAAGCAGCACGCCGCCGACCCCATGGAGCCGACGCCAAGCACAATGACATCAAAGGTTCTGACGCCGCTCTCCTGGCTCACCTGGTTTTGAACGGAAGCGTAGAGGCGATCCCAGTCCAGGAGGGAGCCGGCTGCGGGCAGGCCGGCAGAGAGCGTCAGGAAATCGCGGCGGTTCATGGGGCTGGCGGATTTTACCTTGCGCCGCGTCAGGAGAAGGCAGAAAAGGCGGCCATAGCTTGCTCGCCAGTCTTCGAGTTAACAGCATGAGTGAAGACCTGGTTGTGAGAGCAATCGCCTGGGATCGACAATTACGGCGCCAATTCTGCTATTTTCCTTAGGGCTTCGGCCGAACCTCGACCAGGTGTTTACGAGAGAAAGATTCTGATGAACGCTGCCGTTCTGCATAGTCTTGGGAAGCCGCCCCGATGCGAGGAGTTCCCAGTTCCAACCGCTGCTGACGGCGAGGTAATCGTGCACGTCCACGCCGCGTCTCTGAAACCGGTCGATAAGCAGTTGGCCAGCGGTTCCCATTATGCAAGCTCGCGAGGGCTCCCCATCGTATGCGGCTCAGACGGGGTCGGCCATCTTGAAGACGGGCGACGAGTTTTTTTTGGCGGCAGCCGAGCGCCATACGGCGCCATGGCGCAGCAGACGGTGGTTCCCCACGCCTACACTTTTCCCGTACCTGAAGGAATCGACGACCCAACCGCGGCTGCGCTGCCAAATCCTGCGGTATCTGCCTGGCTGTCGCTGGCTTTTCGAGCCAAGCTGACGGGCGGCGAGAATGTGCTCATTCTGGGAGCAACCGGGGTAACCGGCAAACTGGCGGTCAAGATCGCAAGACTGATGGGAGCTGCCCGAGTTGTTGCTGCCGGGCGTAATGAGGTGGCGCTGCGCGGCCTGCGCGAATCGGGCGCCGATGCCACGATATCGCTCAAGCTGTCTGCGCAGGAACTCGGCGAGGCATTCCGGCAGCAAGCAGGGGAGTCGGGCTTCCAGGTGGTGATCGACTACCTTTGGGGCGCCCCTGCGGAGGCGTACTTAGCCGCGATTACACGCAGAGAATTTGCGGTCATGCGATCAGAAACCCGCTACGTGCAGGTCGGGGAGAGCGCGGGACCGAGCATCTCGCTTCCAGCGGCAGTCCTGCGCAGCGCCGCCGTCACCATTCTTGGTACTGCTGGAATTCCGCCACGCGACGTTCTGATCGACGCTATGCAGCAGGTGATGGCCCATGCCGCCAAGGGAGAACTTCAGATCGATACAGTGCGTATCCCCCTTGCCGACATCGAGAACGCCTGGCAGCGCGAGGAACCAGGCCGCCGCGTGGTGATCATTCCGTAGTTCTGGTCATTGCTGGAAAGCGGCGGTTGCCTTGGCTGCTGTAGTTGTTGAGAAACCTACTTCACTCATCGACCTTGGCGCAGGGGGCACAAATGGCGCAATCGCCTTTTAACGTCAATCATGGCGCGGAAAGATTCTGGGCGGCATTCAAGGGCACAACAAAAAGCCGCCCGATTTGGGCGGCTTTTGGACAATGGCACAGCCGGACAATCAAGAGTGGTCGCCGCACGAACAAACGCCCTTCCCGCTGCCCAGGAACTGCACGAACGCGCATGCCTGCCCGAGGAACGCCAGCTCGTCCGCCTGTAGCGGCACTTGGGCAAAGAGGTCGCGGCTTCGGCCAACGAAAGTACCCGGCGGTTCCACTTGCACAGGCGCTGAAGACGCGAACAGACTGCTGGTCCACGCCCGCAGATCCGGGGTCGGAACCGGGCTGGTAGGATCACAGTTCGCCTGGTTGTCGGAGACGATCTTAACTACACCGTGTTGCGGAGCCGGAAATCCGGTAAGCGGGTTCTGGTTGAGTTCGCGACCAATCTGCAGCCTGAGCAACGCGTTAGCTGTGAGTGAGCACGAACAGCACTCCAGCATCTCCTGGTTCTTGTCGAACCAGTAGATGTCGGCGCAAACTGTGCCGTGGTGGGCACTGAGTGGTGTGCCTTGCTCGCCAGGGTTAACGATCTCGACGAAAGCAAAGTCGGCTTCTGCGGCGTTCAAACCGCCAGCCTCAACACTAAATTTTTCCCACGGACTTACCTGGTACACATCATTCGTGCCCTGTGCCCAAAGCGGCGCGGTCAAGGCAAGCATGAGCAGCAGGACGCTAATAACAAGAATCTTACGCATGGGAAATCCTCCTTTTGTGCAGCCGCGCGGCGACAGCTTTTCGTGCAGACTGTGCGGTTGGCGACCGGTACAGAGAAACCGGCATCGCCTTAGAATGGGAAGCTTATCGGAGATTCTGGGTTTCACAATCCCCCAATCAGACTAAGCACTTGCGGATCGTCTGCGGGACTAGTTCGCCGGGCTAGTCGGAAGGCCCCTTCATCAGTTGTGGGCGAAAAATCAGTGGAAACGCCTGGCATCGACAGTTACGCCAGCTAAGACTTGGAATCGAGGCTCACTTCAGCGCAAAGATGTCAGCGTCCGCGTTATTCCATTGCGGAAAAAGTTCGGTCGATGCGAATTCCCGCTACTGCGGCAGGCCAACTTTGCGAACCAGTTCGGCGAAGCGCGGGTCGGAGCGAAGGGGGTCGAGGCGGAAATCGGTCTTCAGATTCATCAGACGCCAGTCGTGCTCTTGATAGGCAGTGTCGAGCCACTTGAAAGGCTGATCTTTGGCTCCCAGGTCCGCATAGAGAGCAGCAATATTGAAGGGAGACGAGTAGCCGGTCTTTCTTTGCGCCAGGCGAGCGTCGATACCTTTGGTGAGGGCGCCCTTCCAACCCCCGGAAGCAAAGCCTTGTTCCAGGGCGGAAGCGAATTTAACTTCGTTGGAGTCACCAAACAGCTGACCGTAAAGCTTGAATTCTTCTACCACCTGCGGGTACATGCGCTTTCCCCAGTAGGCCTCGGCCAAACAGAAGTGTGCGCGAGCAAATGTCGGGTCGTCACTGACCACTTTCTGGCAGATCGCAATGGCCTCGTCATACCTGCGCCCAAGTGAGCGAGCAAATGCGGTATTGGTAGCGACCATGGGTGACAGAGGATCAAGCTGGTGGGCACGATCGGCTTCCGCAATCGCTTCCTGCACTCTGCCGCCAATCCGGCCGAGATCCTCTCCGTACCACTGGTGGGCTGTGGCATCACCGGGATCGAGTTCGAGAGCCCTCTTGTACTCAGCCTCTCCCCCGGCGAAATCCCAGTCGTACTCCATCTTGGTGGAGGCCAGATCAGCATGTGGCCGCGCCAACGTGGGGTCCAGCTCGAGCGCCTTGCGGGCCGCGGCAGTCGATTTGGGAATCAGTTCGCTCGGATTTCCCCCAAAAGTCGCCAATGCGCCATAGACGGCGGCCAGACCCACATAGGGCATGGCATAGCCCGGGTCTTTGGCGATGGCCTGATTGTAACAAGAGATTGCTGCCTGCAGGTCTGGGGCGGTTCGCCGGCTCCAAGAGTAGCGGCCTTTCAAATACAGCTCGTAAGCTTCCAGATTTTGTGTGCCCTGCTTGGTGACCTGCTGCTTTTGCGAACTATTGAGTTGGGAACGCAACTTCGCCGCTAAATCGCCGGCAATCTGCTGCTGGAGCGAGAGGATGTCCGCGCTCTTGCCGCTGTATCGTTGCCCCCAAAGTTCGGTGTTGTCGCGAACGTCAGTCAATTCGGCGCTGATTTCGATGTTGTCGCCACGCTGCGTCACCCGGCCGCTGACCAGTGCCGACACCCCCAAATCGCTTCCCACTTTTTGCAGGTCCACATCTTTGTTTTTATAGCGGAAGGCGGACTGGCGGGACTTAACCTTCAGCTGGGGAACGTGGGTGAGGCTGCCGATCAGGGATTCCGCGACGCCTTCGCTGAGGTACTCGGTATTGGCATCTCCGCCCACGGTGGTGAAGGGGAGCACGGCAATGGAATCGATCTGGGTGGCCCTGGACGACCGCAGGTACCAACCGCCAACGCCGAGCCCGATCAGGGCGATGCAAACAGCCAGCGCGACCCAGAGCTTACCCCGCTTCACCTGGCCAGAGGCTTGCGCGGCAAGGATTTTGGTGGAGTCGCTATCGCGCTTCAGCCGTTGCAGGTCGGCGCGAATTTCTGCGGCGTGCTGATAGCGCAGGCTCCGGTCTTTCTCCAACGCCTTTTCGATCACCTGCTCCAGTCCAGTTGGAATGTCGGGATTCAGCCGTACGGCCGCCGTAGGTATCCCATCCAGAATGGCCTTACAGATCACACCGGAGCTTTCACCGCGAAACGGCAACGCCCCGGTGGCCATCTCGTAGAGGACAACCCCAAAGGAGAACAAGTCCGTTCGGGCATCGAGTTCTTTGGCCCGCACCTGCTCCGGCGACATGTAGGAAATTGTGCCCAGGGCAGAGCCCGGACTGGTCAAGTGTTCAGCGCTGGATTCGAGCGTCGGCTGCGATATGCCGGCCGCAGCCCTCGCGGCGGTTCCCACGGGCACCACCTTGGCCAAACCGAAATCCAAAATCTTCGCATGCCCACGTTTGGTGACAAAAATATTCGCGGGCTTGATGTCCCGATGCACGATGCCCGCCGAATGGGCAGCGTCCAGGGCGTCGGCCACCTCGATCCCCAGCGACAGTACCGTCTCAATTTCTGAAGGTTTTCCGGAGATCCGGTGTTTGAGCGTCATGCCGTCAAGAAATTCCATGACGAGGAACGATTGATCCTGGTGCTGGCCGATTTCGTAGATGGTGCAGATGTTCGGGTGATTGAGGGCGGAGGCAGCACGAGCCTCGCGGCGAAAACGTTCGAGAGCCTGCGGATCTCCGGCTAAGTCCTCGGGGAGGAACTTCAAGGCGACGAAGCGGCCGAGCGAGATGTCTTCCGCTTTGTAGACCACGCCCATCCCGCCACCGCCCAACTTTTCAACGATGCGATAGTGCGAGATAGTTTGGCCGATCATTCAGTTGCGCTATGTTATGCAGGGTAATAGGGCAAGTCAACGAGAGCTAAGGCGTTGACGGCGCGTCAGACAGATCGTTGGTGACTCATTGACTTGTAATTGCTGTAAACGCTGCCCCACGGATCAACGGAAGTGGTGAGATTAGTGTTTGCTGAAGTGTGATAGAGCGATTGGCAGTTCGGGCCAAGCGTCTTAGAACTACGAGTAAGGAGCTTCTCCATGAAAGCGAAGCGAAATTGGATGGCCTTGCTGGCCGGGTTGACGATGATCGGCGTCTGGCCTAGCGCCGCCTTGGCGCAAGGCGTGGCAGTCAGTCCGGTGGCCCCCAGGCGCGAGCTGGTCGAGTCCGTGGTTCGGGAGGCATATGACAGATTCCGGAGTGACACCGGCGGCAAGAATGCCGACTACATCCCTTACCTGGCGCAGGTAGATTCGAAACTGTTTGGGGTGGCCGTGGTCAGCACGGATAACCATGTCTTTACCCTCGGCGACATCAACTACTCCTTCTCCATCCAGTCCATTTCCAAGGTCTTTACCCTGGCACTGGCAATGGAAGAGCTGGGCCCGGACAATGTGTTTCAACGCATCGGTTCCGAACCCACAGGCCGGGCCTTCAACTCCGTAGTCGCGGTGGTGGACATGCCCACCCATACCGCCAACCCGCTGGTCAATGCCGGCGCCATAGCCACCACCAGCCTGATCTCCGGCAAGAATGAAAAGGAGAAGTGGAACAAGATTCTGGATTTCTATGGCCGCGTCGCCGGCGAAAAGTTGGCCTTGATCGAGGAGGTTTACCGATCAGAGGCAGCCACCAACGCGGGCAATAAAGCCCTCGCCATGCTGCTGGCCAAGTATGAGCGTATCTATGCCGATCCCTTCGAGTCGGTCGATATCTACACCAGGCAGTGTTCGGTCGGTGTGAATGCGATTCAACTGGCGCGCATGGGGGCGACGCTGGCCAATAACGGGGTGAATCCCGCCACCGGCGAGCAGGTGATCAAGCGCGAAGACATTCCCTACATTCTGGCTAGCATGACCATGGCCGGGCTGTATGACGCGTCCGGATACTGGGCGTGGCACGTGGGCCTTCCCGCCAAGAGCGGGGTGGGTGGCGGCATCGTTGCCGTGGCCCCCGGCAAAGGCGCCATTGCGGTGTTTGCGCCACGGCTCGATGAAGCCGGAAACAGTGTTAAGGCGCAGAAGGTGATCGAGTACGTGGCCCGGAAGCTGAACTACAACCTGTATTCGCCGAGTTCGGTGGGATTGAAGTAAGTCCGAGCCTGGGCTGACAGACAGCCGCCCCTAACAAGACGGCTGTTTCTGCTTTCGCTGAGCGTAATCGGCTGTGATCGACCAGAGCACCGTCCAGATGGCAAAAACAACCCCGCAGCGATAAGAATCGCCAATCCATGCCTCCTCCTTCTGTGGTGCAGGGATAACCGGTAGGATGAGCCGCGGCAAAATGCGTCGGCAACCCGCACTCAATGCGCTCCAATACGCTCAGACCTGGAGGAAGAAATGACACGAACGTCTGGCGGCCTTGCCAGTGACCGGAGAGTGGGTCGTCGCAGTTTTCTCGGCGTGGCCCTTGGCACGTGCACCTTTACTCCTGCGCTCTCTTTCTTGCCCGCGCAGTTCGGAGCCAGCCTGAAGGACTCGCTGACGAAAGAGCAACGTGACAGCATGACGCCGGCGCAGGTGATTGAGGAGTTGAAGAAGGGGAACGAGCGATTCCACACGGGAAAGATGATGGCGCGGAATTACCTGGCGGAGAAACGATCGAGCGCGGCGGGGCAATACCCGGCGGCCGTAATCCTGGGGTGCCTCGATTCCCGAGTGCCGGCGGAGATCGTGTTCGACGCAGGCATCGGCGATGCCTTCATCGGCAGAGTGGCGGGCAACGTGGTGAACGACGACATGCTGGGCAGCATGGAGTTCGCCTGCGCGGTTTCCGGCGCCAAGGTGGTGCTGGTCCTGGGACACACGGCGTGTGGGGCGGTCAAGGGTGCCATCGACGACGTAGTGCTGGGCAATCTCACCGGACTGCTGGCAAGAATCAAGCCGGCGATAGCCTCCACGAAGTTTGAGGGCGAAAAGTCCAGCAAGAACGCCAGCTATGTTGATGCCGTGGCGCGCACGAACGTGATGCTGACCCTGGGCGAGATTCGGCGTCGCAGCCCGATCCTGGAAGAGCTGGAGAGGAAAGGCAGCATCCGGATCGCCGGCGCGCTGTACGATCTGGCAACCGGCGTCGTGGAGTTTGTCAGCTAGCGTCCAGATCCGCGAATGAATTTGTAAACGCCTGGGACCGGCAACCGAGCTGAGGCAAGCCGAAGAGAGCCTGTGCTAATTACTGCCAGCGCTACTTGGGCGGAAAATCCTTCAATAGTTTCTCCATTGCCTTATCCAGGTTCTTCTGGTTTTTCTCCTGGCTCTTGCTGGGGTCGATGGTTTTTGTTGCCGTACCTTTCCAAACCAGCTGTTTGGCGGCGGGATCATACATATCCAGCGCCAGAGTGCCCACGTTGATGGTGGAGCTGGTTGCGGTCCCCATGCCACCCCAGCGGACGCCACCACCCATGCCGTAACCATTCCACTGCTTCTCTCGATCGACAGCGACCTGATAGGCAACGAGGAGATCGGCGTTCTGGTTGTCCGTCTTGGTGAGGCCCTTGGCTGCCAGTTGAGAATCGACCGACTGCTTGATTTGTGCGTCAACGATCTGGTCCGGATGCACGCCACCCTCGATCGTCACCCACTTGTAGGTGTGATATTTCGCGAAGTTGGTTCCCGGCATCCAATTGGTTTTTACGTCCTGGGCGATTGCCAGCGAGGACGCCAATAGAACGGCTGCCCATGCGATAGAGATCCCTCGGGTCCTGCACCACTGCTTCCGCATGCTGCTCTCCTTTCCCTTGCACGACCAACGATCCGCTGTGTCATGGATGTGCGCCAACCTGGTATTTCGATCCTCCGGTACGGGGCACCTGAAGGCACTTCAGGAGTGTGAAACGCTAGCGTTGGGGAAGAGGGAAGAAAACTGGCAAATCTGACAGTCTGGCGGCGAACATCGGCGACTTGAGCGCAAGACAGTCGCCGCCGGCTGGCGTCAGATCGGCATGGCACAAGGAAGTTGGATCGTGAGCGTAATCGCCGGTTGTGAACTGTCTGGGGTATGTTCAGTCGAAGGTCCAGCGCGTAGCGGTTTTGGGAAAGCTCTTTTCGACCAGGCCGAAGACGCGTCGTGGACGCACGCGGTAGACAGGCTCGGAACCGTCGCCTCCGCTCATCCCATACTTGCGGAGAGACACCGGGTCCAGCTTCCGCAGGATGGCTGCGTCGGTCACCAACTCCGCCACGCCCTCGAGGATCACTGCCTCAGCGGCGTTTTGCGTGCCCACAACGCAGTTGGGATTTCTCGCCAGGTTGCGCGCCTTTTGCGTCTTGCCGCCAGTGCCGAACCAAAACGCGCCCTCGAACCACAGACCCCAGATGATCATGGCGTGGGGCCGGCCGTCGGGTCGCACCGTCATCATCCAGTACTCGCGGGAATCGGCGAGCTTCTCCTCCGCCCATTTCCAGGGCAACATCCCGCGCTTGCTTTTCGAGATGCCATACCCGGGGATGTTGGGCCGTTCCGTTCGGGGCGCCACAGGATTCTCTTTTCTTCGGGCCATGCGCACCTCCTCCGGCGAAAGCGGTGAGTCTAAGGCAACGGCGGGGCAATTGTCGCATTCCAGGCCCATTCGATCTTACAGCCAGCCCCGGGCGGGATGTCGTTTTGCGTGACGCCGCTCACCGGCAGCCCTCCTGGCCCTGCCAATTTTGCCAGGTTGAGGTTGACCCGATGGCAGTGTAATGGCCCGTTGACGTCAACGACAGGACCAGTAAGCTTCTGGCATCGAAACGGAGCTAATGAATGATGTTCAAGGCGATCGCGGAGCGAGGGGCGAACGCAGTCGGATCAGAGCGATCTACCATCTTGAAATCTTCTTTGAAATCCAACG
The DNA here is from genome assembly GCA_035319065.1 of Terriglobales bacterium. Taxonomy (GTDB): domain Bacteria; phylum Acidobacteriota; class Terriglobia; order Terriglobales; family Acidobacteriaceae; genus DASPRM01. The sequence goes on from DATHDM010000338.1 coordinate 26,787, forward strand.
ATACGCGATCAAATTCTTGAGTCTGATCGCCGTTCATCAGCTTCACGACAACTGCTGTGGGCTTGCGCTCGCATTTCTCCCCAAGGCTGCCCATCACCTTTGGGGCGCGGCTTTGCCTCAAGAATGGAATCTGGAGCGTGAACTTTCCGTTGTCGAGCGTGGCCTCGCCCGATTCTCCCGAGCCCTGTGGGTAGATAAGTTGCACGCGGACGATAGCGCTGCGCGGCGGCTGCTCGACGCGACCTTTAATGATGATTACATCAACGCGGCAGATAGAGTGTGCCAGAGTGGAAGCAAGGGACACTGCGATAGCGAGAGCCAGGACGGAAATAGTCCAAACACGGGGCATCGACTTCCACTTCCGAAGGCAGAAAATGCTACCACCAAGTCAGTTGACGCAATATCCCTATTACACCAAGTATCCCGAGCGACATGCCCTTCCGAAGGGTCAATGAGTGTAATCGCCTTCCATGAGAAGGCCGGTCGGTGTGAAGTCGGTTCGTCCTTGCTTTTATTCGTCACTTGGGAGCGTACCGCATCCCGTTCGGAGACCGGCCTTCTCATCCCATCTGTTAACAACCGTTTTCATATTGCGCCGTCACTGCCTCGTGTACAGTATGACGATTCCGAACCGGTATCGAAACGGAATCCCCTTGCACCTTGGGGCGCGTAGCCTGACTTTTTGTTCGAGACGGACCACCGGCTTTTCCGTGCGCTGGTCTAGAATTTCTTGCACCTGCCCGAAGTCTGGTACGGCGGTTTGATCATGATCGGCACTCGCCTTGGCAACTACGAGATCACCGCAAAAATCGGCGATGGCGGTATGGGAGTGGTTTATCGGGGCAAGGATCTCCAGTTGCACCGCGACGTCGCCATTAAGGTACTCCCGCCTGAGTTCGCTGAAGATCGCGACCGCGTGGCCAGGTTCGAGCGCGAAGCGCGCCTGCTGGCCTCGCTCAATCATCCCAACATTGCGCAGGTTTACGGCTTCATTTGCGTTGGGCAGCTCCAGGCCCTGATCATGGAAGTGATCGAGGGCCCCACGCTTGCCGAGCACATCTTGTTGGGACCATTACCCTTCCAGGAATGCCTCTCCCTCTCCATTCAGATCGTCCAGGCACTTGCCGAAGCCCACGACCATGGCATCGTGCACCGCGATCTTAAGCCACAAAACATCAAGTTGACGCGCGGTGGCCGCATCAAGGTGCTGGACTTCGGCCTCGCCCGCAGGGACGCCGTACCTGGCTCCCAGCTCACGGAAGCGGCGACCTCGACCGGCGCCACTCAGTCCGGCGTCATCCTCGGCACCATTGGCTACGTGGCGCCCGAGCGTGTGCGGGGCGCTGCCGCCGATACGCGCGCGGACATTTTCTCGTTGGGTTGTGTGCTCTACGAGATGTCCACCGGCGTTCGTGCGTTTGCTCGCGATACGCCCTTTGACACGCTCAGTGCCATCTTGAACGACCGGGCGCCGGTTGCCAGCCAGCAGCGCCCCGATTTACCTTCAGGGTTCGACCGCGTTGTGGCGCATTGCCTCGAGAAAGATCCTGCCAACCGATTTCAGTCGGCCCACGATCTGGAGTTCGCGCTGGCCGCGCTTAATGCCGGCGACAGCTTTGCCCGTAGAAATCCGCGGCCCGCTTCTGTTGCAGTGCTGCCCTTCATCAATCTCAGCGCCGATCCAGACAACGAATTCTTTGCGGATGGAATGACGGAAGACGTGATTGCCCATCTCGCCAAGATCCGAAGCCTGAAGGTGATCTCGCGCACCTCAGTCATGGCATTCAAGAAACGTGATCGAAGCCTGCGTGAAATAAGCGAGAAATTGCGGGTCGTGGCCCTGTTGGATGGCAGCGTCCGTCGGGCAGGCAACCGCGTACGCATCGTTGCCGAGCTGATTGATGGAGGGACCGACGAGCATATCTGGTCGGAGACCTACGACCGCGAGGTGACCGACATCTTTTCCATTCAGACAGATGTCGCGTTGAGCATCGCCAACATGCTGCGTGCCGAGCTCTCAAAAGCCGAACGCGAGCGAGTCGGCCGTCCCCTGAGCGAGGATGTGTTGGCCTACGAGCTATACCTGCGGGGGCGCAATGCCTTTTGTCGCTTCAGCGAAGAAGGTTTCCGCAGCAGTATCCCTCAATTCGAAGCCGCCATTGCTCGCGATCCGGGATTCGCCATGGCATGGGCGAGCTTGGCGGAGGTTCACACTGAGTTCTGCATTCAGGGCTATGCCGGCAACGCCCACCAGGAAACGATCCGTCGTGCCAAGCAGGCGGCCGCTCGCGCTCTGGAGCTTGACGACGAGTTGGCGGAAGCGCATGGCATCTCGGGCCTGATTCGATTCGTCTTCGACTACGACTGGGCGGGCGCTGAGCGCGAGTTCCTCCGGGCCCTTGATCTCAGCCCCAGCAGCGCCCAGGTACACGATCACTACAGCTGGTTGTGCGCTTCGCAGGAGCGTTACGAGGATGCGGTCCGCCAGGTGCGGCTGGCGCAAGAGCTTGATCCCGGTTTAATTCAATCCGACGTTGCCACCAGCCTGCTGCGCGCGACTCGTGTGGACGAGGCGGTCCAAGAGGCGCGCCGCGCCCTGCAGGCAGACCCTGGTGCACCGCGTTGCCACGCCGTCCTGGGTTGGGCGCTGATCTTCCACGGGGAGAGCGCGACCGGAATCGCAGAGATGGAGCATGCCGTGGCGCTCGCACCCACTTCCAGCCTGTTTCTGTCGCAGCTGGGTCAGGCCTATGCCCTCACCGGCAGCCTAGAACGGGCACGACAGATCCTCGATCAGTTGCGCGACCGCTCCACCCGCGAGTTCGTCTCGCCTTATCACTTGGCGTATGTCCACGCCGGACTGGGAGAAGCCGATGCGGCAATCGATTGGCTGGAACGCGCTTTCGAGTGGCGCTCGGGTGCGATCTATGGAATCAAGGGGTCTTTCCTGTTCAGAAACCTGCATGGCCATCCGCGATTCACAGCGCTCTTACGAAGAATGAACCTAGCTTAGCGAATGCCTCAGAGATCAGAGACACATCGGCAGAGGTACTACCCATTGGGGAGTCAGGTTTGAAATGCGCAACTTTCATACTTGACGTAATCCCTATTACCCTCACAACTCGTTGAATGAGTGTAAGCGCCTTCCATGAGAAGGCCGGTCGGTGTGAAGTCGGTTCTTCCTTGCTTCTATTCGTCACTTGTTTCTGCTCCGCCGATGCGCGCTGTCGCCACCCTTCCATCCGCACTCTCGATTAGCGATTTTCGCTCGGTGCCAGTTGAGTGTTCTCGTTACAGCCGGCGCTGCCACCTGATTTTCGACCTGTGCTTCCGTTGCAAGCAGGGAAGCTGGGCCAGGCGTTTAACGCAGTCACCGAAACTCGTGTCCTGAATTCAGCGATCAGCCGTACCGTCAGACCACTGTCGCACTGGAACCAGGAAGGTAGTCAGGCGCTCCCAGCTCTGGTTGAACGCGATGATGGGTGAGCCCGGCAGATCTGCTCCCCAGGCTCCGGGGTCGCCTTGTGAAACGAAGAACATGAGGTGCGGATGCCAGTGTCCGTCGCGATCGCTTAAGTAGCCCTGCTTTGACAGCATGTAACACATGGCCCCCGGTTCCATGGGTGGCAATTCGTTGCTGTCGATTGCTGCTGCGATGGTTTCAATCATTTGAGCTTTCGTGCGTCCAGCCAGCAGCAAGGCGGTCTTCTTGATGGTGCGTGGAAGGTAGGACCGTGCGGCCGCCGCATTAAGGCAGATTGGAGCCCGCAGCTTAGGATTCCAAAAGTTCGGGTCATCGATTGGAGCAGTCCAGGAACGCTCCACGATGCACACGAAACCGTTCTTTCCTCGAATCGCAGTTTCGTAACCGTGAGGTGCAAGAACCAGGACCTCAGCATCACGCGAAATGGACTCTGGCGCCGCACTGCGCGCCAGGGCGATTTCGGAACTCCGATCCGGCATCAGATATTGGTCAACCGGAGCCATGCTCGGATAAAGTTTCTTAGCATCCTGCGCTCCGGCTTGCCACGCCATACCCAGCATAATAACCAGTGCGATAGTGGTCACCGCGATTGCCCCGACCTCTCTTTGCTTCATGACGCCTCCCGACAATAGAGTCTGCCCTTCGTGGCACGGTTCTCCCAGTTACGGTGGATCGCAATTCCCTTGGAAAGGACGGTGGGTTTTAATTTTACCCGCCTGACTCCGCGAAGATTCGGCTGGGGACAACCTCAGATATTCCAGGGATCAGCACCGCGGCCCCTGCCGGCAGCTTAGTTCGAGCGCGTGAACCTGACCTTGACCGTGGTTTCCGTCTCGGTGGGGACGCCGTTGAGCTTGAAGGGTTCGTAGCGCCACTTGCTGACCGCGTCCGCCGCGGCGCCGGCGAGAACGGGATTGCCGCTGAGGATGCGGACGCTCTTCACCGAGCCGTCGGTCGCGACCACGGCGCTCAGCACGATTTCGCCTTCCAGGCTGCCGGTGCGCGCCAGCGCGGGGTAGGAGGGCATGACTTTGTAGATCAAAGCGCCGCCGGAGACGCCCTCCGAACGCCGGGTGGGGGAGAGCGGTTTGCCGGCAAGCGTCGGCAGGGTGAGAAAGACGACGTTGGTGGAGTGCTGGGCCAGATTGGCGGCAATCACCGGCGGGTCGGGAACCTTGCGGGCGGCATTCTCGGAAGAGGGCGGCTGAGGTCGTTCCCGGGTAGTGAACGAGTCAGGGGCGAGAGGCGCGGCAAGTCGCGCTGGAGTGCGGACAGCCGAAGGCTTCAGCGGCGCCGACGCGTTCTTTGTCCGGAGCGCGGGAGTGGGAGCGGGAGCTGCCGCGGCTGCCGGCGACGGCTCTGCCGGGCGGTCAGAGGCGACGGGCGCCGACACCAGGCTGGCAGCCACGGGCGTGGGCGAAGCGGCGGAGGCGGGGCGGGGCTGGGGCGGCTGCGGTCGCTGCGCGGCGCGGCCAGAGAAGAGCAGGGCTCCGCCAATCACCACCAGCAGCGCCGCGGCGATGATCCAGCGGATGGCGCGGAGGTCAGCCAGTCGCCGGCGCAGCGTGCCGGCCGAGAATCGCGGGAACCTGGGGCCAGCGGGAGCGGCTGCGGGCGGGGCGGCCGGCGCCTGCAAATCACCGTTGCCGGGATAGAAGGGAAGTGAAACTTCGCGAAAGGCGAGGATGGAAGCAATTTCTGCCAGCTCCTGCAGCCGGCTGACGTGCTCGCGGGAGAAAGCGTGGGTGCGCGAGGAGGAGACCTCCAGCACGCCGGCAAAGTCCTGCCATGCGGGTCCGGCGAACAGGGGAACCAGGACGGCGGAGCGCAGGTTGAGCTGGCGGCAGACGGCGGGATCGAGGCGGGAGTCGTTGTGCGCGTCGTCGCAGCAGACGGTGCGGTGCTGGCGAACGCAGTCGCCGGTCAGGCCGGAGTCGGGGTGGATGGGCACGCCCACCTCGGGGGCGTCGCCAAAGCTGGCGCGGCAGAAGCAGCCGTGCGGCGGCCCCAGCGCCAGGGCGGCGCCGCTGGCACTGGTGAGCTCGGCGGCACGGTCAACGATGAGGGCGAGACCGGAGTCCAGATCGAGGCGGTGAGATCGAATCTGCTCCAGCAGATCCTGGAGTTCGGGGGTCACAACGGGTGCCATGTACGACCGCGATTTCTGGGAGTGGGTCCGCTTGCAATCCCTTCCCGGCAACTTGGGCGTTGCGCCCACTGAGCGCCTTGGAGCGGAGCGGGAGCGAGGCCACGAGCCCACCGCCCCCGCCAGGTTCTCAGGCAGCTTTGCCCGCAGCAATCTTGTGTGCTGTGGACGTATCGACGTTGAAGGTTGCGACTACCGGGGTGGACTCCAGCAGCGGCCGGATGACCTCGCCGATCGCGGGATACTGCTCGCGATGGTAACGTTCGGCATCATCTTTTGTGTTCCAGAAGCTCAAGGCGAGGACGCGGTTGGGCAGGGCGTCACCCACCAGCACCGTCTCCTCGATGAACCCGGCTTGCTTGCGCAGGATGGGCAGAACCTTCTGGTTGATGGTGGAAGCCAGGTCCGCCACCTTGCCGGATTTCACGTTAAGCTCAACGACTCGGGTGTACATGGAACTACTCCTTTCGCGAGGCTGCGAAGTGGCGGCGAAAGGGGCGGCTGGTATCGGGTCAACATATGTCGTTTGAAAAAACGGGTCAATACCCGAAAGATGGTGCAATTGGGGTGCAGCCAAGGCTTGGGGAAGTCTCGCGGACGGCCTGGAGCGACGCCAGGGGCGAGAGGCGATGGCGGGGCGAGGAGGGCAGGGGAAGTCGATAAGATATTGAAGACAAACCTGGAGCGACCGATGATGAAGGGAGACGCAAGCGGCATTGCTCTGAAGCGCATGAGCGAGAAGGCGACACGGCTGTTGATGGTGGGAGTGCTGTTGCTGGGGAGCAGCCCGGGACTGCAGGCGCAGGAAAACCCGGCGGGCGTGAGCCTGCAGGCGTTCGGCAACGTGACGGTGAACGGCAAGGCGGCGGGCAGCGGATGGAGCACGATCTTTGTAGGAGACAAGATCGTGACGGGAGCGGGGTCGGCGGTGATCCTGCTGGGAGCCGAGCAGCTGCAGATAGCCACCAACACGACGGTGACGCTGGGGGAGAAGGCGGTGGATTTGGGGTGCGGCAGCGCCAGCCTGAGCGGGGGGCAGGGTCCGGTGGAGACGCTGCGCGCCGCAGGAGTGGAAGTGGGGCGCGGGGCAGCGGGCGGCAAGGTGGAGGTGAGCCAGATGGGCGGGAACCTCTACGTGCACGCGATCGCGGGGACGGCCTACATCATGCAGGGGGGACAGAAGACGCTGGTGCGAGAGGGGGCGACGACGACGCTGCCGGGGGCGACGACATGCCCGGTGCCGGTGTCGAACGCCAAGCCGCCGAGCAGTTCGGCACGCTCGCTGCGGGCGCCGATCCTGATCGTGGCGGGAGCGGGAGGAGCAGCGGCGCTGATCTTCGCTACCTCTAATAATCAGGGCAGCCTGAGCCCGGCCGATCCTTCCAAGCCGTAAGACGAAGCAGGCAGCAATCAATCAGA
>DATHDM010000339.1:0-25042 GCA_035319065.1 Terriglobales bacterium
TCCCAAGGGACTTCATCCTCCACGCGGCGTTGCTGCGTCAGGGTTTCCCCCATTGCGCAAAATTCCCCACTGCTGCCTCCCGTAGGAGTCTGGACCGTGTTTCAGTTCCAGTGTGGCCGTGCGCCCTCTCAGGCCGGCTACTGATCATCGCCTTGGTGAGCCGTTACCTCACCAACCAGCTAATCAGCCGCGACCCCCTCCCCAAGCTGCTTGCGCACTTGATCTCCAGGACTTTCACCCAAAGATGTTATGCGGTATTAGCCCCGGTTTCCCGAGGTTATCCCCCACTCGAGGGCAGGTTAGTCACGTGTTACTCACCCGTTCGCCACTTTACTTGCGGAGTTGCCCCCGCTTTCTCGTTCGACTTGCATGTGTTAGGCACGCCGCCAGCGTTGATTCTGAGCCAGGATCAAACTCTCGTTTGAAACCTGATTTATTGGTAATCCCATCGAAAGACAGGATTACGGGTAAATACTGTGAGTCGCTCGAACTTGAACCCGAGCACCATCACAATGCGACTGGCACGTTCAACCCAGTTTGTCAAAGACCGAAGCGCCGATCCGCCTGAGCGGGGCGTTCAGTCGAAGCGACGGCCGGCCGCCTAGCGGCCTGCCGTCCGTCCTCGAAACCCATCGAACTTATCGTGCACCAATGCGTGCTGTCAACCCGCGCTCCAGCCGGTTAATCACAGGCTTTGCACAGCTTTTCCACCATTCCCGGAGCCGGGGAGCACCGCCTTACAGGCAGCGCGACAAGACGCTCTTGCGGCTTGCTGCGGCGACTGACGACACCACAGCCGCAAGAGAGTTTTTGCAACTTTAAAGAACTCTTTGTAGGTTTGCGATTACCAGGACCGCCTAACCCTTCGAGAACCTAGTTCCCGAATAGTCGCTCCGTGGCCGGAGCGGATTCCTTCGGTGGTTAAACCATTGGATGACTTACGTTAAGCCCGGATGCAAAAAATCCGAACGCCGCGTCAAACCACCGCGTCGGCAGATCTTACGTCCGCCGCATGATTGTTATAACACCCGCACCCCGATCCCGCAAGGCAATTATGGAAAAAACGGATCAGCACTATTTGGGATGCTAGCAGCAACAGGAACCGTATCCGCCAACAGGCGCTCCTGGCGCGGGTTTTCCGGATGGGCGCCGGGTGCAGCGACTTTCGATTACTCGGCCAGCGTCGGACGCCGCGAAGGTGGCTGGCATCCGCCGCGAAATAAATAAGGAAGCGCGACGCCGCCGCTCACTGCGCTCCTCCAAAGCGCCAGTCGCGCTGCGGGGCCGCGCTCCCTGGCTCGCGTGTCGCGCACCGCCGGAGCTCATTTGCCGGGGCTCGGCTCGGTAGCGGCCCTCACGGCAGCTCCTGAGGCGCGATTCATTCAAGCACGCGGGCGATTTCTAATTGGCTGCCAGTGGCTAACCCTTGACGGTTATGACCGGGCAGTGTCCGTTACGAATTACAGTATTGGCAATGGTCCAGGGCAGGTGCGCCGAGGCCTTGGCCCCGAAGTGGCCAGCCTGGTGAACACCCATGACGATAAGGTCGCACTCTCGGTTTCGGGCAACGTTGATGATTTCCTCAGCCGGGTATCCCACCCGGATGACGATTTCCGGCGGATGCAGCAGCTTGTGATCGGGGGGAATCAGTTTCTCCAGCCGTCCCCGCGATTCCCTCACCAGGCGCTGGTGGAGATACAGAGCCGCCATCGTTCCCTCCTCGACCGTGTGCAGCAGAGTGAGAAGCGCCTGGTTTTCCTCGGCGAGGGACAGGGCCAGGGGGAAAGCATGGTCAGAGCCGCCGGCAAAGTCCCCGGCAAAGAGAACGGAGGTGAATCTGCCACGGTCCAGCAGCTCGGAGTTGAGGTCGGGGCCCACCGTCATCACCGGGCACGGCGCCTGGCGGTAGATCTCCTCCGCGTTCGAGCCCAGGAACAGCTTGCTGAATCCCGACCGCCCGTGCGTACCCACGACGATCAGGTCGATGTCGTACTTCGTAATCAGCGAGGCGAGTTCCGGCCATAGATTCCCGATCTTCAGCTGAGTCCGGTGGGGAATGTCCACGAGGGAAATCGCGATCTGCGCCAGCTGGGATTCGGCCTGCTCGGTGAGATTCTCGTACTCCCAGGTGGGCGGCTCCATGGGCGTGGGCAGCAGCGGTTCGGGCGGAATCACGTGGGTCACAAGCAGGTTGGATCCATGCGTGCGCGCCACCGCAGTGGCCACTCTCTGCGCACTCTCCGAGCACGGGGAGAAGTCGGTGGCAAATAAAATGTTCTTGATCTTTACGGTTGGCAGGAAGACAAGGGGAGCCAGATGCGGCGCAGCCATGGGACACCTCCCTGACTGTTTACAACGTCCCTTCGACCGCTTCGAAGCTAGCATCCGAGGGCCCCGGCTTCAGTGATTCCAGTCACGCCCGCTTGTGCCCGCGCGATGACGAGGGCAGCGTAGTTCGATCGACCGCCCGCGCTCGAGCCAGCGCTTTCGATGAACGCAGCCGCTGTCCCGGTTTGGTGCGCACGGTGCTTGCGATCGCCGCCAGGTTTGACCCGCCAGGTTTCCCGAGTTAAATTTTCTTTCCGGCCTGAATCCTTCTGAAAGGAAAAGCATGCGAACAATCACGACTGCCTGCCTGCTCACCATCGTTTTTGCCGTCTTAAGCGTGGCGCAGGGGCCTCCGATGCCCCAGCTCACTCCGGAGCACAAGCGGCTGGAGTACTTTGTGGGAACCTGGAAGAGCGACCTCGACATGAAGCCCGGCCCCATGGGACCAGGAGGGAAGGGATCGAGCACAGACGTGGATGAACTGTTTCCGGGCGGCTTCTTTCTCACCATAAAGTCGGATGGCGCGATGCCCGGCATGGGGACGATGCGCAGCCTGGCCTTCATCGGATACGACGCCGGCAAGAAGGTGTACACCTACACCTCGATCGACAATATGGGTATGCACGAAGTTTCCACGGGCACGGTTGATGGCAAAACCTGGACCTGGTATTCCGAGCCAAGCCCCGCAATGCCCATGAAGGGCCGCTTCATCATGAAAGAGGTCTCGGCCAAGGAGTACACCTTCCAGTACGACATGTCGCAGGATGGCAAGACCTGGACCACGGTAATGAACGGCACCTCCACCAAGATCAAGTAACGCGGGCCGAAAGCCGAAGCGGTTGCTGGGACAACGGGCCTACGTCTGGCGCGGGCGCCTGCGCCACCCGCCGTGCATTTCCGCTCGGCCTCATTTTCAATCCCAGCCCGCTGCGCTTCCTTGGACTTGGGCTTTGGTTATTGGCCATCGGCCACTGGCCAAAGGGACAAGGAAGACTGGGTTGTCCTTCCGGAACGTTGTCTTCGCGTCTGGCTGAGGTACGCTACCCGGCAGATCTGCAGAGAGGGGCATGCCGGTTACGCAATCTTTCAGTCGGCTCGAGCTCGGCGCGGTGAGGCGCATTGTGTCAGGGCTCGCCGGCTCATGGGCCTTGGCATTGTTGGCAGCGCTGGTCGGATGTGGCGGCCAGGCAGGCCCGGCTCCGTCCGGGTCAACCACACCGCCTCCGACACAGGGCTATTTCGCCACCGAGCCCTCACATGCTACCTATTTGCCGCGCTCGGATTCCTATTGCGCCTCCGCGGTTACCCCCAACTCCCGCGAGCCTCGACCGGAGAACAACCAGGCGAACCACACCGTGCTTGCTCCGCCTCACAACTGGTCCGTCGAGAACTACTGGACGAAATGGCGGGACAAGCGAGCGCAGGTGACCGGCAACTTCACCGGCACGACCACGGAGATCATCCAGTGGGCCGCCTGCAAGTGGGGAATCGACGAGGACACGATCCGCGCGGCGGCGGTGCAGGAATCGTATTGGCGCATGAGCACCGTGGGTGACGTCTGCGGACCAGTGGGGGAGGGCTCCTACGGCCTGTTGCAGATCAAGAACCAGGATTGCTCGGGCACGGTCATTCACGGCGGCTATCCCCACACCATGCAGTCGACGGCGCTGAATGTCGACTGGTACGCCGCGCATATCCGCTCGTGTTATGACGGGGACTTCTATGACGGCGGCGATTGGCTCTATCACGGCCAAACCGTCGATCAAATCGCCGCCCAGAATGGATGGAGCTACGTTTTCTGGACCTGCGTTGGCGCCCACTTCTCCGGCAACTGGTCGCCGGGCCAGCCCTACGAGCTACAGGTGCGGCAGATTCTGGCCAACCGAACATGGGAAAGCCCCACGTTCTAGCCTTCCCGCTTGCCGACCGAAGCCAGCATCTTTCTGGGAAGAAGCGCTGACTGGCGGATTCCGCCGTTTGTCTCCTCCGGCCGCGTAGGCTATATTGGGTTGGTTCCGCGGACGCGGCCTATCGCCGGGCCGGCACGACTCGGACGTATGAGCACCGCCGCCAAGACGCCACTCGTCAAACCAGGCATGCCGCACAGCTTCCGCCGCCTTCCCGCCGTGGTGTTTTTCCGCGGCGACGAAATCGCGCGCCGGGCGCTCACCGGAATGCAGCACTACCTCCGGCTCACCTTCGAGGACCTGGAAAAAGGACGGGAGTCGGAATCCATCGTCATCACCTCGTCGGAAAAGTCGATCGCCGAGCACGAGACCCTGCTGCGCGCCCCCAACATCCGCGTGATCGCCCTTTCCGACACGCGCTTCAAAGACCCGCGCCTGGACGGCGTGGTATACGGCTACCTGCCGCAGAACACGCCGCCGACGCTGGTGGATCGCACGGTCGACAATGCCCTCGACCACATCCACCTGCTGGCCACACGGCGCGAGGTGAATGAAAAGCTTGCCGGCGCCACGCGTGAGATCAACGAGCTGAACCTGATCGGAGCAAGCCTGGCGGCTGAGCACGACACCGAGAAGCTGCTGGCCATGATCCTGGCCAAGTCGCGGGAGATCACCCGCAGCGATGCCGGTTGGCTGTACCTGGTGGAGCAGGAGCCGGCAACCGAGGCCAAGCCGGTGCGTCCCGCCGGTCACCGCCACCACAGCCGCGCCCGGCAGGCGGCCGCCCAAGACAATGAAGAACACAAGGCCGTGCTCCGCTGGAAGCTGGCGCAGAACGACAGCGTAACCGTTCCCTTCGAAGAAGCGGTGCTCGAAATCAACGAGGAATCCATCGCCGGCTACGTGGCGCGCACCGGCGACAGCGTGGATCTGGACGACGCCTACCACCTGCCCGAGGGTGTTCCTTATAAAATCGCGCGTCAGCTCGACGAGGACAGCGGGTACCGGACAAAGTCCATCCTGGCGGTTCCCATGCGCGGTTCGAAGGGCGAGATTGTGGGGGTGCTGCAGTTGATGAACGCCAAGCGCAGCGCCGATGCCAAGCTCACCTCGGTGGCGGCGGTGGCGGCGCAGGTGGTTCCCTACTCCCTGCGCCAGCAGGAGCTGGTGACCTCGCTGGCCAGCTTGGCGGCAGTGGCGCTGGAAAACAGCCGGCACTACCAGGCTTCGCGCGCCCTGCTCGAGCGCGCCCTGGAGGCGCTACAGCGGACGGTTAAAGACGGCAAAGCCGATCCCGCCCTGAACGAGCTCCTGCAAGAAGCCAAGCGCCTGAAGCGGTAAGGCGCCGCCGCGGCGCTTCTCTCGGCCTCTGTTTCTTCCATGCCTTCGCCTCTTTCCCGGACCTCTAAGCCTCGTACTTTGTATTACAAAGTACTTGACGAATACCCGCCGCAGCCGTTAACCTGCCTGCTGCCATGCCCCACGCCCGCCGTTGCCGCGTGCGCCCGGCTCCGCCCGCTGCCCTGCCCAGCAGCAGCGTGGCCGACGATCTGCGCTTCATCCGCAGGACCCTGGAGAATTCCGCCTGGTTCACCGCGGTGCCCGGATGGGGCATGGTGGGCATGGGAGCGACCGCAGTGGCGGCCGCCGCCATCGCCCGCTTTCAGCCTGACTTCGTGAAGTGGATGCAGGTCTGGCTCCTCGAAGCGGTGGTCGGCCTGACGCTGGCCATAGCGACGATGCACGCCAAGGCGCGCCGCGCCGGCATCCCGCTGTTCTCCGGGCCGGGACGCCGTTTCGCCCTCAGCTTCATGCCGCCCATGCTGGTGGGCGCCCTCTTGACCGTAGTGCTGTACCTGGCAGGCGCACACGGGCAGATTCCCGGAACCTGGCTGCTGCTGTACGGCACCAGCGTGGTCACGGGAGGCGCATTCTCGGTACGCATCGTGCCGGTGATGGGCGTCTGCTTCATGCTGGCGGGCGCGGGAGCGCTGGCCACGCCGGCCTCCTGGGCAAATTGGTGGATGGCGGGAGCGTTTGGGGGATTGCATATCGTTTTCGGGATTCTGATCGCCAGGAGGCACGGTGGGTAGATCTTCAGCCGCAACCAGAAGGTCCCATCGCGCCGAGAGCGCCGCCTCCGCAACGGATGCGCGGCCGCACAGCCACCCGCCCGAACAACACTGGCCCGAGTTCGATCCGTTGATCCATGAGCGCATCCGATTGGGCATTGTCAGCGCCCTGGCGGTGAACCGTTCACTCAGTTTCAACGAACTCAAGAAGCTGCTGCACACCACGGACGGAAATCTCAGCGTCCATGCTCGCAAGCTGGAAGAGGCCGAGTACGTGAAGTGCGAGAAGTTTTTCCAGGGAAGGATGCCCAAAACCGAGTACCGGCTGACCACAAGCGGGCGGCGCGCCCTGGAAGGTTATCTGAATCGCATGGAGGAGCTGATCCGCACTACCCGCGAGCGCTAATTTTTTTGGCCGCTTGCTTTGTTCGACAAAGTTATTTATGCACAATACGGAGAACGCACCGGGAGGGGGAATGCAACTGCAGTCCGAGGAGAGCAGGCAGGATGGCCTGCACGTGGCCATCATCATGGACGGCAACGGGCGCTGGGCGAAGTCGCGCGGGCTGCCGCGGGTAGCCGGGCATCGCGCCGGCGCCATGGCAGTGCGGCGGACGATCGAGAGCGCGCCCGGGCAGGGGATCGCCACGCTCACGCTGTTTGCCTTTTCGGCGGATAACTGGCGCCGCCCGCAGACGGAAGTCTCCGCCCTGATGAAGCTGTTCCACCGCTACCTGCGCTACGAAGTCACTCGCCTGGTTCACGAGGGCGTGCGTCTCACCGTGATCGGCCGGCGCGACCGGCTGCCTCGTGCCCTGGTGCGCGCGATCGAAGCTACCGAACAGGCGACTCGCGGCGGCAGCAGGCTGCATCTGCGGGTGGCGGTCGACTACTCGGCGCGCGACACCATCCTGGAAGCGGGACGCCGCCTGGCTGCGGGCGGAGAGAGCTCCCGGCAGGCGTTTGCCATCTGCCTGCGCCAGGCGATGCATGATGAGCTGGATTCGCCCGACGTCGATCTGCTGATCCGCACCAGCGGCGAGCTCCGCTTGAGCGATTTCCTGCTGTGGGAGTGTGCCTACGCCGAGCTCTACTTTACTTCCGTGCTGTGGCCCGAGTTTGGCAAGGCGGAGCTGGCCAGGGCGGTTGAAGAGTTTCATCGCCGCGAGCGGCGCTACGGCGCGGTGCCCGAGGGGAAAGAGGCCGCGCAGATGGCAGCGTCGGAGGCAGCGGCCGGAGCTGCCGTCTCCGAATCCGAAAGCGGCTACTAGAGGGCACGCGGCTCGGGGTTACAATCCTCGGCATGGCGAAGCCCGCAATTCTTGTCCTTGCGCTGGGGACAGCAATGGCCGCGGCCCTGTTAGCGGCCGATCCGCAAAGTGTTACACCGGCCCAAGCTGTTCCGGTCGACAAAGAACCTCAGCATCACCTGGTGTTCGAGAACGAATACACCCGCGTGTTTTCTGTGCAGTTGCCGCCGCACTCGCAGACGCTGCTCCATCGGCATGATCGCGACTATGTGTACGTAACGCTGGGCCCGGCGGAAATCGAAAACGACGTGCTGGACAAGCCGCCGAGGCAGGTCAAGCTGCAGGATGGCGAGGCCAACTTCGTGAAGGGAGGGTTTGCCCACGTCGCTAAGAACCTGGCGGACACGCCGTTCAGAACCGTGGCGATCGAGGTGGTGGGCAGGGCGGAGAACGACAAGCCGGCGGATAAAGCTGAACGCGGCCTGGAGCTAGGTCACGGCGCGATAAGCGACCTTGTTGCCGACAACGACGAAGTGAGGATTCGAGACATCCAACTGGCCCCGGGCGCCATGTCGCATACGGATACTCCTACGCTGCCACACGTGCTGGTCGCCATCACGGATCTGAACCTGCATGACGAAGAAAAGGGCGGCGGCACGCGGGAAATTCGCATCCAGGCTGGAGGCCAGCTCTGGATGCCGGCAGGCGCAACGCCGATGAGGACCAATAGGAACAAGCAACCGGCCAGATACGTTACCGTGGAATTCAAATAGCACCTGCGAAGTCCGTTACTGCAGCTTTGCGTATTCCTTCTTCGCCTGCTCCACGGTGGGGAGGCCAGCATCGGCGTCTTTCCATGCGGCCAGCAGATCCTGGTAGGCCATGCGGGCCCGAGCGCTGTCTCCCTGAAGCAGGTAGGCTCGCGCCAGGCCGAGTTGCGCGAAGCTGATGGCCGGCTCCAGCGGACGCAGGCGGGCCACGGAAATCGCCTTCTCAAAGGCGGTCACTGCATCGGGTCCGCGTTTGGCGGTCAGCAGAGCGTAACCGCGGATATATTGCGCTGCCATTTCGGTTTCGAAGGGCTCGGCGCTCTTCAGGAGTTCGAGGGCTTTGCTGGAATTGTTCTGCTGCAGTTCGATCAAGGCCTGGATAGTCGGTATGCTTACCGCTTGAACGATGGTGTCATCTGGCCGGATGCGCTGAAGCTCTGAAATGGCGGCGCGGGATTTCGCGATATCTCCCAACATTGCGTATGTGACCCCAATCCCCGCGTAGATGTCGGCATTGCGTCCCACTTCCAATGAGGCAGCCGCGTTCTCCCTGGCTCCTTCGCGATCGCCATACAAGGCCTGGTAGACGGAAAGAAAACACAGGTACCCGGCGGCTGATTCCTTCAAGTTGATGCGCTTCAGCGCTGCGGTTGCTTTGAGCGTGGACTCCCTGGCCTTCTGCAACCGTCCGTGCCGGACGTCCAGCATGATCTGACTGCCTAATGCCTCCACCTGACCCTGCTGGCTCGCCTGCAAAGCTTGTTGCTCGCGCTCGAAGGTTGCCATGTCATTTTGCGCCAGGGCCACCTGCGCCCGCAGGCTGTGGGCACCCACGGCATTGGGGAATTTCTGCAGCGCCTGATCGGCCATCGCCTTGGCCTCATCCAGACGATTCAGGCCCACGTACGCGGTTGCGGCTTGCACATAGCCGAAGATGAGATTGGGATCGACCTGGATTGCCTGGTTTGCGTTGTCTAGCGCCTTCTGAAACTGGCCCAGGCGCCAGTAAATCCCGGCCAGGTTGGCATAGGGCGCCAGCTCGCGGGGATAAGTTTGCTTGAAAAGCTCGTAGGCCTGGATGCCCTTTTCCAGCTGCCCGGTATCCGCATAGTAGTGCGCAGTAATGTACAGAGCTTCGCGCTCGCTGGCGCGATCTTTGCGCTCAAAGGCTTTCCGCTGGTAATCGGCGGCTAAGCCAGTTTCCCCCAGATTGCTCTCCACGGCGCCCAGCCGTGCGTAGGCCATGGCAAAGTTCGGGTCGAGTTCGATGGCGCGCTGGTAAAGAGGAATAGCATCGACCTCGTCTCCGGCATTGTGCTTGGTATCGGCGAGCGAGAATGCCTTGAGAGCCTCAAGCGAGGAAGTGGTTGCCATCTCGAGCGGCTTGTTGAATTTTTGGATGGATGCCAGCGATTCTCCCAGGTCCTTGCGCAGGCTGGCGGAGGCGGAATCGAGCGCGTTGAGAACACTTTCCTTGCTACTGGCCTGGGCACGCTGGCGCGCCAGGGAGTCACCATTGGTGGGATTGACAGCTTCCAAGGTGAGCAGGTACTGGTTTCCCAAGCTGGCGATGGTGCCGGTGAGCATGGCTTTCACGCCCAGGCGCTGCCCAATTTCGCGGCCGACATCGGTGGTGATGCGCTCGTCCTGGGCCTTGCCCATGAATTTCAGAATCTCGCGGATCCTCTGATCCGATACCACATTCAGAAATGGCGACTGCTGGAGATCCACCACCAGGGCTTGTTTCAATGTCCCATCGAAGACGGCATCGCCGGTGGTGTTGACGAAATCGGTGACCAGGATCCAGTCGCGATCGGTTATGGCGCGCGAGCCGCGGGAATGGAAGACGACGTAGGCCAGGGTGGCGATCACGACCATTGCCGCAAGCGCCGCAGCCGCTCCCTTCCAACCGCGCCGAGGCGGAGCGGCAACAGTGGGGCTGGACGCAGGTTTGCCTGCGGCTGCGCGTGATTGAGTCTCCGCCGCGTCTCGCGCGGCCGCAAGGCCCGTTATCCCCGAAACGCCCACTCTTACCGCTTCATTGGAGGCAGTGTCAGTCACGGCCACGGCACGACCGGAATCGGTGTCGCGCTTGACGCGCTTCAGGTCGGCGCGCATCTCCGCCGCGGTCTGGTAGCGCAGTTCGCGATCCTTCTCCAGCGCCTTGTTGATGATGTCTTCGAGATGCAGCGGCAAATCCGGATTCAGGCGAACCGGCGCGATGGGAGCGCGGTTCAGGATCGCCTCGAAGATCACGGCGGTGGTCTCGCCGCGAAATGGCAGGGTACCGGTGGCCATTTCGTAAAGCACTGCGCCGAAGGAAAACAGATCGGTACGGTTATCGAGCTCCTTTCCCCGCGCTTGTTCCGGAGACATGTACGCCACCGTGCCCACCGTGCTGCCCGGGCTGGTGAGGTGCTCTTCCCCGACGCCGCCGCTGAGCGTGGCATCGGAGGCAGAGCCGACGGTAGTGGCCATCTGAGGAACTTTTCGCTTGGCCAGACCGAAATCCAGCAGCTTGGCCTGACTACGAGCAGTGACAAAGATGTTCCCGGGTTTGATATCGCGATGAATGATGCCCTTGCTGTGGGCTGTGTCCAAGGCGTCAGCGATCTGGATGGCTAGCCCCAGCAATTCCTCGAGTTCCAGCGGCCGCCCTTCAATTTTGTGCTTGAGGGTGACGCCCTCGAGCAGTTCCATGGCGATAAAGGACTGGCCGCGCTCCTGACCGATCTCATAGATGGTGCAGATGTTGGGATGGTTGAGCGAGGAGGCCGAGCGCGCCTCCCGCTGAAAGCGCTCCAGCGCCTGTGGATCGGAGGCCACCTGGTCGGGGAGAAACTTCAGCGCTACGTGGCGGCCCAGCGTGAGGTCCTCGGCCTCATAAACCACTCCCATACCCCCGCCGCCGATTCGCTGAAGAATCCGGTAATGGGAGATGGTTTCGCCGATCATGTCCGCAGTCCCAAGTGTCTGCATCCTATTCTGCCCTTCATTGCGGGGTCAAATGTTCAAGGCCGAAATCTGCTATGGAGCGACAGAATACGAAGCTGCCGCTTGGGTGAAGGCCTGCTGAGGCTGACGGGCCGGAACGACCGCGAGAACAATCATCGTGGCATCGTCGGCGAATTGCCCTTGGCAAAATTGAGAAGCATCCGCCATCACACGTGCCATCAGCTCAGAAGCGTTGTCGGCGATGTGTTCCTTGACCAACAACTGAATTCTGTCATCGCCGTACTCGTCCTGGTTCGCATTTGCCGCTTCGGTAATGCCGTCGGTGAAGAGCAGCAGACGATCGTCGGGATGCAGGCTAAGCGCGCCTTCTTCATAGCGAGATTCGGGTGACACTCCCAGCACCAGACCGCCTTCCGTGAGTCGAACGGGCGGGCCGGAATTGCGCATGAGAATGGGAGGCGGGTGCCCGGCGTTTGAGTAAACCAGGACGCGCCTGGTGGCGTCGAGCACGCCGTAGAAACAGGATACGAACTTGTCGTCAGCGATGTTGCGGCAGAGCGTTGTTGATCCGTGAGCAGAGCCAGGCTGGACTCGCCGATTCGGACGCGAAGGCACGCACGGCCGCCTGAATATTGGCCATCAGCAGCGCAGCCGATACCCCTTTCCCCACGACGTCGGCGATACAGAAAGCGAGTTTCTGATCGGCAAACTTCAGAATGTCGAAGTAATCGCCGCCAACCGTGCGCGCAGGCTGCCACGTCCCCGCGATCTCGAATCCATCGATCTGCGGGATTTTGCGCGGCAGGAGCGACTCCTGGATCTCGCGGGCACGCTGCAGCTCCTGATCCTGAGACTCCAGACGTGCGGCACCCTGGTCAAGGGCCTGGGCAAGCTCACGGTTGCGCCGCTCAAGACGCTGCCTGGTTTCGATGTAGGTGTAGTAGATCAGGCCGAAAACCATGGTGGCAATACAAGAGAACTCCCACCAGGGGCCCACAATCTTCCAAGTCAGGATTTCCGGAGGAAAGAGTATCCATGCGACCACCAGGATCGATATGGTTACGGTGAGAGGGGTAACCAGCGCGAGACAGCCGGTAAACACCAGCCAGTTGTAAGGAAATCCTTGCCGAGAACAGGCCCTATTCAACCATTGCAAGAAAAGAGTGGTGAGATTTCCGCAGATCAGCGCACAGATCAAGGTTCCGGTGAGACTGACCGGAATACGAAGCGTGACAATCATGGCATAGACCACCACGCCCATCACAATGAAGATTTGCTGCCGACGCAGGAGCTGAATCAGCCAGGGTGAAAGCTTCGCCAAAGGGATGCCTCGGTTCGTCTAAGCAGGATTCCGCAAAATGCTCACTTGTGTCTGTGCCAGATGACACAGGACCGCGTGCCAGTGGGCGTACCCCTGATTTGTCCGACCTTCGGCGGCTGATGCCGCGGCGGCGTGATGCGTGCCCTTGAAGGTTGAGCCAGAGCTGCGGGATGCTTTTAGACATGGAACATGCCTGGAGAAATCGCCTCATCGCCATTGGCGGGCTCGGGATTGCTCTGCTGACCTGGCGGTGGGCGTCGGCGCATATGCACGACCGCAGTACCTGCCTGCTGACCATGTTTCTACCCTTAACGTTGGCGCCCGTTGTGGCGTTTGCGGGCCGACGCTTTCTGAGAGGCAAGCGAACGCTGGCCGAGGTGAAGCTCGCCACAACGCTCGTTCATTACGGGGTGGCGATCCCGATGGGCGTGGCCATCATCGCGGCGATGAAGACCGCCCAGCAGTGGCGATACTGGCCCTTCTCGTTTCCGCAAGTCCCGGCAACGATCCTGTTGGCTGTGACTGGAGCGGCGGTGACCTGGACGGTCCTGAATCTGGCATGGCGCGGTCTGGGAGCGCCTTTCGGAATTGTATTGAGTCATCGCCTGGCGACGGATTGGGCCTACCGCTATTCGCGCAACCCCATGGTGGTGTCGCTGGCGGCTTTCTTCGCCTCGCTGGGCCTGTGGCTCGAGTCTGGTCTGTTTCTGGTTTGGCTTGTCCTTGCCCTGGTGCCGGCGGAGATCTCGTTCCTGAGTCTCTACGAAGAGCGTGAGTTGGAACTGCGTTTCGGGCCCCAATACCTGAGCTATAAGGCACGCACGCCCATGTTTCTGGGACTTAGAAAAACGCCGCAGCCCAAGCGGGATGTGGAGGTACCAGGCGGGCAAACAGCGCCGGCCGCGATTACGCCGCGGTCAGTGACCTCGGTCACACCATCCTCGGAGCCGCAATTTGGGCGCTCCCGGTCCCCTCGCCGGGGGTAGAATCTAGGTGTCATGAAATTCCCTGTTACCCGTATGCGGCGGCTGCGCCGCACCGAGGCCCTGCGCAATTTCGTGCGCGAGACCCGCCTCACTCCCGATTCCTTCGTCTACCCGCTGTTCGCCTGCCCGGGCGAGGGCGTGCGCAAGGAAGTGCGATCCATGCCTGGCGTCTACAACCTCTCGGTGGACGAAGTGGTAAAGGAGGCGCGCGAAGCCAAGTCGCTGGGCATTCCTGCCATCATCCTGTTTGGCCTGCCGGAGAAGAAGGATGAAAAGGCCACCGGCGCCTGGATGGAGGATGGCATCGTGCAGCGGGCAACCCGCGCCATCAAGCGCGAGGCGCCGGGACTGCTGGTGATCGGCGATGTCTGCCTGTGCGAGTACATGTCGCATGGGCACTGCGGGATCGTGCGCAAGTCAGCGCACGGCAGCGCTCGCTCTCTCGGAGCCGCGGCAGTGGCCACGCCAGCTGCGACCGAGGAGTACGAGATCGTCAATGACGAGACGCTGGCCATTCTGGCCAAGACCGCGGTGTCGCTCGCCCGCGCCGGCATTGACATCGTGGCTCCTTCCGACATGATGGACGGCCGCGTCCAGGCGATTCGTACAGCTCTTGATTCTGAGGGATTCGAGCAAACCCCGATCCTTGCCTACGCCGCCAAGTTTGCCTCCGGCTTCTACGGCCCGTTCCGCGAGGCGGCGGATTCTGCGCCCCAGTTCGGCGATCGCCGCTCCTACCAGATGGATCCCGGCAATCTGCGCGAAGCGCTGCACGAAATCGAGCTCGATTTGGAGGAGGGCGCCGACATCGTGATGGTGAAGCCGGCGATGCCCTACCTGGACGTGATTCACGCGGCCTACGAACGCTTCCAAGCGCCGCTGGCCGCGTATCAGGTTTCCGGTGAATACGCCATGATCGAGGCCGCGGCGCGCAACAACTGGATCGACCGCGAGCGCGTGATGATGGAGTCTCTGCTCTCCATCCGCCGCGCCGGCGCCAGCATCATTCTCACCTACTTCGCCAAGGATGCAGCGCGGCTGCTGGGGTAAGCGGGTCACAGTGTGGGTCGCTTTAACGCAGGCCTGAAGGCCTGCTCCAGCCGGCGTGAATAGTGCAGGCTGAGTTCTCAGTGGTTCGAATTCCGTCGATTCATGCTCCCCCGATTGCTCGCGAATCCCGACCCCATGTCGTAGAATCCAAAGTTTGGACTAGCCGCAATAGTCTTACCCGGGAGATCGCACTTTGCCCAATCAGATCTATGACGTGGTCATCATCGGCAGTGGTCCGGCCGGCTACACGGCCGCCATCCGCGCCGGACAGTATGGCCTGAAGACCGCAATCCTGGAGAAGGACTCCAAGCTGGGCGGCACCTGCCTGCACGTGGGCTGTATTCCCACAAAAGCGCTGCTGTTCAATGCCGAGCTCTACGACCACCTGAAGGATGCCAAGGAATTTGGCTTCGACGATCTTGCCCTGCCCAAGCTCAACTGGGGCGCAATTCAGGAGCGCAAGAACAAGATCGTCAGCAAGCACACTAAGGGGCTCGAGTTTTTGATGCGCAAGAATAAGGTTGAGACCCTCAGGGGCTACGGCAAGCTCACCGGCCCGGCCAAGAGCGGGGTGGTAACGGTCGAGCTCACCGGCGAGGACGGCAAGAGCAAGCAACTGCAGGCGCGCAACGTGATCCTCGCCACCGGCTCCGAGGCACGACTGCTGCCGGGAATGAAGGCCGACGACCGCATCCTGACCAACATCGAGATCCTTTCCCTGGGCGCAATTCCCAAGTCGCTGATCGTAGTCGGATCAGGGGCGGTGGGGGTAGAGTTTGCCTCGATCTTCAATTCCTTCGGCAGCAAGGTCACCATTCTCGAAATGCTGCCCCGCTTGGTCCCGGTGGAGGACGAGGAGGTTTCCAAGGAACTGGCGCGCGTCTATCGCAAGCGTGAGATCGATTTCCACGTGAACGCACTGGTGAAGAAAGTCGAGCGCACCAAGGACGGCGTGGCGGTGGAGTTCTCGGTTGACGACACCAACCAGCGCGTCGAAGGCGAGAAAGTCCTGATCGCGGTGGGGCGCAAGCCGCGCACGGAGAACATTGGCCTGGAAAAGACCAAGGTTCAGCTGGATCGCGGCTTCGTCAAGGTGGACCAGTGGCTGCAAACGGACGAGCCCAACATCTACGCCGTGGGCGACATTGTGGCCGGATTTCCGCAGTTGGCGCACACCGGCTCCATGGAAGGCATGGTGGCAGTGGCCCGCATCGCCGGCAAGCCGGCCAAGCCGCTTAATCCGATGACCATTCCTAACTGCACCTACTGTCATCCCGAGATCGGCAGCGTAGGCCTGACCGAGGCCAAGGCGCGGGAAAAGGGCATTGAGATCATGGTGGGCAAATTCCCCTTCACCGCCAATTCACGCGCCAGCATCGTGGGCGCGCACGAAGGCTTCATCAAAGTCATCGCCGGCCTCAAGTATCGCGAGATTCTGGGCGTGCATATCATCGGACCGAACGCCACCGAGTTGATCGCGGAAGCCGTGGCGGCCATGGAACTGGAGGCCACGGTGGACGACCTGATGTACACCATTCACGCTCATCCCACGCTCGCCGAAGGCATGCTGGATGCGGTGGAGAGCACCGAAGGCCTGGCGATTAATATGTAGATATGCGCGCCAAGGTCCGCGAGGTTGATTCGAAGGCTGAAGGGACGGATTGGTAGTGATTTCCGTCATCCAACTCGGCACGCTCGCCTACGCTGATGGTCTCCGCCTGCAGCAACAGCTGGTCGAGCTGCGCAAGAACGATCAGATTCCCGACGTCCTCGTACTGCTCGAGCACAAAGCGGTGATCACCCTGGGACGCAATGCCCGCGAGCAGAATGTTCTGCTTTCCCGCGAGGAACTGGAGCGCAGAGGCGTAGAGTTGTGCGAATGCGATCGCGGAGGCGATGTCACCTTTCACGGGCCGGGGCAGTTGGTCGGCTATCCCATTTTTGATCTGCGCCAATTCCCCAACACCGGGGGTGCGACCACACTCAAGTACCTGGGCGCGGTGGACTATGTCCGCCGGCTGGAGGAGATCCTGATCCGCACCTGCCTCGACTTTCGTATTCCCACAAGACGCATTCCGGGGCTCACCGGCGTGTGGACGGATCCGCGGGGCGATGGTTCTTCGGGAGTGGGATTTTCCGCAGGGAATCATGCTTTCGCTGGATCGCAGACAACCGACCAGGCAGCCAAGATCGCCGCCATCGGCGTGCATATCTCGCGTTCGGTCACGTCACACGGTTTCGCGCTTAACGTGAACACCGATCTCGACAACTTCAACCTGATTATTCCCTGCGGCATCCACGCCAGGCCGGTGACTTCGATGGCCAAGGAACTGGGCCGGGAAGTTGCAATCGACGAGGTTGCACACGCCGTGGCGCGCAATTTCGGCCGCGTTCTTGACCGGCAGACTCTTTGGGTGGAAAGCATCGACCAATTGCTGGGGCGCAGCCTGGGTGTCCCCGTCAAGCCGCCAGCGGAAGAGCGGGCGATCCGTGGCGAGGAAGAGACCCACTGGGCATAGTCATCGCAGCCGATGCTCAGCGGTGAGTTGGTTCTTCTGCCGTGTGTCCACTGTGGTTCGCATTGCCTGCCCCGCGTTACAATCCCTCTGAGCGATGGCTTCCAAGAAGAGTTCCGCCGCCCACAACTCCCGCCGGCCCAAAGCGAATCAAGCGGCGCCAAAGCAGAGTTCCCGAAATCATCAGCCCACGTGCAACCAGCGCACCTACGAAATCCTCGACTACCGCCTGGAGCGGCCTGACTTTTGCATCGAGCAAGTCGGCGACGGCGATCAGGTTCGCTACCAGGTGCGCGGCGATCTGACCGCTTCTCCCCCGCCGATCCGCGAATCGCGGTATCTGAGCCGCGCGCAATGCCTGGAAATCTACCGCTGGATGCTGCTCAACCGCCGAATGGAAGCCGCGCTGGAGAATCTTTACAAGCAGGGTAAGGTGGTGGGAGGAGTCTATTTCGGGCTCGGGCAGGAGGCCTGCTCCTGCGCCTCGGCGTACGCGCTGAAGGCGGACGAGTGGCTGGGGCCGATGATCCGCAACCAGGGATCGCTGTTGGTGCGCGGTTTCTCTGCCCGCGACATCATGATGCAGTACATGGCCAAGGCGGGCTCGCCGACCGGCGGCCGAGATGCCTCTTCGCATTTTGGCGACATTGAGAAACGAAATGTGGTCGCGCCTATCTCCACCCTCGGCGATCTCATTCCCGTACTGGCGGGAGTGGCCCTGGGCGCGCGCCTGCAGGGACGCCACATCGCCGTCATGACCTACATCGGCGATGGCGGCCAGTCCACGGGCGTCACCTACGAAGGGCTGAATTTCGCTGCCGTGCAGAAGCTTGGGCTGGTATTGTTCGTCGAGAACAACGTCTGGGCGTACTCAACGCCCACGGCCGAGCAGTTTCTCTGCCGGGACCTGGCGGAACGCGCCATCGGCTACGGCATTCCCGGGGTGATCGTCGATGGCACCGACGCCTGCCAGGTCTACGACGCCGCCCACGAGGCCTGCGAACGCGCCCGCCGTGGTGAAGGCCCCACGCTCATCGAAGCCAAGATGATGCGCATGAAAGGACACGCCATTCACGACGCGGCCGCTTATGTCCCGCGCGAACTGTTCGAGTACTGGACGCGCCGCGACCCCATCGCGCGCTTCGAAGGGTTTTTGTTAGAGAAGGGCTGGTTGAAGGTGGAAGAAAATCGCCGTCTGATCGCGGAGGTCGAGCGGGCTTTGGAGCAAGACCGCGACTACGCCGTGAATTCACCGATGCCCGAGGCGAGAACCGCCGTGGGCGGAGTTTACTGCGATCCAGGTTGTCACGACATTAAGCCGAAGTATGCTATGCCCCGGCACAAGGCCAGGAAGCCTACCAGCACAGGGAAGGCAAGTGCAGCCGCGGTTCATCTGAAATAACCGAATGCCGAGGGTTGAGCGCTGACAATGCCGCAAACCACTTATCTCGAAGCCATCCGCCAGGGACTGTGGGAGGAAATGGAGCGCGATCCGACCGTCTTTTGCATCGGCGAAGACATCGGCATCTATGGCGGCGCCTTCAAGGTCACCGAGGGCTTCGTCGATCACTTCGGTCCGGAGCGCATCATCGATACGCCCATCGCCGAGTCTGCCATCGTGGGCTCGGCTTTCGGTGCCTCGCTAACCGGCATGCGCCCGGTGGCCGAATTCCAGTTCATGGACTTCATTGGCTGCGCCTTCAATCAGATCACCAATATGCTGGCCAAGGCACACTATCGCTGGGGAGCGCCGGCGCCGGTAGTTCTGCGCGGACCCAGCGGTGGAGGCGTGCACGGCGGACCGTTTCACTCCCAGAATCCCGAAACCTATTTCATCAACACTCCCGGACTGAAGGTAGTGTGCCCGGCCACCGCCCATGATGCCAAGGGCCTGATCAAATCGTCGATTCGCGATAACAATCCTGTCATCTTTTTCGAGCATAAGTTCCTGTACCGGCGCATCAAGGAGGAACTGCCGGCGGAGAACTACGTTGTGCCCTTGGGCAAGGCGCGAGTGGCGCGCGAAGCCAGAGGCAAGCGGCAGATCGGCGTGATCACCTACGCCGCCATGCTCTACAGCGCGCTCGAGGCGGC
Organism: Terriglobales bacterium; assembly: GCA_035319065.1. Taxonomy (GTDB): domain Bacteria; phylum Acidobacteriota; class Terriglobia; order Terriglobales; family Acidobacteriaceae; genus DASPRM01. The sequence continues at coordinate 19,250 of DATHDM010000339.1, forward strand.
GGAGCTACTGGCGAAAGAGAGCATCGAGCTGGAGGTCCTGGATCTTCGTACATTGCTGCCGCTCGATCACCAGGCGATTGCCGAGGTCGTGCGCAAGACGAACAAGGTGATCATTCTCCACGAGCACCCGCGCACGGGTGGAATCGCGGGCGAGATTGAGGCCATCATCAACGAAGAAGCATTCGACGATCTCGACGGGCCCATCGTCCGTGTTGCCGCGCAGGACACGCCCGTACCGTTTTCGCCGCCGCTGGAGGAATACTTCCTGCCCAAGGTGGAAGACGTGGTGCGGGAGGCGCGAAGACTGGCGGCGTACTAGCCACAGCCGCTGCGCGATACGGGCCAAAGATTGCCGGATCCCTTCCAGGTGAGTCTTGCTGTTTCCTCGCGTTCAAGCCCTTGCGGCCCGTGGGCACGATATAATTTTTCGTTTGCCTGCGCGCGCCAGCGCCATCCAGTAGCGGAGAGAACTGAATGCCAACCGACGTAGTCATGCCGCAGATGGGGGAGTCGATCTTCGAAGGCACCATTACCAAGTGGCTGAAGAAGCCGGGGGAGAAGGTGAACCGCGATGAGCCCCTGTTCGAGATCTCTACCGACAAGGTGGACGCGGAAATTCCCTCGCCAGCCTCAGGCGTGCTGAAGGAGGTCAAGGTCAACGAGGGCAGCACCGTGCAGGTGAATACCGTGGTGGCGGTGATCGATGCCGACGGCGCAGGGACCACAGCCTCGGCGCCCACCCCGGGAAAGGCTGCGGCAGCGCCACCGACGTCGCCCGCGCCTCAAGGGCAGCAGGCCGCGCCACCAGCCGCCGCGACGGCAGTCTCTCCCCCTCCTTCATCTCCTGCCGCGGGTGCGGGAGCGACCGCCGATGTGCTCATGCCGCAGATGGGAGAGTCCATCTTCGAGGGAACCATTACCAAGTGGCTGAAGAAGACAGGCGAGAAGGTCCAGCGCGACGAGCCGTTGTTCGAGATCTCGACGGATAAGGTGGACGCGGAGATTCCCTCGCCGGCAGCCGGCGTGCTGCGCGACATCAAGTTTCCTGCCGGCTCAACCGTACAGGTCAATACCGTGGTCGCAACCCTGGCCACGGACGGGGCAGCGCCAGTTGCCGCAGCTGCCCCTGCTCCTGCGCCCGCCAAGCCTGCCGTGGCTGCGGCGCAGGTGGCCGCACCCCGGCCTCAGGCTCCTCTCGCAGCAGCGGAGGGGGAAGAGGAGGTGATGGTCGATGGCAAGCGGATCCGGTCGTCGCCACTGGTGCGCAAGATCGCCAAGGAACACGGGATCAACCTGGCACAGGTTCCCGGAACCGGGCTGGCTGGGCGCATCACCAAGGAAGATATCCTGGGGTTTGTCGAGAAGCGTCCGGCTGGAGGGCCGGCCGCGGCTGTAGCCCAGCTTGCGGCAACAAAACCCGCAGCGCCGGCCACTCCTGTGCCCGGCGAGGTGGTGCCCATGACCGCCATGCGGAAGATCATCGCCCAGCGCATGGTGGAATCGAAGCGCACCAGCGCGCATGTCCATAGCGTGTATGAAGTGGATATGACGCGGGTGGTGGCGGTGCGCGAGAAAGAGAAGCGCAGCTTCGAGCAGCGCAGCGGAACGCGGCTGACGTTTACCACGTTTTTTGTGCGTGCCGCCGTCGAAGCGCTGCGTCAGTTCCCTATCGTGAACGCCTCCGTGGAAGGCGACAACATCCGCTACCACCGCAACATCAATGTGGGGATCGCGGTGGCGCTGGACTGGGGATTGATCGTGCCGGTGATCAAGAACGCCGAGGAGAAGAATTTCCTGGGCCTTCAACGCATGATTCTCGACCTGGCCGACCGGGCGCGCGCCAAGAAACTGGCGCCGGAAGAGGTGCAAGGCGGAACCTTCACCATCACCAACCCTGGCAGCTTCGGGCAGATGTTCGGACTGCCCATCATTCTGCAGCCGCAGGTGGCGATTCTGGGAATCGGCTCGATCAAGAAGCAGCCGGTGGTGGTGACCGACGACAGCGGCGGCGATTCCATCGCGATTCGCGCCATCTGCCATGTTTCCCTCGGCTACGATCACCGCGTGATCGACGGCGCGGTCGCAGATCAGTTTTTGCGCGCAGGGGCGCAGTACCTGGAGAAATGGAGCGAGCCGCTGGGGTAAAGGGAAGATTGGAAGTTAGAAGGCCGCAGCCAGAACCGGGACGGTGGAACCAGGAAACGGGAAGAGCGCGCAAACCAGATGACCCCGCCCCATCGCTCCCAGGAAAGCAGAAGCGATGAAGGGCGGGGCAACCACGCGTGCAACAGAAGCCTGGTGCGCCAGCTCGAAAGGGCCTGAAATTCCCTGACTATTTGCCCGCGGTAGCCTTCGCCCACACGCTGGCGTTCATGCACTGCACCACGCCGTCGATAATCTTGCTCAAGCCATCGTGAAACTTGCTGTCGTCCACAATCTCCCGATTTGAAATCGCTTCCAAAACGATTTGACCTCCCGGAGGCACCGCCGCGCGCAGCGAGGCCAGCACCTCGTCCCCGTCACGCGGCCAGCGTGCCACCTCCGAACAGTGCAGGTTGTTGATGGTCAGGCCCCGACCCGCATTGCGATCGGCAGCGGTCTCCACCCGATATTCGCTGTCCAGGGCGGGATACACCAGTTGCCGAACGTTGGCCCGCGAGGTCCTCAGCGCTCCCGTACGCAGCCAATCCGGCAGGTTCTCCTGGAACCGGTGCACGATACGAAAGATTTCTTCTGCCGAGTCCTGGTCGTGGGCGACCTGCACACTCAGGCTGCCAGGCCGCGTGATGGTCTCTACAAAAAATCTTGCGGCCACATAGGTCGTAATCCCTAGTTGCCGCGCTTTGAGCACGATGTTGCGCCGGCCCCAGCCCGCCTCCATCTGGCGCTGTGCCCGGTTAAGCTGGAAGGGCACCACTTTGCCCTTCTTGTTGCGGACGCGCAGCCATCCGTCGAAAAGGCACTCCCTTTTCGTCCGAACGCTGCCGTCCAGGTACGAATCCAGGTCGCTGCCGAAGGCGATCAGGACCTCCCGATCCCTGCGTGCGTCCCCCGATTCTGATTGTTGGGATGTTTCAGCTTGCTTGCCTTCCAGATTGGCGGGCAAGCTCAACAGCGGAGAATGTTCACCCGGCAAAAACTAATGACCCGGTATTACTGCTTGGCCGCGTCTTCTGCGGCCACTAAGGTTTTCATGTAGTCCTCAACACTGCGCACATACACATCCGCCAGGTCCACCACATGCCGGCGCGACTCCAGCATCTCCGCGGCATCCTCGGGCGAGTAGCCCAGGACGCGCAGGACCGCCAGCGCCATCATCGGCGCGCGGTGTACCCCAGCGGCACAATGAATAAAAAGCTTGCCTTGCGGCTGATCCAGCATCCTTAGGGCGAAATCCACGCCCCGCTGGAACAACTCCGGAGGCTTGGGCTGGAAATCGTCGTCGACCGGATTCCACAGCACCTCGATCCCGTAGGGCTCGGCCAGTTCGGTATCGTCAAACTCGATCTGCATGTCGATGATGTGGGTGACGCCGGCTCGCGCCACTTCGACCATCTTGTCTTGCGTCCAGATACCGCCGCCCACCGCCATCCGGTCGGTGATCCACGTCATGTCCATGGTGGAGCCCTTTTTCCCCGGCGAGAAGTTTGCGCACCAATATGGTCGCCGCCGGAAATCGACTTCCTGCCATTCTAAAGCACTCGCAAATGCCGTTCGCAGAATCGCCGCCGCCCGGTCGTAACCAGTGTCCACCTGCAGACGTAACCACGCTCTCCGGAAAAAAGACGGCGCGGTACCAAGAATCTCGGCCACCGCGCCGCAACTTCAGGAGGAAAACTTAAATTGTCCTTATATTCTCAGAATATCAACTTCGAGGGGGTATTTGGGACATTTGGGCCGGTACTTTATGAGTCATCTTTCCAGTAAGTTAGACCCCGAGCCGCAAATTCCCCCTCTTGACATCACACGTCCGGAAACGAAGTTGCCGCCATTGCCTGGGCCAACAGGCATAGCCTTGCCTCACGCATCAGGGCAGCATCGCTCAGGTCCTCACCGCAGTCGGCTTCAAAATCGCCGAACGGAAGATCGCAACCAGGATCTCCGGCAGCAGGCTTGACCACCTCCTCGGGCTTCGATTCCCTGCGGGTCGGCTGGTTTCTGGTCTTTCCGATCGGCGCCAGCAGGCCCCGCTCCAGGAACAAAGCGGTCACCGCGTCCAAAGCTTCCGGATACTTGCGTAACACCGTTTTGCGCGAATAGCCCAACATTCGCGCAGTCTCGTCCTGGCTGTAGTCCTGAAAGACTCGCCACGCAATCAGCCGCTGGTTCTCGGGATCCAGCTTCTCCAGGCAACGCTCAACGTCGTGCGCGAAGATCACCGCATCCTCAAAATCATTCATACGATACGAGGTGACGCGCGTGCGGAAGAACTCCCGCCCCAGCAGCGACGGCAGCCTTCCCAGCTCCACCGACAGGCGGAAGTATTTGCGCAGGCAGGCCTCCGTGCGCACGCACTAAAGACAAAGATCCGCCGCGCCAACATGGTGGCTCACCTTCTGTCGCCAGGCCGGAACCTCCCCGGCGGTTTCTGACTCCCCTCCTAGAGGCACCGTACACCTCCTGCATAATCGACGGGAACCTGTGCCAGCAGGCCTGCAGGAACGGCGTCCTGCTGCGGCAATGGCTCGGCTGGCCTGATCGGCCGAGCGTTGGGCGCCTCCTGCCGGCGGCGGTAACGTCTGCGCAACCTCGCCTGCGGCTGCAACATGTTCTTGATTTGCACCGTGCATGGTGCACAGTAGGGGTGACCGCTGCCTTGCGGACGAATCCACAGGCCGCCGCAGCGCTCGCAATACTTCAGTTCCAGTTTTCGTTCCGACTGTGGCGCGCATGACAACATGTTTATGACCTCCTAATGGATAACGCTGTTGGATTTCAGCCCCAGGCAGGCCACTTCGCTTTGGGGACTGGCCTGACCGGGGTTGGTGGGATGAAGAACCTGTTCGGGAAGCCGGGTCTGCCTTCTTTCTGAATCTGCTCTTGCGTCCGCTCGTCGGGCGGGCCAGACTATGTGCGCCCATTTCGTTACAGACTCCGAGCTGATTCCTGTCATTGCTTCCGAGCTGGAATACTGCGCCGCCGGCTGGGCCTACACGTTCGCCTGCGGCTCGCGGGAAGAAACCCTTCGTGGCGGCCCACGGCGTTCTTTCCAGCCCGATCTCAGTAAGGGCCCTGCTGCAAGAGGAGGATGGCAAAACTATCGCGCTCCTTGGCAATATCTTTTAGAAATATCTTCTGCTATTGTCTATAGCTTTTTGAAAACATCACGGTCAACTGGTATTCGCCCGGCACACGCCCGGACGCTTGAGGCACATCTCCCCAAATGGGAAGAACCCGCGCAACTGTTACCTTCCTCGTCCTGCAGGATCGCCTTCGCGACCGGCTACTGGACCGCATCGCAAAGGGCGAGGTCACTGGTCTGCGCCTGGCGGAACTCAGCGGCCTCCGCCAGGCGCACATCTCCAATTTCCTCAATCGCCGCCGCCGCCTCAGCCTGGAGGCCATGGACGCTGTGCTCGCCGTCTGCCAGCTCTCTCCTCTCGATCTCTTATCCAGCGCGGAGATCAACCGCCACGCCACTCTGCGCCCGCCGGCCGCAACCGGCTTCGTCAACCTGGCACTGGTCGAGCCCGCCGTCGCTGCCCGGGAACCGCTCATCCGCCATGAACACATCCTGGGACTGCATCAATTCGCTGCCACTTTCCTCCGCCGCCTGCGCCGCGACATGCAGAC
>DATHDM010000340.1:0-28882 GCA_035319065.1 Terriglobales bacterium
GGCGGCTACGTCCGGGAACACCGAGCCCAGCAGATCATCGGCGCGCATGCGCTGGATCTGCGGCGGCACCCTCTTGCCTCCCAGAAAGCGCAGCAGCGCGAGCGAGCGGTTGGCGTCCCAGCGCCAGCGCGTCTGGAAGAAGGGGGACCCGGTCAGCACCGCCTGCTCCAGCACCGGCTGCACAGTCTCAGCCTGCAGGAAGTGAAACACATCGCTCAGGGGGAAGCTGTGCTGCTCGGCCAGCGAGATGTTCAGGCCATCGTCGGTGGCCGCCGCCTGCAGCTCGAAGTTGAAGCTGCGGCAGAAGCGCTTGCGCAGCGCCAGCCCCCAGGCGCGGTTGACCCGCCCGCCGAAGGGGGCGTGGATCACCAGTTGCATACCTCCGCCTTCGTCGAAGAAGCGCTCCGCGATCACCGTCTGTTGCGTGGGCACCGCGCCCAGGACCGCACGGCCATTCCACAGATGCTGGACCAGTTGTTCGGCGCCGGCATCGTCCAGGCCGCACTCCTGCCTCAACCAGGCGGCGGCTGCGGCCACCTCCGGCTGCGCTTGTGTCTGAATGACGGTGGCGCTCCGCGGCAGCATCGCGCTCACTTCCTCGCGCAACCTGGCTACGTGCTCCGACAGCTCCGCCGTGCGTGAGGGAGCCTCGCCTCGCCAGAAAGGGATGCTGGGTGGCTGGCCGTGGGCATCTTCCACCAGCATCCTTCCCCCTGCCGCTTCCACGCGGCTGATGCGCCAGGAGGTGTTGCCCAGCAGCATGATCTCCCCCGCCATGCTCTCGACCGCAAAGTCTTCGTCCACGGTACCCACTACGGCTCCCTCCGGCATGGCGACCACCGTGTAGAGAGCGGTCTCGGGAATGGCGCCGCCGCTGGTGATGGCCGCCATCCGCGCCCCCCGCCGCGCCCGCAGCCGGCGGTTGACGCGGTCGCGATGCAGGTAAGCGCCGTATCGCCCGCGGCGAGCGGCTATTCCCTCGGACAGCATCTCCACCACAGCTTCAAATTGCGCGCGCGACAGATTGCGGTACGGATAGGCGCGGCGGATCAGCGCCAACAGCTCGTCCTCATCCCAGCCCGAATTGGCCGCATGCGGCTCGGAAGTGCTGCCATCGGGAGCGGCGCTTCGCCCCGAATCTTCCGCCGCCTCCGGCCTGGTTTCGGCGGCGCACGCCGCCACGATCTGCTGCGCCAGGATGTCCAGCGGGCATTCAGGGATCAGGATGCGATCCAGATCTCCCTGCTTGATCGCCCGCACCAGGGCCGCACATTCCACCAGCTCGTCGCGCGTCGAGGCAAAGATGCGTCCCTTGGGAATCGCGCCCCGCCAGTGCCCGGCGCGCCCCACCCGCTGCAGGGCCACCGCGATCGAGCGCGGCGATCCGATCTGGCACACCAGGTCGACGAAGCCCACATCGATTCCCAGCTGCAGCGAGGCTGTCGCCACCAGCACGCGCACCTCTCCCGCCTTCAGCCGCCGCTCGGCCTGCAGCCGCAGCTTGCGCGCCAGGCTGCCGTGATGCGCCGCCACCACGTCTTCGCCCAACCGTTCCGCCAGGTGATGCGCCACCCGTTCCGACTCCCGCCGCGTGTTCACAAACACCAGCGTCGAGCGGTGCTGGCGCACCAGCTCCGCGATGCGGTCGTAGAACTCGCCCCACATTTCGTTGCTGGCGACCGCGCCCAGTTCGCTGTCGGGAACTTCGACGCCGAGATCGAGTTCGCGTCTGTGCCCGACATCGACAATCGCCGGCGCCGGCCTCGCCGCCCCGGTGAGGAAGTGCGCGATCTGCTCGATTGGTTTCTGCGTCGCCGAGAGCCCGATCCGCACCGGCGTGCGGGCGGTCAGCGCTTCCAGCCGCTCCAGCGAGAGCAACAGGTGCGCGCCCCGCTTGTCGCCGGCCACGGCGTGTATTTCATCCACGATCACGGTTTCCACGTCGCGCAGCATGCGGCGGCTGCGCTCCGCGGTCAGCAGGATGTAGAGCGACTCCGGCGTGGTTACCAGGATGTGCGGCGGGCGGCGCAGCATTTTCTGCCGCTCGGGCATCAGCGTGTCGCCGGTGCGCACCGCGGTGCGCACCTCCGGCATCAGGAAGCCACGCTCCACCGCCAGCTGCTGGATCTCCCCCAGCGGAACTTCCAGGTTCCGCTGAATGTCGTTGCCCAGGGCCTTCAGCGGCGAGATGTAGAGCACCTCGGTGCGATCCTCGAGTTCGCCGATTAGCGCCTTTCTCACCAGGCGGTCAATGCAGGCCAGAAAGGCTGCCAGGGTTTTCCCCGAGCCGGTCGGGGCGGCGATCAAGGTAGTGCGCCCGGCAAGAATCTGCGGCCAGCCCTGCTCTTGCGGCTCGGTCGGCGTTCCAAAGCGGAGCACAAACCATTCCCGCACGATGGGATGCGCCCACCCCAGGGGGCTGTCTGGATCGGGGAAAATGCTGGTCGGCTCCGCAGGCCTGATTTCCCGCTCGGAAGGCATGATGGCTATTGTAGGTGGAATCCCTCACTTTCGCCAGATCTTCGCCTGAGGCCTTTCCTTGGCGCGAGGGCGATTCAACTAGAATGGACGATGTCGCGACTTCGCTTACCAGGAAACCGCTTGCTCCGGCCTCTCAAAGACATCGTCCGCTGCCCGCACTGCGGCGGCTCCGACATCGTTTACTCCTGCGAGCCCAAGTGCTGCTTCAACCACGTCTGCGCCGACTGCCGCAGCACCTTCGAGCTCAACACAAAAAAGACCGGCCGCTTCGACCATCAGACCCAGATTGCCGCCGACGAACCGCCTTCGGGCGAGCCCACCACCGGCTGCGCCAACTGCGACAGCCTCAGAGTCGCGGTGCTCAGTTCAACAACCGAGGAAACGCTGCTGGTGTGCGGCAACTGCCGCGCCCTGCTCGCGCTGGCGGTGGAGGAATTTGTTGCGGGGACCTTCTAGTGAGTCGCGGCGCGGAGTGCTTCCCACTGATCGGTGGTGTTGTTTCTTTAGGTGTTGCTTCGAGCCCTTGGTAGTTAATCGGGGGCTCTTGGCTGAATGCTGAGTGCTGAGTGCTGAATGCGATTGCGCAAAGCACCATTTACAATCCCTGCATGTCACGAGAGCGCGCAAAGAAGATCAAGCTGATTCTCTTCGATGTGGACGGCGTAATGACCGACGGCGGCATCTGGCTGTTTCCCGCGCCCGCCGGCGCCCAGGAACTTGGTTCCGAGAAGTCGCAACACGCGGACATGGGAGGGTACGCCATCCACAGCGCCTCCATGATCGAAGCCAAGGGCTTCCACGCGCACGACGGCGCCGGCATCTCGCTGGCGCGGTTGGGCGGCCTGAAGGTTGGCGTCATCACCAAGCGCATCTCCGAGACGGTTGCGCTGCGCGCTCGCGACCTCCGCCTCGACTACGTTTACCAGGGCATCTCAGACAAACTGACCGTGCTCTACGAGATCGTCGAGAAGGAAGGCATTCGCCCGGAAAACGTAGCCTATGTGGGCGACGACGTCATCGATCTCCCGATCATGTGGCAGTGCGGGCTGGCCATCGCCGTGCGCAACGCGCGCGAGGAGGTCAAGGACGAGTCCCACTTCGTCACCGACCACCGCGGCGGCGAGGGCGCCTGCCGCGATGCCATCGAGTACATCCTGCGCGCCCAGGGAAAGCTGGAGCAGGCCGTCGCCGCCTACATCGGCGAGCGCTCGCCCAAAGCCGAGAAGGAAGCCTCCAGGAAGTGGTGACTTAGCAATCAGTCGGTCGGCTGCGCTGCCCCCTCCTGAGTGCTGCCGGCTGAGTGCTCAAAAAATAAGCCCCCGCGTTCGCTTGGGGCGTTGAGGATGAACGCGGGGGTCACCGTTTCCCCTTACTCACTGTCGCTTTCAGGAGGCTAACGAACTCAAACTCCTCCAAGCGGGAAAAGTTGCGCACCCCAACAAAATTATTAAACCCTTTATTTACTGTGGGATAGATACCGGCCGCTGCGCCATCAGCTCGGTGAAGCGGGGATCTTTGCGCAACTGCGTGAACTCCGCATCCTTATATACATCCTGAATGTTGGGATAGCCGTCCTCCATCGCCCGCCGCAGGTAGAGCAGCGACTGGTCAAACTGGCCGCGTTGCGCGTACATGCGTGCGATCACGTAGGAGTAATGCGCGCGGTCCTCGGGCGAGGACATGTGCGCCTGGATTCCCGAGCCGGACTTGCGCTCGAAGATCTCCGGATCGATCTGCATGGCCTTGTTGTACTCGGCCACCGAGTTCTCGAATTCCTTCTTGGCGAAGTACGCCGTTCCCAGGTTGCTGTGGAACGAGGCCGAACCGTCCTTCAGCTCGATCGCCCGCCGGTAGTACTTGACGGCGCGGCTGTACCTCTTCTGCAGGTAGAAGACCACCCCCAGGTTGTTGTAGGCGTCGGCATAGCTTTTGTCGGATTTGACGGAGCGCTCGAAACTCTTCTTGGCGTCGTCGAAGCGCACCATTTGCAGCTGCGTGATGCCGAGCTTGTTCTGCAGAATTGCCGTGTTGTGGCCGGGAGCGGACTTCTTCATCGCCGCCAGGTAGTAGTCCATCGCATCCAGGTATGACTTCTCTGCGCGCAGCCGGTCGCCTTCTGTCTCCAGGTCCCCTGCGGTCGCGGTGGGGGACGGAGGCTCAACCCGGCGCAGCGGCGGCGGCGACACCGGGACGGTCTGCGCTCCGGGCTCCTGCAGATCCACCGCCGGAGTGCTGGTTTGCGCCGCCAACGCGGGTACCAGGGTCACCATGACCAGAAGCAGCGACAGGCAGGTGAGGTGAGGAAATCTCATGGGTGGAGAGCCTCCACGGCGGGACTTTGCCCCTATTGTGAGTTTGCCCCGAGTAATACTGACACCGAAGTCTGTAATTTAGGATGGAAAAAAGCAAATCGGAAGCGCCGCCGCAGCTCGCCGATCGGTCAATCAGAACCACGGAGGAGGAAAGCGGCAGATCCCGTGCGGCCTGCGTGTCAGCCACCGCTGGCTCCAACGAGCCGGAACTTACTGCGGGCCCTGCGGGGCCTGCGGAGCCTGCGCGGGAGGCGGCTGGGGCTGGGTGTTGGCGTCTTTATCCTCGTTCTTGTCGCCCTTGAAGACTCCAGCCAGCTTGCCGAAGAATCCCTTCTTCTTCTTTTCCGGAGATTCCGCCCCGGCCACAGGCTGCCCTGGCTGGTTGGAAGGAGGTTCCCCACTCACGGGAGTCGGCGACGGCTGCGAGTTAGGCCTCGATTCGAACGCGCCCAGAATCTTGGTCAGGATTCCGCCACCCTCGCCGCTCTGCTCGCACGTCTGTGTCGGCTCCGTCCCGGTAATGAACCCCACCGTGTAGGCATCCGGGCACGCCGGCGTGGACAGGCGATTGGTGACCTTGTCCACCCTGACGTTCACCACCCCCGGCGGCTGCGAAAATTCGCCGGCTGCGTACCCTGGCAGCTTGACCGCGCGCTTCATGAATTCCGCCCAGATGGGTGCGGCGGTCGCGCTGCCCGAGAGCTTCAGGTCGCTGTAATCGTCGAATCCCACCCACACCACGCATAGCAGCGAGGTGGTGTATCCCGCGAACCAGCCGTCGTGGGAGGTGCCGGTCTTGCCGGCGGCGGGAGCGGCGAATCCAAACTGCCGCACCGTGTACCCGGTGCCGCCGTTGAGCACGTTCTCCATCATGGTGGTCATGACGTAGGTCACGCGCGGGTCGAGCACCACCGTCTTGTCGGCGGAGAAATTCTCGATCGGCTCGCCCTGGCTGCTGTGCACGGACTTCACAAACACCGGGGAGAGCCGGATTCCGCTGTTGGCGAACACGGTGTAGGCGCTGGTCATCTCCAGCGGCGAAGCGTCGTAGGCGCCGAGCGCGATCGCCGGAGTGGCCTGCACCGATTTCACTCCCGCAGCCTTGGCCAGCGTGGCCACGTTGTTGTACCCCACCTGCTCGGCCAGCCTCACCGTGGCATTGTTCAGCGAGTGCGCCAGGGCAAATTCCGCCGTCACCTCTCCGTGATACTCCTGCTTGTAGTTGCGCGGCTCATACACCTGGGTGCCGCGGTCGAAGATGAAGGTGCCGGGATTGTCATCGAGCAGCGAGGAAGGGGTAACCACGGTCGGGCTTCCCGCGACCGCGGTGTTGATCGCCGTCGCGTACACAAACGGCTTGAAAATGGAACCGGTGGGCCGCTGCTTGACCGCGTGATTCAACTGGCTGGTGCCGTAGTTGCGTCCGCCCACCAGCGCCAGCACCTCGCCCGTGTGTGGGTCGAGGGCAATAAGCGCGACTTGCGCCGCCGGACCGGGAGCCACCGTCGTTTCCACCTTGACGTTCTTCCCGGTTCCAATCTTGGTCTTCTTGGTGCGCAGCTTGGTCACCTGCTGGTCCACCAGCTTGATGCCCTGCTCCACGGCTTCGGCCGCGGCCTTCTGCAGCTCGGGATTGAGCGTGGTGTAAACCTTGTACTGCTGCTCGTTCACCTCTTTATCGCCGTAGCGGCTGCTGATGAACTCCCTCACCAGGTCAACGAAATAAGGCGCATCGTTGGCTTCGACGTTCGGCGGCGCCAGCTTCAGGGGCGTGGCCTTTGCCTTGTCGGCCTGCTCGCGGTTGATCGAGCCTGTGTCCACCATGCTCTCCAGCACCAGGTTGCGGCGGTCCAGCGCGCGCTCAGGATGCCGATAGGGATTCAGGTAGCTGGGACGCTGGATGATCCCGGCCAGCAGCGCGGCCTCCGGCAGCGAAATGCTTTGCAGGTCCTTGTTGAAGTAAGAGCGCGAGGCTTCCGCGAAACCGTGAATGGTGAACGAACCCCGCTGCCCCATATCCACCTGGTTGGCGTAGAGCTCAAAAATCTGCTGCTTGTTGAGCTTGTGCTCCAGGTCGATGGCGATCATCATCTCCGTCAGCTTGCGCTTGACGGTTTTCTCCGGCGTGAGGAAGAAGCCGCGCGCGATCTGCATGGTGAGCGTGGATCCGCCCTGTCCCTTATGCCGCTCCCGCAAGTCGCTGAGCGCCGCCCCCACCAGGCGCACAAAATTCACCCCCCCGTGCTGGAAGAAGCGGCGGTCCTCGATGGCCAGCACCGCGTCCACCATCACCTTGGGAATGTCCTGGTAATGTACCACCTGGCGCTTGGCGCGCTCCTCGGTGTCGAGCGCGGTCAGCAGCGGCGGCTCCAGCTCATACGCGGCCAGGGGAGTTCCCTGGGTCGCGCCCCCGCCGGTGATCTTCTCTACTTTGCCGCCGGAGATGCGGATGGTGGCCCCATCCTCATTATGGTAGGAAAGCGGTCCGGGCTTGATCTGGATTCCCCCATCCGTCAGCTTGTAGGTGCCTACGCCCTCACTCTTCGTGCCCTCGGTATAACCCGCGCGGCGCAACTCGCCGAGGATGGTCTGCGCATCGGTGTGGTCGCCCACCGATATCGCCTGAGGGCGCGCATAGATCCTGGCCGAGGTGGTGAAGATGGGTCCGCGGATGCGCTGGTCCACCATGCGGTCGTACTTATTCCAGTAGTAGGCGAAGACCGCCAGGCAGACCACTACCACCAGCGCCACCGCCGCCAGGGCGGCCCGGATCAGGGGATTAGACAGGGAAAGGGCAATCCGGCTGCCGTCCTTGCCAGCTCGGAAATTCGGGATTTTGATTTTTATGGCCACGATTACGCGTGGAGAAGCCGCCTACACTTCAGACGATTCGGCGCGACAAAAAGTTATCTGCAACTAACCGGCCCCGCTTAGTCTCCACGGGAGGCGTCTCGATGGGGGAGTCCGGACAAGCCCCTGCCAGAGCACCACACCTACATTGTAAGGCACGCTGTCCCGGCCGGCTTAGGTTGATTCGTGTCTGGTGCCACTCCATGGGACTAGCGCCTGTAGACTGCCGGACGTGCCGGAGTTTCAGATGACCGACTTATTCTTGCTCGAAGGGGCAAACGTCAGATCCAGCGGATAAAGCGGCAGATCGACGTGCATCGTGTATTGCGTGCTGATGCTTACCGTGTTCCCGGCGCGCTTCACCTCGATCTGCTCCGGGGTCACCGGGATGTCCAGGGACTGCGCCTTCTTGTAGATCGACTGGCGCATGTCGTTCTCGCTTTTCAAGGTGTAGGTGTTGAGCTTGACCTCTTCGTCGAGCGCGTCCTGCAACTGGTAATTGTTGATGTAGACGGGAACGATCTTGTACCCGGCGTAGATGCCGGCCACCAGGAGAAATATTGCAAGCAGAGCCCTTATCGTTTTCATGTAGCGGGGGTGCGAGACTCTAGATTTCCAGCCGCTTGCGAATCTCGCTCACAACGTCGGCGATGTTAGCATCGCGGCTCTGCCGTGTCGAGCGCGTCAATAGCTCAACTTGACCTTTGGTAACCTTCTTGCCAACAGTGATTCGAAAGGGGATACCCACCAGGTCGGCGTCTTTGAACTTCACCCCGGGCCGCTCGTCCCGGTCATCCAGCAGCACGTCAACCCCTGCTTTTTCCAGCTCTTGCGCAATCTCCACCGCTGTTGCCAGCAATTGCTCCTCAGCTACGTTGGTGGGCGTGACCACCACCTCAAAGGGTGCGATCGCGGGGGGAAGCCAGAAGCCCTCGGCGTCGTGGTTCTGCTCGATGGCGGCGGTGAGGATCCTCTCCATCCCGATGCCGTAGCTTCCCATGATGGGCGCGACTTCTCTGCCGTTCTGGTCCAGCACTCGCGCTCCCATGGATTCCGAATACTTACAGCCGAGCTTGAAGATGTGCCCGATCTCCACTGCCTTCGCGATCTTAAGCCCGGCGCCGCAATTCGGGCAGCCCTCGCCCTCCGCTACCACCCGGACATCGACCCACCCCGTAGGACGAAACTCCTTTCCCGGAGTCAGGTTTCTCACATGGTAGTCCTCGCGATTGGCGCCGGCGATCAGGTTCTTGCGTCCCTCCAGCGCCCGATCGAGCAGCAGCCAGGGACCGGGGGTGCCGTTGACCGACTCCGCCCACTCGATGCCCAGCGGTCCCAGGTATCCGGCCGGCGAGCCGAACAGCTGCACGATCTCCTCTTCCTGCATCGGGCGGAATGCTCTTCCGCCCAGAGCGGAGGACAACTTGGCCTCGTTCAACATGTGATCGCCGCGCATCAGCACCACCACCGGCCGGGTGGTCGCGGCTCCGCCCTCCTCCTCCACGGCTTCGGTGGCCATGTAGGCCAGCGTCTTCATCTTGTTGCGGGGCGAGACTCCCAGGAAGCGGGCAACATCCTCGATGGTCTTCTGCCCCGGGGTGTGCACCAGTTCAGGCCGATCGGAACTGGCTGCCAGCTCTTCCACCGCTTCCAGGGTGGAGGAAGCCTTTTCCAGGTTGGCGGCGTACCCGCACGCGGCGCAGCTTGCCACCAAATCTTCCCCTGCCTCGGTGGAGACCATGAATTCGTGCGACTGCGATCCGCCCATCGCTCCCGAATGTGCCTCCACCACCTGGTACGTGAGCCCGCAGCGGTCGAAGATGCGGCGGTAGGTGTCGTAGTGCTTCCGATAGGACACATCCAGTCCGGCGGCATCGATATCGAAGGAGTAGGAATCCTTCATCACGAACTGGCGCACCCGCAGCAGGCCGGATTTGGGCCGAGGCTCGTCGCGGAACTTGGTCTGGATCTGGTACCAGATCTGCGGCAGCTGCTTATAGCTGCGCACCTCCTTGCGCGCGATCTCGGTCATCACTTCCTCGGCCGTCATTCCCAGGCAAAGGTCCGCTCCCTTGCGGTCCTTCAGGCGAAACATGTTCTCGCCCATTCCCGACCAGCGCCCGCTGGCCTCCCAGATCTCCCGCGGATGCAGGGCCGGCAGAAAGAATTCCTGACCGATCCTGTTCATCTCCTCGCGGACGATCTCGATGATCTTCACCAGCGCCCGTTGCCCCAGAAACAGGTAGCTGTAGATGCCGGCCGACAACTGCCGGACGTAGCCTGCCCTGAGCAGGTATTTGTGACTTGCCACCTCGGCATCGGCCGGAGCCTCGCGCAGGGTGGGGATGAACAATTGCGACCAACGATACACGCCGGTGTGTCCCTCGCCGTGGAATTCATGATTGTATCGGAAGCCGGCGGCGCTCCGCCGCCCGCGCATGTCAGCGCGCGATCATCGGGCTCGAGTTGGCCGCAGGAGCCATCTCCGTTACTGAAGGTTTGGACCGCCGGAGATTTGACCGCGACATCAAAACCTCGGATTCTGGCCTGTGAAGGAGCCGGGCATGGTTCGCTCTTTGGTGGCATTGGGCTGGTTGCGCGACCTGGTGATTGTCCTTTTATTGCTGGCAGGAAATTTCATACGCCATACTTCTCCCTGGGTTGGATACACCGTGATCGCGGGAGCGGTCGTCATCTTTGTTGAGCGCTTCCTCTGGAACTGGTATCTCTGCGGCCTCAAGCAACAGGAAACGAGCACCAGGTAGCCGTCTGCCGCAAACGCTCGGGAGCCACGAGATGCTGCGGCGCTTGTGCACAGTGCATGGCGCGTGCGCTAAGTAGCCGGCAGGTTATTTCCAGCGGCAGCTCGGCGGATGTAGATTGAATCGCAGGCCGGCAGCGGTTTTTGCAGGCTGCGGCGCCTTGTTTACCAAAACATCGAGCCTGCGTCTTTTATGGAGTGCGTGGTATTCAAGACCGTCCGGAGGTGAGACTTGAAGCGCCGGGACTTTCTGATTCGCGCCGCCTGCGGCCTGGGAGCAGCCTGGGCGGGCTCCCACTCGCTGAGCGCTCTGGCTCGCTCTTCCGCGTCCCGCAAGTTCAGCGCCTCCGACACCGTGGTTCTGGGAAAGACCGGCCTTCAAACCAGCCGCCTGGCCATGGGAACCGGAACGGTGGGCGTTGGTCACCACTCTCACCAGACCGCGCTGGGCATCGACGGCCTCTCCCGCCTGCTGCTCAACGGCTACGACCACGGGCTGCGCTTCTTCGATGCCGCCGATTCCTATGGCAGTCATCCCCACGTGGCCGAGGCGCTCAAGCACGTTCCCCGGGACAAGGTCACGGTGCTGACCAAGACCTGGGCGCGCGATGGCGCCGGCGTGCGCGCCGATCTGGACCGCTTCCGCCGCGAACTGGGAACCGATCACATCGATATCGTGCTCATGCACTGCCTCACCGAGGTCGATTGGACCGAGCGCTACAAGGGGGCGATGGATGCCCTCTCGGAAGCCAAGCAGAAAGGCGTCATCCGTGCCCATGGCTGCTCCTGTCACAGCATCGAGGCCCTGCGGGCTGCGGCCGCCTCGCCCTGGGTTGAGGTTGACCTGGCGCGCATCAACCCGGTGGGCGCCTACATGGATGCAAAAGCCGAGGTGGTGACCGGCGTCCTGAGCCAGATGCGCGCCGCGGGCAAAGCCGTCATCGGCATGAAGATTCTCGGCGCCGGGGAAATGCGCAACCGCCAGGATGAGGCGCTGAGATACGCGCTCTCGCTCGATCTGCTGCACGCCTTCACCATCGGCGCGGAGAGCAAAGCCGAGCAGGAAGACCTGATCCGCCGCATCGCCGCTATGGAAGTTTGAAGAGAACATTCAGAACGAGCGATTGGCACTTAGCAATTGGCCGGTTGCCCCATCTTTGGCCCTGTTCTGGCAAGCGTGGGAGGTCGAGGCGCGGCCACGATTGCCGATTGCTGATTGCTACCCGATCACCCGCTTGACGAATGGGTTCATAGCCTCAGTGCGCTGCCGGGCGGGTTAAGAGCTGATCGAGAATCTGCTTGCCGAGCTTTTGCGCCTGACCAAAGTGCGATTGGTATTCCACAAACAGCCGGTTCAAATCCAGCGACTCCTCCGGCTTCAGGTGCGCCCGCAGCAGCATGTCACGAACATGAACCGGATTCGGCAGGTGCACCTCTTCCTTCAGCTCCTCCAGCGCGGTCTGGGGATTGTAGTGATACATGGCTGGCCACCTCCCAGCTAAAGATAGCTTGGCCGTGGCCAGGATACAAAATTTGCTGACTGCGGACCGCTGAGTGTCGAATGCTGACGGTTGCGGGTGCTCCAGGTTCGCGCCCTGTAGTTCGGCGCTCGGCGCTAACCTGGGTGCAGAGCCTGGGTGCAGAGCCTGAGTTCAGAGCGCTGACGGCTGCTTTCCCTCAGACCATCTCTGTTCCCCACAGGTCGTGCAGGTGCAGGATCCCCTGTACCCGGCGCTCTCCGTCCACCACCACCAGCGAGGTAATCTTCTTCTGCTCCATGATGTTCAGGGCGGTGATGGCGAACTGGTCGGGGGCGATGGTCTTGGGGTCGCGCGTCATGCATTCGGCGGCGGTCAAGTCGAGCACGTCTTTGCCGCGGCGTTCCAGCAGCCGCCGCAGGTCGCCGTCGGAGATGACGCCCAGCAGCCTGTCGCCTTCCACCACCGTTGTCACCCCCAGCTTTTTGCGCGACATCTCGTAGATGACCTCGGACATGCGCGTCTGGGCGGTCACCCGCGGCAGGGCGTCGCCGCTGTGCATCAGGGTATGCACGCGCGCCAGGCGCTTGCCCAGCTTGCCCCCGGGATGAAGGTTGGCGAAGTCCTCTTCCTGGAAGCCGCGCTTCTCCGAAAGCGCCATGGCCAGCGCGTCGCCCAGCGCCAGCATGGTGGTGGTGGAAGCGGTAGGGGCCAGGCCCAACGAACAAGCTTCCTGAGCCACCGAGCAATCCAGCGCCAGGTCAGCGGCTTGCGCCAGCGTGGAGCCGAGCTCGCCCGTCATCACCACCAGCCGGTCTTCCAGCCGCTTGATCTGCGGCAGCAGGCTCAGAATCTCCTCGGTTTCGCCGCTGTAGGAGAGCGCGATCACCAGGTCGCCGCGCGCCAGCATCCCCAGATCGCCGTGGCGGGCCTCCGCCGGGTGCAGAAACAGCGAGGGCGTTCCGGTGGAGTTGAAGGTGGCAGCCAGCTTGCGCGCTACCAGGCCGCTTTTGCCCATGCCGGTGACGACCACGCGACCGCCGCAGCCGTGCAGCATCTCCACCGCCTGGGAAAATTTCTCCGCCATCGGACCCGCCAGCCGATCCGCCAGCGCGCACAGCGCGTCCGCCTCAATGCGCACCACGTTTTCCCCAATGCGCTTCATCGGAAGGCAAGATGGTAACAGAACGCAGCACACCGCATTCAGCGCTCACCAACCAGCAATGGGCGGGCGCCCCAGATTCGCGCCGTGCAGTTCGGCGCTAACCCAGGTTCAGAACTGTTCCCTGACCGCTCCTTGCTGCTGGCTAATCCTCCGCCGCGTTTGGCCGATATCTACAGCAGTCCACGGACTGGAGCCCGCGATGAGGACCGTGCTGCTGGTTTGCCTGATCATGGTGTGCATTTTTCTGCTTTCCGGCGAAGCCCGCGCGGTGCGGGCGCCCTACCAGACCGCCCTCCTGGTGGAGGCCCGGCGGGTGCAGGGCGGCGAGGGCGTTGGCGGTGACTGCTACCTGCTCACCATCCGCCTGCGCGACATCGTGTACCTCGCCCAGCAGTGCGCCACCTTCTACTGGAATTCCTATGCCCCCTACGAATTCACGGAGAACGGCGAAGTGGAGGTGCGGCTGGAAAACGACAAAATCTTCCTCAAGCGCCCGAATGGCAAGGAACTGAAGGCGCGGGTGGCGCGCCGCATTCGCATACCTCAGAACGAAGCCGAAGGCGAACAACTGCACTCGCTATGGCGGGCCGTGGCCCCGGTGCGGCCGGAGCCGCCAGCGGACGCGACCGCAGTCCCTACTTCGTGGCGCTGACCGCCCGTTGCACGGCCAGCAACTGATTCAGCACCTCGCGCAGTTTCTGCAGGTCGAGAGCGTTGGGTCCGTCAGACTTGGCCAGGCGGGGATTGTCGTGCACCTCCAGGAACACGCCGTCCACTCCCGCCGCCACCGCCGCCCGCGCCAGCATGGGGATGAATTGCGGCTGGCCTCCGGAGACCGCCTCGCCGTTGGACCCGGCCGCCGAGGGCAGTTGCACCGAGTGCGTCGCGTCGAACACCACCGGCGCAAACTCGCGCATGATGGGCAGTGAGCGCATGTCCACCACCAGGTTGTTGTAGCCAAACGTCGCCCCGCGCTCGGTGAGAAACACCCGGTCGTTGCCCGACTCCCGCACCTTGCGCACCGCGTGCTGCATGTCCCAGGGCGAGACGAACTGTCCCTTCTTCACGTTCACCGCGCGCCCGCTCTTGGCGGCGGCCACCAGCAGATCGGTCTGGCGGCAGAGAAATGCCGGAATCTGCACCACGTCGGCGGCCTCCGCCACCCGCTCCACGTCCGCCGCCTCGTGCACGTCGGTCAGCACCGGCACTCTCACCGTCGCCGCCACCTTCTTCAGGATGCGCAGGCCCTCAGTCAAGCCGGGGCCGCGAAAGCTTTTGAGCGAAGTGCGGTTGGCCTTGTCGTAGGAGGCCTTAAAGATGTGCGCCAGCTTGAGCGAGCGGCAGACGCCGGCTATGCACTCCGCCATCTTCAGCGCGTGCTCCTCGCTCTCGATTACGCAGGGTCCGGCGATCAGAAACAGGGAACCGCCGCCAATGTTGACGTCGCCGACTTGGAAGGAATTACTCTTCACTGCTCGACCCCGTGGCTCGACCCCGTGGAATCATTCTGCGCGACCACTGCCAGTGAAGGACTACGCATTGCTCCAGAGCCCATCCGCCGTCATCCTGAGCGAGGGCCCAGCAAATTTCCTCGTCCGAGGCGAAGGACCTGGTGTTTGTCCTTCTCCCAGATGCAAGCCGCCTCAGGTGACAGTCACGACCGCGCCAGCTTCTCCGGGCGCAGGAACATGGAGACCGCCTGCCGTTCCTTCACCTCAGTCTGCTTTTTGCGCCGCTCGTGCGCCGCCCTGATAAACGCCACAAACAAGGGATGCGGCTCCAGCGGTTTCGACTTGAACTCGGGATGGAACTGGCACCCCAGGAAATAAGGATGATCGGCGATCTCCACGATCTCCACGTAAGTCCCGTCCGGGGTCGCGCCGGTGATGCGCAGCCCACCCGCCGTCAAGGTCTCCTCGTATTCGCGGTTGAACTCGTAGCGGTGGCGATGGCGCTCGCTGATCTCCGCCTTGCCGTATGCCCGATACGCGAATGAGTTGGGCTCCAGCTTGCATGGCCACGCTCCCAAGCGCATGGTGCCGCCCAGCTCTTCCACGCCGCGCAGCTCGCGCAGCTTGTAAATCACCCGATGCGGGGTGGCGGGATCGAACTCGCTGGAGTTGGCCTCCTCCAGCCCGCACACGTTGCGCGCGAACTCGATGCAGGCGGTCTGCATCCCCAGGCAGATTCCGAAATAGGGAACCTTGTGCTCACGGGCGTAGCGGATGCCGTTCAGCATGCCGGCGATCCCGCGCTTCCCGAAGCCGCCCGGCACCAGGATGCCGTCGTAGCCCTCCAGCTGCGAGCCGTAGTCTTCTTCCTTGCCTTCCAGACCTTCGGCCTCGATCCATTGCAGGTTCAGCTTCAGGTTTTGCGAAAGCGCGCCGTGGACCAGCGCCTCCTTCAGCGATTTGTAGGAGTCTTCGTACTCCACGTACTTGCCCACGATCCCGATCGAGACTTCGCCCTGCGGGTTGTAGATGCGGTGTACCAGCTCCTCCCACTGGCGCATGTCGCGATCTCGCGCGGGAATGTGCAGGTAGCGCAGCACCAGGTTGTCCACGCCTTCATTGGCGAACACCAGCGGCACCTCGTAGATCGAGCCCACATCCTTGGCGGTGATCACCGCCTCCTCTTCCACGTTGCAGAACAGCGCGATCTTCGACTTGATGTCCCTGGAGAGGAAGCGGTCGGTGCGGCACAGCAGGATGTCCGGCTGAATTCCAATGCTCAGCAGTTCCTTGACCGAGTGCTGCGTGGGCTTGGTCTTTAATTCTCCGGCGGCGGCGATGTAGGGAACCAGGGTGACGTGTACGAACAGCGTGTGCTCCCGTCCCAGCTCCTGGCGCATCTGGCGGATGGCTTCGATGAAGGGCAGCGACTCGATGTCGCCGACGGTGCCGCCGATCTCCACGATGCAGACGTCCACCTCCTGCGCCACCTTCTTCATCGCCGCCTTGATCTCGTTGGTGACATGCGGGATCACCTGCACGGTCTTCCCCAGGTAGTCTCCGCGGCGCTCCTTGGCGATGATCTGTTCGTAAATCCGGCCGGTGGTCCAGTTGTTGTCGCGCGTGAGCCTGGCGTGGGTGAAGCGCTCGTAATGGCCGAGGTCGAGGTCGGTTTCGGCGCCGTCGTCGGTCACGAATACTTCCCCGTGCTGGAAGGGCGACATGGTGCCCGGGTCCACGTTCAGGTAGGGGTCGAACTTCTGCAGGTTGACTTTCAGGCCGCGGCTCTCCAGCAGGCAGCCGATGGAAGCGGCCGCCAGCCCCTTGCCCAGTGAAGACACCACACCGCCGGTCACGAAAACGTATTTCGCCGACATCTCAGCCTCTGGTTTGGATTGGGATTGGTTGTGCGCCGTCCGGAGGGGTGCACGACCAATTATGCCTGAAAAGGGACCGGAAGGGAACTGCCGCCTGGCCCCAGGCATCCAAATACCTGAGATCGCTCTCCAGTGGTGGAGAATCGGCAGATAATAGGCTTAATCATGCCCCAATCGTTCCCAAGATATGCGGCCGTTCTCCTCCTGGTTCTCTCGCTGGCAGGCTTGATCTGTCCGCCCTGCCTCCATGCTGACGAAACCAAGCGGCTGATCCTGACCGACGGCAGCTACCAGGTCGTGGTCAAGTGGGAGGTGGTGGGCGACCGGGTGCGGTACCTGAGCGCCGAGCGCTACACCTGGGAGGAGATCCCGAAGTCGCTGGTGGACTGGAACGCCACTGAAAAGTGGGAGGCGGACAGCAAAGCCGGGAAGCTGAAGTCCGACATTCCCGACGTCAAGCCCGACGCCGATGACGACGTCAGAACCCAGGATGTGTTGTCGCCGCCAGTAGCCCCGGGCCTCAGGCTGCCGGAGACCGGCGGCATCTTTCTGCTCGATAGCTTCCAGGGCCAGCCCCAGCTGGTCGAACTCAGCCAGAACAGCGGGGACGTAAATAAAGAGGTGAAGGGAAACATCCTGAAAAACACCATCAATCCCCTGGCGGGATTCAAGCAGAGCATCGAGTTGAAGGGTGCGCATTCGATCATTCAGGGGCACACGGCGCGGCCCACGCTGTACGTGAACTTCGATCCCAAGGCGGATGCAACCGCGAAACCGGCAGGCGGAGCCGGCTCGGGGAAATATGGAATCGTCAAGCTGGAGTCCAAGAAGGACATTCGCGTGATCGGGACCATCAACGTCGCCATCACCGGCAAGATTTCGCAAAAAGAAGCTTTGATTGCCTGCGCCCGCGAGTCGATGACCGGTGGCTGGGTCAAATTGACTCCCAATGCCGACCTCCCGCCCGGCGAATACGCGGTGGTGGAGTTCCTGGGCGACAACGACATCAATCTGTTTCTCTGGGACTTCGGCATCAACCCCTCCGCCCCCGCCAATCCCAGCGCCTGGAAGCCCACTCCGGTCGCCGGCAAGCAGGCCGACGAAAAGCCACCGGAGCTGCAGAATCGCAAGAAAGACTAGCGCTCAGCCGGCGCTCCCGGGTCGCAGCGGGCGCCCCGGGTTCGCGGTGTGCAGTTCGGCGCTAACCTGGGTTCAGAGCTACGTCTTCAACACCCCATGCTGGGCGATGCCGATGTTGTCGCGGGTAGAGTTCTTCACCACGTACATCATCTCGTCGGCCTGGCGGATGATTTCGTGTGCGCTCTTGGCGTCCTCGGGATAGGAAGCCAATCCAAAGCTGGCGCGCACATTCAAGTTCAGGTCATCATCCTTCAGCCACAGATTCTGCCGGAAGTATTCCAGCAGGCGCTTGGCAACGATGGTGGCCGACTCCTTTCCGGTCTGGGGCAGGAGAATCACGAATTCGTCTCCCCCATAGCGGAAGGCGTAGTCGATCAGGCGGAGGTGGGACTTGATGGCGTAGCCGATCTCGGCCAGCAGCTTGCTGCCGATCAGGTGGCCGTAGGTGTCGTTGACGCGCTTGAAGCGGTCCAGATCGATGAACAGCACGGTGAATTCGTAGCCGAACCGCGCCGAGCGGTAAACCTCCGACTCCAGCGTCTTGTAGAGATGGCGCGCGTTGTAGAGCCCGGTGCAGTCGTCGGTGATGGTGAGTTCCTGGATCTTCTCCACCGCCCGGGCGTTGTCGATGGCGATGGCGGCGTAGTCGCACAGCGCCTGCAGGAAAAAAAGCTCGTTCTCGTCGAATTCGCTGAGCCCGATGTTGATCAGCTGAATCACTCCCAGCACCCGCTGCCGCGACTTCAACGGCATGCAGACGATGGAACGCGTCTTCCACTTGGTCATTTCGTCGATGCGCTTGGCGAAGCGGGGATCGCTATAAACGTCGGGAACGATCAGGGCTTCCCCGTGCTTGGCCACCCAGCCGGCAATGCCCTCGCCCATCTTGAGCCGCACCGTCTTGAGGGCTTCGGCCGCGTCTCCCACTGCGATGGCGAAGTAGAGCTCGCTCTTCTGTTCGTCCACCATCAGCAGCGACCAGGTATCGGGACGGAAGTACTCGGCCACTTTCTCCATGATGGTTTGCAGCACGGAATCGAGGTTCAGCGAGGACGTCAGCGCTTTGGCGACATCGTGAAAGATATTCAGTTCGTGAAGCTGACGCTTTCGTTCGATGTCCGCGCCCTGAGTCATGAGCCGGAAACTCCCGGTGGATGGGCAAATGCTTGCGGCATTATACGGGCCCTCTCCGGCTGCCTCAATACAGGGCAGTTACGATTGTCACCCGCGGAGCAGCCCGCAGTCCGCACGCTCCGCTTTCGTCCCATTCAGCTTCGCCCCATCGCGCTTCACCGGATGGCTGGCGCGGGTTGCCGGTTCGTTACCTCGGCGGCGGAAAAGCCGTTTGACACCAATTTCCGCCAAAACCTATGATGACAACCGATCCGAC
Organism: Terriglobales bacterium; assembly: GCA_035319065.1. GTDB lineage: Bacteria > Acidobacteriota > Terriglobia > Terriglobales > Acidobacteriaceae > DASPRM01. The sequence continues at coordinate 18,906 of DATHDM010000340.1, forward strand.
AACATTTTCTGCGCGGTCAGTATCGGGGGATCGGAACGTGGGAGGCTTTGGCGAACGGCTCCGGCGTGAGCGTGAGATGCGTGGCATCGCCCTCGATGAAATCTCCACCGCCACCAAGATCAGCAACCGCTTCCTGCGCGCCCTGGAAGAGGAGAAGTTCGATCAGCTCCCGGGCGGCATCTTCAACAAGGGCTTCGTGCGCGCCTACGCCAAGTTTCTCGGCATCGACGAAGACCAGGCCATCGCCGATTACACCTCCGCCGTAGGAGCGCCGCTCGAGTCCGAGCAGGACGTCGAGCTGACCGAGACCCTGGAGCGCTGGAAGCGGCCCGAGCCCGAGGAACTGCAGGCCAAGCGCAGCGAAGAGCGATCCTCGTGGTCGGCGATCGCTGTCCTGGTGGTGCTGGGCGTTCTGGTATTCGCTGGCTGGACCTACATCGCCAAGCGCAAGGCGGAGCGCGAGGCGCGCGAAGCCGAGGCCGCAGTTGCGGCCGCCGCGGCGGCGAAGCCCCCAGCCGTCGAGCCGGAGGCTGCCAGGCCGTCCCCTCCTGCCGCCGATGTTGCCCCCCAACCCCAACCGCGGCAGACGACCCCGCCCAGCCAGAATCCGGCCGCGAAGACTGCGCTTGCTCCTGCGGCCGCAAAGCCGGTCGCCCCTGCTGCCGCTCCCGCCGATGCCACGACGGCGGCCGCCGGCGCCAAACCGCCGCCAACCGGTTCGGCAACCTCCCCTGGGACCAGCGCCAAGCCCGCGGCTAGCTCTGCCGGCGTCGCCTCCACCGCGACTCCAGCCCCCCGGCCCGCGGATGGTGCAAGTGCCAATGCCAACACCAATGCCGCCGCCAATCGCGCGCCTGCCGGGCTGACCACCGAGCCCGCCAGGACCGAAGCGCCCCCGGCCAAAGCTCCCATCCGGCTGGTGGTGCGGGCCAGGCAGGATTCCTGGATATCCATCACCGCGGATGGAAAGCTCATTATGCGGGACACCCTGCTGGCGGGCGCGGAGAAGTCGGTGCGTGCCCAGAGCGAGGTGGTTCTGGTGATGGGGAACGCCGCCGGCGTCGATGTTTCCTACAACGGCCAGGCGCTGCCCGCGCTCGGCGACCAGGGGCAGGTCAAAACCGTCACCTTCACTCCCACGGGCTATCAATAGAAGGAATCAGGCTTGCGGCTTGGGGAATTCCGCCCCCGCCACGGCTCACGGAAATGATTGCTGACCCCCCGCTTTCTCTGTTAGCTTGAAACGGTTGTGGGGGTTGCAGGCCTGCCGGTTTCGGCCACGTTGCCAGCCCCTAAGCAATGGAGGAACAGAGATCTTGCCGTCAACAAACCGTTATCTTTTTACGTCCGAGTCGGTGACCGAAGGCCATCCCGACAAAATCGCGGATCAGATTTCCGATGCCATCCTGGATGCCTGCCTGGAGAAGGATCCCTTCAGCCGCGTGGCCTGCGAGACCATGCTGACCACCGGTCTGGCGTTTATCGCCGGTGAGATCACCACCAAGGCGTACGTGGACTTTCCCGCCATCGTCCGCGGCACCGTGACCGCTGTGGGTTACACCGACGCCGCCTACGGCTTCGACTCCAACACCTGCGCCGTGATCAGTTCCATCCACGAGCAGTCGCCCGACATCGCCATGGGAGTGGACCCGGGCGGAGCCGGAGATCAGGGCATGATGTTCGGATACGCCACCAACGAGACGGAAGAATTCATGCCCACCCCCATCAGCCTGGCCCACAAGCTGACCCACCGCCTCTCGTACCTGCGCAAGGAAGGACAGCTGGACTTCCTTCGTCCCGACGGCAAGTCGCAGGTTACCGTGGAATATGACAACCACCACCGTCCGGTGCGGGTGGATGCGGTGGTGGTCTCGACCCAGCATTCCGAGCTGGTGGACAACAAGAAACTCCGAGCGGAGGTGCTGGAGCACGTCATCCAGGCGGTGATTCCCGCCCACCTGCTCGACGCCGACACCAAGTATCACATCAATCCCACCGGGCGCTTCGTGGTCGGCGGGCCTATGGGAGATACCGGGCTCACCGGGCGCAAGATCATCGTCGATACCTACGGCGGCATGGGCCGCCACGGCGGTGGCTGCTTCAGCGGTAAGGACCCGACCAAGGTGGACCGCTCGGCCGCCTACATGGCGCGCTATGTCGCCAAGAACGTGGTGGCCGCCGGCCTGGCCGATCGCTGCGAGGTGCAACTGGCTTACGCCATCGGGGTGGCCGACCCGGTCAGCGTGCTGGTGGATACCTTCGGCACCGGCAAGATTGCGGAAGACCAGATTCGCGACCTGGTGTGGGAGAACTTCCAGCTCACGCCGCGGGGCATCATCGAGACCCTGAAGCTGCGCCGTCCGATCTACCGCAAGACTGCGGCCTACGGCCATTTTGGCCGCAGCGACAAGGATTTCACCTGGGAGGCCACCGACAAGGCTGCGGCGCTGCGCGCTGCCGTCGGTCACAAAGCGGCGGCCCCGGTAAGCAAGAAGTAGCTTGCCGGAATTACCCTGCGCTGCTTCAGCAGAGCACGGCGCAGGCTCGGCCGCGGCGGGATGGGTGCGTCCCGCCCTGGCTCAGCATGGCCACCCGCGGTGGGCAGAGATCAGGCTCAGCAAGCCATTCTGGCAGCGCATGCCGGCTGGCAAATCCGGGCGTGCTCACGCGCGCCATCCCAATCATGTCCGATGCAACCGGCCCAGGTTTCGGCGGACCAGTTGCCGTCTTCTTAGAAAGCGAAACAGGAGAGTATGGCTACGACAGCAACCAACATCCCATCCGATGTGAAGAATTTTGAACTCGCGGATCTGGGCAAGAAGCGTATCGAGTGGGCCAACCAGTCGATGAGGGTGCTGCAGATCATCCGCAAGGAGTTCATCAAGAACCAGCCCCTGCGCGGCATTCGCGTCTCCGCCTGCCTGCACGTCACCGCCGAGACCGCCAACCTGATGATCACCCTGCGCGATGGCGGTGCGGATGTGGCGCTGTGCGCCTCCAATCCCCTCTCCACCCAGGATGACGTGGCCGCCTGCCTGGTGCGCGATTTCAACGTGCCGGTGTTCGCCATCAAGGGCGAGGACAACAACACCTACTACTCCCACATCATGGCGGCGCTCGACCACAAGCCGCACATCACCATGGACGACGGGGCCGACCTGGTGACCACGGCTCTGACCAAGCGCACCGATGTCGTCGATGGCGTGATGGGCGGCACCGAGGAGACCACTACCGGGGTGATCCGCCTGCGCGCCATGGCCAAGGAAGGCGTGCTGCGCTATCCCATCATTGCCGTCAACGATGCCGACACCAAGCACCTGTTCGACAATCGCTACGGCACCGGGCAGTCCACCATTGACGGCATCATCCGTTCCACCAATTTCCTGCTCGCCGGCAGCAAGTTTGTGGTGGCCGGCTATGGCTGGTGCGGCCGCGGGTTGGCCAGCCGGGCGCGCGGCCAGGGGGCGGAGGTCATCGTGACCGAGGTCGATCCCATCAAGGCGCTGGAGGCGGTGATGGACGGCTTCCGCGTTATGTCGATGCAGGACGCGGCCAAGATTGGCGATGTTTTCTGCACCGTTACCGGCAACAAGAACGTGATCGGCAGAGAGCATCTGGAAGTGATGAAAGACGGGGCCATCATCTCCAACTCCGGCCACTTCAACGTGGAGATCGACATCCCCGCCCTGGAGCGGCTGTCTTCCTCCAAGCGCGCCACTCGCGCCTTCTGCGACGAGTACTCGCTCAAAGATGGGCGCAAGATCGTCCTGCTGGGCGAGGGTCGCCTCATCAACCTGGCCGCGGCCGAGGGGCATCCGGCCTCGGTCATGGACATGAGCTTCGCCGACCAGGCCCTCTCGCTCGAGTTCCTGGTGAAGCACCAGCAATCGCTGGAGAAGAAGGTCTATCGCGTCCCGGAGGAGCTCGACAAGCGCGTGGCCAAGCTCAAGCTGGAATCCATGGGCATCAAGATCGACCGCCTTACCCCGGAGCAGGAGGAATACCTGGCCGGCTGGTCGGAAGGGACGTAGGAACCAGCGCTCGGTAATCAGCATTCGGGAGAGTTGATTCAGGAATAGATTTGGTAGGGCACGGCTTCAGCCGTGCCGCCTGAGGCGGTAAACAGGCGGGCTTTAGCCCCTGAGGTTCGTTCGGGTGCCGCAGGTTCGCGCCGTGCTTTTCCGCGCTAACCGGGGTGAACTGCTGAATGCGGAATGCTGAGCGCTGATTGCCCAAATGTTCCACCGCTACACCGAGCAAGCTCGCCGGGTGATCTTCTTCGGCCGCTACGAAGCCAGCCAGACTGGCAGCCCCGAGATAGACACCGAACACCTGCTGTTGGGACTTCTCCGAGAGGCTCCGGGCCTCATCACACGTCTCTTGGACCCCGAACAATTCGACCACCTTGGAGCCGAGTTGCGCAAAGCGGCAGAAGTGCGATTTGGAGGCCCCAAAGTTCCGACCTCCGTGGACTTGCCACTCGCCCCAGGCGGCAAGCGTGTACTCGTGTACGCTGCGGAGGCGGCCGAATCGCTATCTCACAAGCACATCGGCACCGAGCACCTTCTGCTTGGCTTACTACGTGAAAAAGATGGACTAGCTGCAACCATTCTGAATCGTTACGGCATCGACGCTGATCGCGTTCGGTCTAGTGTTGATGAGCAAGCCCGGCCCTCGTTCCTCAGGTTCATTCCGAAGTCAGGCGAGCAACACGGCGCAGGCTGGATGGAGTTCGTCGACTCTTCGGGTGAGCTAATCCGGCGTGTCGACCTCAACACTACGCCGTTTGTCCCGCGGGTTGGCGAGTTGGTGGTCTTGCCCGCCAAGAAAGGTTCAGAGACCTACCTGGTGTTGCAGATTGCATATTTCTTCGAGAAAGCATCAGAAGGCGCGGCGGAGTCAGGAGATTCGCTGGTCAGCATCCTCATACGTTTGGACAAATTCAAGCCACCCAGTGCGCACCTTGACACTACATAGGGCCAGGCCGCTATCACACCACCACCACCGTGATTCCCTTATTTCGCCGCTCGAGGTCTGAATCCTGTTTGAGCTGAGGATGCTTGCCAAGAAGTGTCCAGGTCTGGCGATCCGAAACCGACCAGTCTTCGCCGAAGATGCAGGCGCGAATCTTGTCCTGGTCGGCTAACTCCCGCAACTTGCTTTGCGCGGCAATGCGAATGTCGCCGCCTGCGCCGCTCGACCCATAGCCATGAATCAGCTTTACCAGCGAATATCCCTGCCGTCGCGCGACCGCCAGCTCACGATCCATCTTGACCAACGCCTCTGATATCGACGGCATTCCCAGTTCGATATTCACCGTCTTCATGATCGGCATGCTGGAGAACCTCAATCAGCATTCAGCAGTCAGCAGTCAGCCAGAACGATTGTGGTCCTGGTCACATACCAACAGCTCGAGGCCCGGCAAACTCTGAGCCTCTTCAGGATGCCGCAAGGGCAGTCGGGAGCGCCAGCCCATGAACAAGCTGAATGCCGAATGCTGAATGGCGACTGCTGAATGCTATTCTGCTACCCATGAAAGACATTGCCGCCTGGGGGTTGAATGTCGCCGAGCTGGGCAAGGCCGAGTATGCCGAGATTCGCATTGTCGACGACCGCCAGCGCTCCATGTCCACCAAGAACGGCAAGGTCGGCCACACGGCGGGATCCGAATCCCTGGGAGCCGGCATCCGCGTGCTGGACGGCGGCGCCTGGGGCTTCGCCGCCACCGAAAAGCTGACCCGGCCCGGCATTGAGGCGGCCGCGGCCCAGGCCCTCCGGATCGCCCAGGCCTCGGCGCGGGTGAAGCAGCAGGATGTGAGGCTGGTCCCGGAGCAGGCGTACGTGGACGAATGGGCCAGCGCCTGCCAGATCGACCCCTTCTCCATCGCCGTGGAAGACAATCTCGACCTGCTGCTCAAGGTGGATGCGGAGCTGCGTTCGGTGTCCGGCGTCACCCTGGCCGAGGCCAACCTGAACTTCCGCCGCTACGAACAGTGGTTCTTCAGCAACCAGGGCTCGGAGATTCACCAGGTCAAGACCACCACCGGCGTGGGCTACGCCGCCTATGCCTTCGCCGGCGACGACATCCAGAAGCGCTCCTATCCCAACTCTTACGGCGGCCAGTGGCAGGATCGCGGCTACGAGCTCATCCACGAGCTCAAGCTGGTGGAGAATGCGCGCCGCATCGCCGAGGAGGCGGTCGCCCTGCACAAGGCCGAGCGCTGCCCCGAGGGCAAGTTCGACATCATTCTCGATTCCTCGCAGCTCAGCCTGCAGATCCACGAATCCATCGGCCATCCCATCGAGCTCGACCGGGTGCTGGGCATGGAGGCCAATTTCGCCGGCACCTCCTTCCTCACCCTCGACAAGCTGCGCACCCTGCAGTACGGCAGCGACATCGTGAACGTCGTGGCCGACGCCACCGAAGCCCACGGGCCCGGCCTCGGCACCTTCAAGTACGACGACGAAGGCGTGCCTGCGCAATGCACCCCCATCATCCGCAATGGCCTCTTCACCGGCTACCTCAGTTCGCGCGATACCGCCGCGGCCATCGGCGAGAAGCGCTCCGGCGGCGCCATGCGCGCCGAGGGCTGGAACCGCGTGCCCATGATCCGCATGACCAACATCAGCATCCTGCCGGGGCAGAATCCGCTGACGCTGGAGCAACTCATCGCCAGCAGCGATCACGCCATTTTCTTTCAGACCAATCGCTCCTGGTCGATCGACGACAAGCGCTACAACTTCCAGTTCGGCGCCGAAATTGGCTGGGAGATCAAGGACGGCAAGATCACGCGCATGCTCAAGAACCCTTCCTATTCCGGCATCACCACGGAATTCTGGAACTCGATGGACGCCATCTGTTCCCGCGACCAGTGGGTGCTGTGGGGCACCCCCAACTGCGGCAAAGGTCAGCCCATGCAGGTGATGGGCACCGGGCACGGCGCCGCGCCCGCGCGCTTTCGCCAGGTGCAGGTCGGCAGCGCGTATAAAGGGAGCAGCTAGCAGGAAGCGATTAGCACTCAGCACTTAGCAATTGGGGCATAGCAACCATGCGTCCCTGACACTGCTGATTTACACGTTTGATGAGAGAAGTCACACACGCCTGACCTCAACTGTAAGGCGCGACAAGCGCTCGTAATCATCGGCCCTCTTTTGCTGATTGCCAATTGCTGATTGCTGAGTGCTAAATGCTGATTGCTAATGCTGACTACTGAATGCTGACCGCTGATCAAGCCTCCGACCTCTTCTCCCGCCTCCTGCGCTATTCCCAGGCCGACGAGACCGAACTGCTGATCGCCGGCGGGCGCAGCGCGCTGACCCGCTTCGCCAACAACTCCATCACCCAGAACGTCGCCGAGGAAAACTACATTCTGTCGCTGCGGCTGAACTTCGGCGGTCGCACCGCCCGCGCCACCACCAACCGGTTTGACGACGCCAGCATCCGGCGGCTGGTGGAATCCGCATCCAGCCTGGCTCGGGTGCAGCATCCCGACCCCGATCTTCTGCCCCTGGCCGACCAATCGGCCTTCGCGGCCGATGCCGCCTCTCCCCAGCGCGCCTTCGAGCAGACGGCAAGCATCACGGCTGAGGACCGCGCCCGCGGCGTCGAGCAGATAGTGCAGGCGGCCGCGCGCCATCAGCTTACCGCCGCCGGCATCTATTCCTGTTCCGAGTCGATGGAGGCGGTGCTCAATTCGCGCCGGCTCGCGGCCTTTCATACGCAGACCTCGGCGGAGGTCTCGATCACCATGCTGGGCAAGGATTCCTCGGGCTGGCAGAAAGCCAACTCGCCCAACGTGCGCGATCTCGATCCCCTGCGCCTGGCGGAGATCGCTGCCGACAAGGCCATGCAGTCTGCCGCTCCCCGCGAGCTGCCGCCGGGCAAGTACACCGTGATCCTGGAGCCGGCCGCGGTGCTCGATCTGGCGGGATTCATGTTCTGGGACTGGGGCGGCCAGGCGGTGCTCGATGAGCGCTCCTTCCTGAACAACCGCATCGGTGAGCAGCTCTTTGGCGCGAACATCAATATCGCCGACGATGTTTACCATCCCCTGCAGGCGGGCGCTCCCTTCGATGGCGAGGGCGTGCGCCGCCAGCGTGTGCAACTGGTGGAGAACGGCGTCGTGCGCCGGCTGGTGTACGCGCGCGGCACCGCGGAGAAGATGCGGCAATCGCCCTGGGCGGCCAAGGTCGGACCCATCACGCCCACCGGTCACGGCTTTCCCCTGCCCAACGAGATGGGCGAAGCGCCGCTCAATATCGTTTTTGCCGTCAATGGCGCCACCCGCACGCCCGCGGAGATGATCGCCGGCGCCGCCCGCGCCATCCTGGTCACCCGGCTCTGGTACATCCGCGAGGTCGATCCCTACGAGAAGATTCTCACCGGCATGACCCGCGACGGCACCTTCCTCATCGAGGACGGCAAGATTCGCGGCGGCCTGAGAAATTTTCGCTTCAACCAGAGCCTCATCGAGATGCTCCGCAACGTGGAGGAGCTCAGCCAGCCGGTCCGCGCCAGCGGCGAGGAGTCCTTCGATATGGTGGTGCCCGCCATGAAAGTGCGCGACTTCAACTTCACCGAAGTCACCAGGTTCTAGCGATTGGTAATCGGCAATTTGGGTTAGTCCCCGGGAGTTTCTGCTCGCCCGGAAACGCCAGCCCCAGGGATGCCAAGGGAGCTGCAAATTCAGGAAGTAAACCGCAACCGGAGGCGCCAGATCGCTCGCCGCACCGCTGTCCTCCTCCTGGTCGTAGGGTCTGGTGAAGGAGCCCTCGAAGGGGCCTTTCAGGGCGTCAAATGCAGGCCTCCTGTACCCTGCTCGAATCCGCCGAAGTACCCGTTTTTTAATACTTTAGTAATGTTTGCGCAGGCCGCAGTGAGAGGTAACCTGTAGGCCGCGTGTTCAACAACGGAAACAGCTCGGAATTACGGAGTGCAGTGCGTTTCCCCCTACGGCTGCCGATGTTCATTAAGACCAGCTCGGTATCGCTTGCAGGACGGACGCAGAATATCTCCGCCTGTGGGGTTCTCTTCGACACGGATACCGACATGTCGGTTGGTGCCAACATCGAATTCACGATTTCCATCCCCGCTGATGTCATCGGCACACCTACCGATGTGCTGGTCAGTGGCGCGGGGCGCGTGGTGCGCTGCGCCGCAGAAGAGGGGCGGAGGGCGGTAGCCGCGGTCATCGATGAGTATCGATTCGAACGGGGATAAAAGGGGAACCACCATGGCCACGGGGCCGGACAAGATGCCAGCCAACGGGAGCAAACCGTCTTCACCGGAGGAGCCGGGGGGAGGGATCCGGCTGATCGTTGCCGACACCCAGGCCATCTTCCGCGTCGGCGTGCGCAAGGTGCTGGCGCTGGAAGACGATATTCGCATGGTGGCGCAGGCGGAGACCCTGGGCCAGACCCTGGCCGCGGTCACCAAGCACCCCGCCGACGTTTTGCTGTTTGAAGCCCGGCTTACCCCCAATCCCGCGGAAGCGATTTCTGAAGTCCTCAAGCGCGCTCCCGATCTGAGGGTGGTCATCACCACCGGCGATCTGGACGAGAATCAGACCGTGGACTACCTGCGCCGCGGCGTGCGCGGCATGATCTCGCGCAACATCGCCCCCGACCTGCTCATCCGCTGCGTGCGCAAAGTCGCCGCCGGCGAGACCTGGCTCGACAACCAGGGCGTCAACTGGGTGATCGAAGCCTACCGCTCGCAGTCCTCGCTGATGAACTCGCCCCGCTCCAAGAACCGACTGACCGACAAGGAGCTGCTCATCGTCTCCTGCGTGGCCCAGGGCATGAAGAACAAGGACATCGCCCACGAGATCGGCACCACCGAACAGGTGGTCAAGAACTACCTGCGCCGCGTGTACGACAAGCTGGGCGTCTCCGACCGCCTCGAGCTGGCGCTCTACTGCGTCCACCACCGTCTGCTGGAAAACACGCCCAATCCCGTCAAGGGCGGCAACGGCAAT
>DATHDM010000341.1:0-20552 GCA_035319065.1 Terriglobales bacterium
GGATTGGCCACGGTCACCATCCCGCTGAACACGGCGGCGGGCAGCTACTACCTGATTGCCTGCGCCGACCAGTACAGCTACGTGAAGGAGAGCGACGAGACCAACAATTGCCTGGCGACGGCAACGCCTTTGCCCATGGGCATGCCCGACCTGTTGGAGACCAGTATCACAGCGCTGGGGCCGCTGGCGGCGGGAGCAGCCGTGCAGGTCTCCGACACGGTGCTGAACCAGGGAGCGGGCAACGCCGCCGCTTCCTATGTCGGCTACTACCTGTCCAGCACGCCCACCAAGACCGGGTCCAGCGTGCAGTTGGGGGCGAACCGCTCCGTGCCGGCGCTGGCGGCGGGAGCCAGTTCGTCGGGATTGGCCACGGTCACCATCCCGCTGAACACGGCGGCGGGCAGCTACTACCTGATCGCCTGCGCCGACCAGTACAGCTACGTGAAGGAGAGCGACGAGACCAACAATTGCTTGGCGACGCCGCTGCTGCCCGTAGCACACTGAGCCCGGGGCCAGTTCAATGAATTCGACCTCGCCGTCCTTAACGTGGGCAATCGGAAGCGGCCGCACGCCCAGTTCTGAAGCGGGAGCCTGCCGCGGCCAGCTTGGCCTGCAGCATTCCAGGGGGTTCTAGGGGCTGTACAATGACTGCGCCTTCGAAGTCCAGAATTTGTGCGCGCTGCGCGCGCCAGGAAAACTGCCATGACGACAACCGATCAGCAGGTGGAAGCCGCCGAGCAATGGTTTGCGAGCCCGCGATTCGCGGGCATCGTTCGTCTTTACTCTCCCCGGCAGGTGGCCGAGCAGCAGGGCACGATTCCCGGCGACTACACCGTCGCGCGCAGCGCTGCTGAGAGCTTCTATGCCCGCCTGCGCGAGCTCTTCGAGCAGAAGAAGCAGATCACGACATTCGGCCCCTACTCGCCGGGGCAGGCCGTGACCATGAAGCGCATCGGAATGGAGGGCATTTATCTGGGCGGATGGGCGACCTCGGCCAAGGGATCGCTTGACGAGGATCCGGGTCCGGACCTGGCCAGCTATCCGCTCAGCCAGGTGCCGGACGAGGCAGCGGGACTGGTGCGCGCCCTGCTTACCGCGGACAAGAACCAGCACTTCGCGCGCGCGCGCATGACGGAAGAGCAGCGCAAGGCGATTCCGGCGGTGGATTTCCGCCCCTTCATCATCGCCGACGCCGACACCGGCCACGGCGGCGATGCCCACGTGCGCAACCTCATCCGCCGCCTGGTGGAGGTGGGGATTCCGGGCTATCACATCGAAGATCAGAAGCCGGGAGCGAAGAAATGCGGGCACCAGGGTGGCAAGGTGCTGGTGGCCGAGGATGAGCAGATCAAGCGCCTCAACGCCGCGCGCCTGCAACTGGACATCATGCGGGTTCCCGGCATCATCGTGGCGCGGACCGACGCCGAGTCCGCCACCTTCCTGGAGAATCGCAGCGACGAGCGCGATCAGCCGTTCATTCTCGGCGCTACCAATGTCGAGCTCCCCAGCTACAAGGCCGGATATCTGGCGATTCTGCGGAAGCTGTTCGAATTGGGCGTGGATGAGGTCCGCGGGCATCTGCTGTTCGCCGTGTCGGAGGCCGAGTATGACGCGACCTACGCCTGGCTGGAACGCGTCGGCCTGAAATCGTTTATCGAACAGAGTGCGCTTGCGCTCAGAAAAACGCACGGCAATGAACTGGACTCCGCTCTCGACAAGATCGACACCAAGTACATGGAGGTCTGGCAGGGAGAAGCGGTAATGAAGACCTACGGCGAGGCTGTGGCCGACGTGATGGAGTCGCGCGCCCAGGAGGGTGGGAACTTCGACATGACGGCGGAGGAGTGGCAGACTTTTTCCCGCCGCGCCTCGCTCTACGAAGCGCAGCAGCGGGCCAAGGCCATGGGGCTGCAGCTGATCTGGGATAGCGAGCTGCCCAAGACGCCGGAGGGCTTTTACCAGATCCAGGGCGGGATCGATTACGCCATCGCCAAGTCGCTCGCGGCGGCGCCCTTTGCCGACATTCTGTGGATGGAGACCAAGACCGCCGACTTGGCGGATGCCACGAAATTCGCTCACGCCATCCACGCCGAATATCCGGACAAGATGCTGGCCTACAACCTCTCGCCCTCCTTCAACTGGGACACCACCGGCATGAGTGACGACGAAATGCGACGCTTCCCTGAGGAGCTGGGCAAGCTGGGCTTCGTCTTCAACTTCATCACCTATGGCGGCCACCAGATCGACGGGCTGGCGGCGGAGGAGTTCGCCACCGCGCTCAAGCAGGATGGCATGCTGGCCCTGGCGCGCTTGCAACGCAAGTTCCGGCTGCTGGAGTCGCCGTACCGGACGCCGCAAACCCTGGTGGGAGGACCGCGGCTGGACGCTGCGCTGATGGCCTCCTCCGGACGCACCGCCGCCACCAAGGCCATGGGCAAGGGATCCACGCAGTTCCAGCACCTGGTCCAGACGGAAGTGCCGACCAAGCTTCTGGAAGACTGGCTGGCGGAGTGGCGGAAGCACTTCGCTTATCCCGCGAAATTGCGCGTCGAGCTGCGTCCGCACACCGCCGGCTCCGAGCTGCTGGAGCTGAGAGTGCTCAGCGAGCCCACCCGTGAGAAGCTGGCCAACGTGGTGTTTGCCAACATCCAGGACCGCCGCGGGCGCAACATCCTGTCGGTGCGCGACCAGACCACGGTGCTGGAGCTGCGCAAGAAGCGCCTGATGACGCTGGCTCAGCTCTTCTTGATCCACCGCTACAACGCCAGCTCGGTGCACTACGTCACGCCCACCGAAGACAACCAGGTGCAGACGCAGCGCATGAAGGCCATCGGCATCTTCTCCAGCGTGAACACCGAGATCGGCCAGATCATCGTGGCCGACGTGAGCAAGGAAGGAGTGGCGGAGTTGCTCAAGCCGGACCGCGCGGCGCTGGTGGAGATGATCCAGAAGAGTACCTCGCCAGCCTTGCAGGCCCATGCCTGATGCCCGCCGAGCCGAGCCCACAGGAGCCGGCCCGATGGTGCACGGCGGCATTGTGAAGACAATTGGGCTCAGACCGGGGCCCTTGCCCGGGTTCTCCCGAACTCCTGCAGCAGTCTTGTGATCCCGAGCGGGGGCCGGCCCAGTTCTGTGTGGGACAGCCGATCTCGCCTGTCCGCCCGAGTCGAGGGACCGTGCGTTTTCGCCGGGCAACGAGGATTCCCGCCAAACTCACTCCCCGGCACATTTCTGTCAAGCCCCTTGGCTCTCCTTTTTCCCGCTAAGCTACTGTTCCGCAACCACATAAATCGCCACTCCCAATGTCCCAATTGCCCCTCGCAATTCGCTACACTGGATATAGAGGGTAGAGAAAGAAATAATCGGCTCGCTGCCGCCCCACGGCGGCCAGAGTCGGGCATATCCGCTTTGTTATCCGTAATTTACGGGGAAACCCACCGGAAACACGGCAACTTATTGATAACAAAGCAAGTTACGTGACATTGCTAAGTCCTTTGTTATGCGGAATTTCCCTCTAAGTCCTTTGTTTGCCGGTTCATCCCCGAAAAAACAGCTCAGGGGCGCAGACAGTCCCTTGCAGGAGCCTGCCGGCGTGGGGAGGCTGAGATTACGTCTTCTTGCGCGCTTCGGCTTCTGCCAGCCAGCCGCGGCGCAACTGCTGCTCCGGGATGCTCGATAGATACGGCTTGATGTCAAGAATGGGAGTGCCGTCGAGCATATCCACGCCCCGAACGTGCAGCCGCGGACCCTCTCGCCGCAGCAATTCCACGGCTGTAAGGCCGATCGGGTTAGGACGAAATGGCGAACGCGTCGCGAACACGCCATGCGGGCGATCATCGCTGGGCGGGTGCGCCAGCAGCTCGTAGCCCTGGGAGCGATCGAATGTCCAGACAACAATCAGGTGCGAAAAGCCTTCGATGTCTTGGAGTCCGGGCTCAAACTCCGGCAGAATGTTGAGCACCCCCTCGGCCTCATGCCTCGCTCCCAGGCCCTTGGGAACCTCCGCCGTGGACTGGTAGGGACTGCTCACGAATCCGATAGGTCGTGGCGTGAACAAAGACAATCGAACCCCCAGCGCTATTTTACCGGGAGTTCAGCCCCAGACCCGCGGCAGCGCCGGGAAGCCAAGCCCTCTGCTGTAAACTAGCCACAACTGGCCGCGGAGGGATGCGTGAGCGGTCGAAACGGGCGGTCTTGAAAACCGCTGTACCCGAAAGGGTACCGGGGGTTCGAATCCCTCTCCCTCCGCCAATCTAATTCTTCTCGATCCCAAGCGCTTTCCAGGGCGATGCCGCCTCATGGATGTCCACCTGATTGACGGGACGTATGAATTGTTCCGGCACTTTTTCGCGGTGCCCGGCGCGGTTGACGGCGGAGGCCAGGAGATTGGCGCGGTACGGGGTGTGGTGGCCTCGGTGCTGTCGATGATCGCGAGCGGCGCAACCCACGTGGGGGTGGCCACCGATCATGTAATCGAGTCGTTTCGCAACCAGCTCTATGCCGGCTACAAAACCAGCGAAGGCGTGCCCCCGGCATTGCTCTCGCAGTTTCCGGTTCTCGAGGAGGCGCTGGAGGCGATGGGCGTGATGGTTTGGCCGATGGTTTACTTCGAGGCCGATGATGCGCTGGCTTCGGCGGCCGCGAAAGCCGCAGCTCACGAGGGCCTGAGGCAGGTGCTGATCTGCACGCCGGACAAGGATCTGAGCCAGTGTGTATCGGGCACACGCATTGTTCAACTGGACCGCCGTAGGAACATCCTGCGCGATGAGGCAGGAGTGGTGGCGAAATTTGGGGTCAGGCCGCCCTCGATTCCAGACTACCTGGCGGTGGTTGGCGACAGCGCCGATGGATTCCCGGGGCTCGCCGGCTGGGGCGCAAAGGCCGCCGCTCTCACCCTGTCCCAGTACCCACACCTGGAAGACATTCCCAAGGATTGGCGGCTATGGCATCCCTCCATTCGCAAGGCGCGGCCGCTTTCCGCATCGCTGTTCGAGGGCTGGAATGATGCCTTGCTGTACCGCGAACTGGCAACCTTGCGGCTGGACGTGCCGGTCTTTGATGCGGTCGAGGAGCTTCGCTGGCGAGGACCACGCCCGCACTTCAAGCAATATTGCGAGCGCATGAAATCTCCCGATCTTCTTGCGCGGGCTGAGGGCGCGGCCGGAGCGTAGGTTCTGCGCTTCTGATCGAGAGCTAGTTCCCGGGTGTCAGCGCCCCTCCGCCGGAATTGCCCCCGGCGCCCTGCAAACGCGCGAGTTCGTAAGCGATCAGCGGGTTGTTGGGAAACTCGGCGCGCAATTCGCTCAGAAGAAGGCGCGCCGTGCCATCCTGCTTTTCACGAAGGCAAGCCAGCGCCAGCAGAATCTTGGCAAGCGGCCGCAGATAATGGCCGTTGGCGGCGGTCTGCTGAAGTTCGTCGAGGCCCCGTTTCTTGTCTCCGTGGATGCCGCCGAGCTGCAGGAACAACCTTTTGTGTACGGGCAGACTGCCGACGATGTAATCTGCCGCGCCCACTGCCAGCCAGGCGTCTTGCGCACTCGGCTCGACCGCCAGCAGTTCCTTTGCATAGCGCTCGGCTTGCTTGAGCGAGCGCAGACTATCGAGCTGCCGCTTCTCAAGAATGCCTGAGTAATCAGCCTCCATGCCCGCTGCGAGGGTAAGCGCATAGAGGGCTCCCGGGTCGTGCGCATTTCCCTCCAGGCGCTGCTGGGCAAGCTCCCGGGCCCGGCGGTTTGCATCCTTGAAGCTCACCGTGCGCTTTTCGTCCGGCTCGCCCTCGATACCTTGGAGAAACCGCTTGTCGTTCAGGAAGAAGTCTGCGGACAGAACACCCTGCCGATAGAGTTCCTCGAAGAGATAGCTGGCGGCGATCGAGATTTCTCCTTGGGGATCGTCGGGATACTTTCTCTGCCACGCTTCAAACTGTTCGCGCGCCTGGGAAAACTTCAGGTCATAGAGCAGGCGAAAGCCGGCCTCAACTTCGGGAGCCGAAGCGGCAGTTGCCGGTCTGGCTGTCTCCAAAGCGGGAGGCGAAGCCTGAGCCAGGGCCGGGATCAAAGCCACGGCCAACAGGACGATGAGGTGTGCAAGCATGTGGCGGTGGTTCATGGCGTCTCCGCGGGAAGATCGTGTCGCAGGGCGAGTGTGGGAATATGGTGACGCAGGTCGGCGCTCCATAGCCGGCGCGTTCCTCCTGCCACACCGAGCAGGTGAGTGAACAACGGGGGGAGCCGCCGCATGCCCGCCAGGGCAACGCCAAACAGCACCGGGTTCAGAGCAAGCCACAAGAGCAGCGCGGTCAACCGCCGGTAGTCCTGCAGCAAGGCCTCTCGTTCGCGGTCGAAAGCAGCGAGCCAATGGTCAGCCGTCGGGGCGCGCCGTGTTGCATGGTTGGCGAAGAGCTCGGCGGTGAGCAGCGCCTGGGTCATGCCGCCACCGGTGATTGGGTCGGTGAAGCCGGCGGCATCGCCGAGCAGCACAAATCCCGGCAGGAATCGCCGCCGTGCGCGACCGGAAACCGGCGAAATTGCCAGCAAGTCGCTGATCTGTTCGGCGCCCTCGAGCCGTTCGGCGAGATGGGTGGAGCACCAGCGCCGAAACTGCTCTTCCAGGCTACCTTCAATGCATGTGGTCCTCGCGGCGCCTGCCACTACGAGTTCGTGGTTTGGCAGTGGCGTGGCATAAAGCTCATAGCCGCGCCCCAGGTAGACGTCAACGATTTGTGTGGGTGCACTGCCGGGCGCCAAGCGGAAGTGCATGCAAACGCCCACGCGCTTGCGACGAGGAGGCAGGTCGAGCCGCAGGAGGTGGCGGAGGCGCGACTGCGCTCCATCTGCGGCAACGACCAAGCCGCCGCGGTAGAGCTCGCCATTCACTATCAAACCGGCGATGCGGCCCTTCTCCACCCATGGCGTCTGCACCAGCGCTCCCGCGTGCACCTTCACGTTCGGAGTCTGTGCCGCCAGTTGGAACAGGGCGCGGTCCAGCTGGCGGCGGCGCAGTCCGCGGCCGGAGCCGGGAAATCCGTCGGATTCGGGAAACCGGCCCTCTGCAATGCGCCGGCCGAGGTGATACCGAATCCCGTGGAAGGGCGCTCCTGTGCTGCTGTCCAGTCCCAGCCGCTCCAGCGCCGCCACGCCTGCGGGCATCAGCCCTTCGCCGCAGGCCTTCTCTTTGGGAAAGCGTCCGCGTTCGAATAGCTCGACGGAAAGGCCCAGCTTGCCCAGATGGATCGCTGCGGCTGAACCCGCCAGTCCTCCTCCGGCGATGAGAATGTCAGTCATTTGCGTGTCACGAGCCTTTCGGTCGGCGCTGACCCCAGTTTGTATTCACCCCATTTAGATTAAGGGTTACAGTGAAAAGCAACAGCCGGGAGCCGGAAGTTACGAACGCTTGACAACCTGGTGATAAATGCCGGAACGAAGCGACGCGGAGAAGCGCACGCCGGCCTGCGACCGCCGCTCACCCGTCCCGCGCAGGAAGTTGAGTAGGTTCAAGCCTCGGGGTGATTGATGCTCTTTCCATCGCCATCAGCAGCCCGGCTTTCTAGTCCCGGCACATTTTTTCGGATTGCGTAGCAGGACCGTCTGACGAACCACGCATTCCAACTGAGCTATGGAATCGATCGCGATCTCCGGCGCGGAACTTTACTTCGATCCGCACTTCCTGCCGCCGGCGGAAGCCGACCGGTTGTTCGACGCACTGCTGAGCCAATGCGCCTGGGAGCGCCGGCGGGGCCCGTTCGGATACGCAGTTCCTCGCGATGAGGCCTATTATGGCGATCCCGCGACCTTTTATACATATTCGCGACGGGAGTACAAGCCGCTTCCGTGGATATCGGAGTTGCTGAACTTGAAGACGCGAGTGGAGCAGGCCACCCCGTCGGCGGCATTTCAGAGCCTGAGCTTGCCGCGAGTGAGCTACAACGCGGTGCTGTGCAATCTGTATCGCAACGGCAACGACAGCGTGGGGCTGCACGCGGATGCGGAACCGGAGATGGGACCGGTGATCGCTTCCCTCAGCCTGGGAGCGGAGCGCCTTTTCCGGCTCAAGCGCAATGGCGGCACAGTGGAATTTTCAGAGCGGCTGGCGCCCGGCAGCCTGCTCATCATGGCGGGCCGAACGCAGCAGAACTTCAAACACGAGGTTCCCAAAGAGCCGACGGTGACAGAGGCGCGAATCAACCTGACTTTCCGGCGGATCGAGCACAGGTAAGTACGGCGGCGCGGGTTTCCCTGGGCACGAACATCCAGCCCCGCCGGCTTGATTAGCTCCGGCAGGATGACTGGCGGCCCTGGTATCCGCTAAGATCACCTACCCTGATTCTGCCCTTTGAACAGGACGGCCGCATGAGAGCGTGTGAATGCTGACCATTCTCAAATATTTCGGATTGGCGTTTACCGCGCTGCTGCCGGTGGTGAACCCGGTGGGTTCGGCGCTGGTCTTCCTGGGAATCGTGGGGGTAGCGCCGGCGGAGGAGTATCGCAAGCTGGCGCGCAAGATCGCCATCAGCACGGTGCTTTTCTTTCTGGTGATCGAAGGGGTAGGCGCGACTTTGCTGGCGTTTTTCGGGATCTCGCTGCCGGTGGTGCAACTGGCGGGCGGGTTGGTGCTGGCCGCGATGGGATGGGGTCTGCTGAACCAGAGCGACGGCGCGGCACAGAGCGGGCATGCCGCCGTGTCCCCCTCCTACGGAGGCGTGGAGCAGAAGATCTTTTACCCGCTGACGTTTCCCATCACCGCCGGCCCGGCCTGCATTGTGGTGATGCTCACCCTCAGCGCACATGCATCGAGCAACGTGCTGCTTAAGAGTGCGCTGGCGCACAGCGGCATTGCCCTGTCGGTGGTGGCGATCAGCTACACCGTGTATCTCTGCTACACCTACGCCCCAAAACTCACTCTGAAGATCTCACCGTCAACTGTGCAGGGAATCCTGCGAGTGATCGCGTTCGTGCTCCTGTGCATCGGGGTGCAGATTGCGTGGAAGGGCCTGGAAGGACTGATCCAGTCAATGCCGAAATGAGCAGCGGGGAGCAACCGCGAGCCCATCAGCGAGGCCGGCAGTCGCAGACCGACAAGCCCGTATCCCGCCTGGACTGCCCACCCTCTCCCCAGGGCTGAGCTAGCGCGGCCACAGCCAGCCGAAGGTACCCGCGGTGAGCAGGCCGTAGATGAGTCCATCGATTACTTCCTTGATGGTCATACCCCAGGGCTGGCCCTTCCAGATGCCATTTGACAGGTGTCCGAGGCCGTAGGCGAGAAAGGCGGCGGTGCCGGCGACGCGAAAGACGACCAGATAGTGCGCGCCCAGCGCCACGGTGCGTCCGGTGAGATAGGCGACAAAGAAGCCGATGATCACGCAATACACAAACCACATGCCCAGGAACTTCGGCATAACGGGCGGTCCGCTGGGGAAAATGGTCATCATGCCCACCGGCCCCTGCTTGTACTTTTCGATCATCGCGGGGGATTTCATTTCCTGGTGAGTGCAGAAGGGGAAGACGTAGAGGCCGCGCTTCAGGTCCAGCTTTCGCAGCGCCGCGAGAGCGTTGTCCTCGTCGGGAAGCCGCTGGTAGTCGCTGCGGTGGTAGGGCAGCACCATGTGGATGATAGAGCTGGCGATGAAGACGATGATGGCCGACAACAGGATGGGCAGCCAGAGAGCGGTCAGGGTGACCATGCAGAGCCTCCTTCCGGTGCAAGCAGCGGATGTGGGGGATTTCCCCCGGGAGGCTACGCCGGCCTCAAGCTGCGGTCAAGGGAAAGGGCCGGCCGGCAGCAGCCTCGGGTCCGAGCCATCTCAATCCAAGGTTTTCTCCCAATTGGGCGCCGCCGGCGGTGGCACCAGGCCGTATTCGCCGGTTTGCTTGCCCTGCAGGTAGAGGTCGAACCAGCCCACGATGTGATGCAGGCGCTCGACGCGGTGCCAGGGCTTGCCGGATCGCGACAACTCGTGCGATTCGCCGGGGAAGCGCACCATCGCGGTGGGAATCTTGCGGAATTTCAGCGCCCGGAACATTTCGTCGCCGCCGCTGTTGGAGGGTGTACGGAGGTCGGCGTCGCCGAGGATCAGCATGAGCGGTGTCTTGACGTTGGCGATGTAGGTGATGGGCGAGCGACTGCGGTAGTCCTCGGGATCCTCAAACGGGGGTTTGCGGAACCACTCGGGACGGAAGAAAGCGAAGTCGACGGCGTACCACCAGCCGGCCCAGTCGGTGATATCGCGTTGCGAGACGGCGGCTGCAAAGCGGTCGGTGTGGGTAACGGTCCAGTTGGTCAGCAGACCTCCACCGCTGCCGCCGGTCACGCCCAGGCGCTTCTCGTCCACGTATCCGCGGCGGATGAGCTCGTCGACCCCTGCCATCAGGTCGCGGAAATCGTCGCCGGGATAGTGATACTGAATGATGTTGGCAAAGGCTTCGCTATAGGACGTGCTGCCGCGTGGATTGGGATAGAGCACGATGTAGCCCTTGGCGGCCATCCACTGCATCTCGTGGAAGAAGGTGAAGCCGTAGGCGGCATGCGGGCCGCCGTGGATGTTGAGGATGAGAGGATACTTCCGCCTGGCGTCGAAGCTGGGCGGCTTCTGCACCCAGGCCTGGATCTTCTGGCCATCGAAGGACTGGTACCAGATTTCCTCTGGGGGCGTGAGATCCAGATCGGCGAAGAGCTTTTCGTTGAGATTGGCCAGAAGCTTAGGTTGCGGGGAATCGTGAGTCACAAGGTAGAGATTGCCGAGGGTAACGGGAGTGGAGATGGTGGCGGCGATCTGCGAGCCGTTGGAGCTGTACTGCGTCACCGCTTGATTTCCGCTGGTGACGGCGGAGGACTGCCCGCTCTCAAGATCGAAGCGCTCCAGGTTGGCGCGTCCTTCCTTGGCAACCCGGACGATGAGGAACTTGCCGCTTGCATCCCAGACGGGGCGGATGGGGCTGCCGGCGCGCGGGGTATTCTGATCGCCGATGATGCCGCCGCCGATGTCCCAGTCGTAGGTGGCGGTAAGGTTGCGGGGAGCTGCGCCGGGCTTCAAATCCACGACCCATAGGTTCGTCTTGGTGAAGGACTGGATCGGCGTGTTGAGCGCACCGAAGAAGGCGAGGCGGGCGCCGTCGCGGGAGATGGCAATCGACTCCACCTGCCCGCCGATGCCGGCAACTTCGGTTATTTCACCGCCGGCGGCGGGGATGGAGTAGACCTTGTTTTGCGGCGGATGATAGTAAGGCTCCAGCTCGCGAGCGGAGACGAAGTAGATGCGTGAGCCGTCTGGCGCCCACACAATATCTTCCTCCTCGAACTCGCCCCTGGTGAGCTGTTTTGGTTGGGACGGGGTCTGCGGATCGTTGGCAACGGCAATGCTCCAGATATGGCTGGGGCGAGCATAGTCAACATAGCCAGCGCCATTTACGCGGAAGTCCGCGCGCGTGATCACCTGGATATCGGTTTCGTGCTCGGCGGGGTTGCATTTGCTCTTGTCCGAAGCCGGCTTCTCCTTGTCCGTGGCTTCCTTGCAGGCCTGCTTGGCGAAGTCCTCAGCGTTGCTGGAGCTCTGAAAGGCGATCGTCTTGCCGTCAGGCGACCAGGTGGGCTGGGATGCACCCTGCGGCAGGCGCGTGAGTTGCCAGGGTTCGCCCCCGGTCATGGGGAGAATGAAGATCTGCGGCGGCTGAGGCTTTCCGTCTTTCTCGGTGGAGCGCAGAAAGGCCAGCGACTTCCCGTCAGGGGACCAGCGCGGGGAGGCATCGCGCTTGCCGGAGGTCAGCTTGCGCAGCTCTCCGCCTGGAACCGAAACAGCCCAGATGGAGGTGTCGTAGTCAGCTTGCTTGTCATCGACGGTGACGCGCACGAAAGCGACCTGCCAGCCGTCGGCAGAAATCTGTGGAGCTCCGATCCATTGCAGGCGGAAGAGGTCCTTCTCCGTGATCAGGCGCTTATCCGCAAAAGCGGACGCGAGAAAAGTGCCGAGACAAAGAAGCACCAGCAGCCATCGGGTGCGCCGTTCAATCATGGTCAAGAGCTCCTGGATTGGAATGAAGTGGCCTTGTTCGTGCGAAGCCATCGCATAAACGCGATGCTCAAAAACCCCCACAGCAAGAAGGCAGTAGCCTAGGACAAAAGCGAATTTCGTGCAACGCGACGAGCACGCGCGCACGAAATGGGCGCGCGCGATCGCGGTCCTCATCCCAGTTTGAGTAGCTCACGACCTGAGCCAGGCGGGTGCTGGTACACTCACTGGTGTCCTCTGAGATGCGTCAGAAAGAATCTCCTATCCGTCTCCTCCTCTGCGCTTTGGCCGTCATGACGTGGCTGGCGTGTGGCACCGCGCCTGCTCAGCAGATTCCTCCGCAGCTCTATCAAGGTATGCGCTGGAGGATGATTGGGCCGTTTCGTGGCGGGCGGGTGCTGGCGGTATCCGGCATCTCCGGCCAGCCCAATACCTACTACTTCGGCGCGGTGGCCGGAGGAGTGTGGAGGACCACCAACGCAGGAGAGACCTGGGATCCGATCTTCGATCAGCAGCCGATCGCTTCGATCGGCGCCCTCGCGATTGCACCCTCCGATCCCAACGTGATCTACGTGGGCAGCGGCGAATCTGACATGCGTTCCGACATCTCCTTTGGCAACGGTGTGTACAAGTCCACCGATGGCGGGCAGTCGTGGAGGCATCTGGGCTTGCGCGACACCATGCAGATTGCGCGCATCCTGGTGGATCCGCAAGATCCGCAGCGGGTGCTGCTGGCGGCCCTGGGTCACGCCTATGGACCGAATGCGGAGCGCGGCGTGTTTCGATCCACCGATGGCGGCGAGACCTGGCAGAAGGTGCTTTATAAGGACGAGAACACGGGGGCGATCGATCTGGCGTTTGCGCCGGGGAATCCGCGGGTGATCTATGCCGCGCTGTGGAGCGCGCGGCGCACGCCGTGGAGCCAATATCCGCCCAACAATGGTCCGGGCAGCGGGCTGTACAAGTCGAGCGACGGCGGCAGCAATTGGGTTGCTGTCACCGGCCACGGACTGCCGCCAGGAGACTGGGGCAGAGTGGGAATCGCGGTGGCCCGGGGGAAGAGCGTGCGCCGCGTCTATGCGCTGATCGAAGCCAAGGAGGGAGGGCTGTTCCGGTCCGACGATGACGGTCAGAACTGGCAGCGCGCAGGAACGGATCGGCGCATCCGCGACCGCGGCTGGTACTTCAGCGCTATCACGGTGGATCCGGAGAATCCGGACGTGGTGTACCTGCCCAATGTGGCCTTATACCGCTCGGTCGATGGGGGGCGAAATTTCAAAGCCTTCAAAGGCGCGCCGGGCGGAGACGACTACCACGACCTGTGGATCGATCCTCAGAACCCGAAGCGGATGATCCTGGGCTGCGATCAGGGCGCCGCCATTACCGTGGATGGAGGTGAGACCTGGAGCTCGTGGAATAACCAGCCGACAGCGCAGCTGTATCACGTCATCACCGATAATCAGTTTCCCTATTACGTTTATGGCGCGCAGCAGGACAGCGGGACGGTGGCCACCGCCAGCCGCAGCGACTCCGGATCGATCACCTTCCGCGACTGGTACTCAGTCGGTGCGGGCGAATCGGGCTACCTGGCACCCGATCCCGCCGATCCCAACATCGTTTTTGGCGGCGACACCTACGGCATGCTGTTCCGCTTCGACCGCCGCACCGGGCAGTCGGAGGACATTGGCCCTTCTGTGGGCAACAGCTTCGAACTGGCGATGCCGGAGAAGAAGCTGCGCTTCAGCTGGACGTCGCCGCTGGTGTTCTCGCCGCAGGATCCCCACGTGCTCTACTTTGGCGCGCAGTACGTGCTCAAGACCAGCAACGGCGGGCGCAGGTGGGAGCGCATAAGTCCCGACCTGACGGGAAGGGCGACAGAGCAGCCGCCGGCGGCTCCGCCGACGTTGGCAAATGCCAGGCGGCAAGGCTATGGCACCGTCTACACGATTGCGCCTTCGGCGGTTCAGCCGGGAGTGATCTGGGTAGGAACCGACACCGGCCTGGTCCATCTCACGCGCGACGAAGGCAAGACCTGGCGCGAGGTGACGCCCAGCGGCTTGGCGGAGTGGAGCCGCATCAGCCTGCTCGATGCCTCGCGGTTCGATGCCGGCACCGCGTACCTTGCGGCAGACCGGCATCGCCTGGACGATTACCGGCCTTACATCTATCGCACCCACGACTTCGGCCAGACATGGCAAAAGGTGACTGAAGGCATCGAGGCTCCCGCCTACGTTCATGCGGTGCGGGAAGACCCGGCGCGCAAGGGCCTGCTGTACGCGGCGACCGAAACTGGAGTTTATGTCTCCTTTGACGACGGCGGCCACTGGCAGTCGCTGCAACTCAACCTTCCGGTCGCGCCGGTGCACGACCTGGTGGTGAAAGACGACGACCTGGTGATCGCGACGCACGGCCGTTCCTTCTGGATTCTGGACAATCTGACGCCCCTGCGGCAAGCGCGAAGGGAAATCTCTGCCGCCGAGGCTTTTCTCTTCGAGCCGCAGACTGCTATTCGAGTCCGCAACTACGTCAGCCGCGACACGCCGCTGCCGAAGGAAACCCCGGCTGGTGAGAATCCGCCGGCGGGCGCCCTGATCGACTATTACCTGGGCTCGGGCAGTTCAGCGGCCCAACGCGAGGTGGCGCTGTCCGTGCTGGACACTTCGGGCAAGCTGGTTCGGCGCTTCTCCAGCAGCGATGCCATCGCGGTTCCTGAGAGGCCTCCAGCATTCACCGAGGACTGGCTGCATCCGCAGGCGCCACTGGCAAAGACGGCGGGCATGCACCGCTTTGTTTGGGATTTGCGGTATCCGAGCCCTCCGGCCCTGTATCACGAGTACTCCAATGCGGCGGCATACGGTCAGACGGTCCCGGCGTTGCCATTGGGCCCGCTGGTGGCGCCCGGCGACTACGAGCTGAGGCTCGAGGCTGGTAGCCGTACGTACAGCCGTCATTTGAAGCTCGAAATGGACCCGCGCGTTCGCATCGCGCCTGCCGATCTTAAGCAGCAGCACGATCTCGAGATGCAAATCTGGCAAGCCATGAGCCGGGACTACGAGGCCGTGCTCGAGGCGCGGCAACTGCGCTCGCAGATCAAGGAAAGCAATGCTGCCGGCTCGCCCGGAGAGTTGCGAGCGGCAGGGGAGTCGCTGGATCAGAAGATCGCCGGCCTGCTGGGGGTGGAGGATCCGCCCAAGGCCATCGGCAACGGTCTGAGTTCGCTCAATCGAAGGCTTGGCGATCAGATGGTGGTGGTGGACTCGGCGGACGCTCCCCCCACCGAGCAGGCCCAACAGGCGTTCCAGGAGATTTTGGCAATGCTGGAGTCGCAGCTCACGGCATGGGCCGAACTGAAGCGACAGGACGTCGCTGCCTACAATGCCCTGGCGGAGAGGAGCGGGGCCCGCGGGCTGGCTACCGGCAAGTCAGCGAAGTGAAACTCGCTGCCTAGCCGATGTGATCAGCTGGTCTGAGTGGCTGCTTTCTCGTCGGCTCCCGCCAGGAAAATGCTGGCGATGCGCTCGCCGACGTCCGCGGGGAGGGCTCGCGCTTTGCGCGTGGTCAGGTCGATGCAGACGCCAGTCAAAATGGTGCGCGCCGCCAGTTCCTGCGTCTCCTGATTGAACATTTCGTGAAGCAGGAGAAGCACCTTCTCACGCACCTCCTGCACAGATGAGCGGATGGTGAGCACGTCACCGGCGAGCAATTCACGCTTGTACTCAATGTGTTGCTCGACCGCGACCATCCCAATCCCTTCATTGCGCAGGCGCGTTGGCGCCAAACCGATCGCAGCGAATAGCTGCCAGGTGGCCTCGTCAAATTTCCCCACGTACCACATCACATTCATGTGCCCCATGTGATCGCAATGCCAGGGGTAGACGCTGCCTCGATAAGTAACAATGGATTCAGCCATCACTCTGTCCACTCTTGACCCGACAGCGCCGGTCATTCGCAGGGCCGCTAGCCTCTCCATCCTCCGCCCGAAGCACGCTGCGAGGGACGAAGCATCAGTATATAGATCCACTGCTCGCCAAAAGGATGAAAGGTCATCGATGAACTGGATCTGCGATCGGCTACGGATTGACGCTGTTATACACGGCCAGGATCCTGGGCGAGATGACGTTGGGAGGGGGAGAGAATCCGGCGGCGCGGCGGGCGATCTGGAACTCGGCCACGGCGCCATCGAGCAGGGGCTTCTGATCGGGAGGCGATCCCGCCAGGTAGTAGCGGGTGAACTTGCAGGCGCCGGCGTAGAAATGAGCCAGGGCCACTCTGAGTTCGGAGGGGCTGGAATAGCCTTCCAGCTTGCTTTCAGCGGATTGATAGGAGCCCTTGTAAAAATCCTGAATGGCTGCCGCCAGCACCTCGTCGTTTGGGGACGGAGGCGGCGGCGGAGGCGGGGGCGGTTCCCCCGGTTTGGCGCTGCTGGCGGTATCTCTGGCGATGATGTTCTGAACCTTTGCGATCCGCTGCCCGACATTGTCAGGGCCGTTCCGCTTGATGGCTTCCGCTTTGCGGTAGCTGGCAAGCGCCGCCTTGTAGTTTCCATCCCTTTCGTACTTCCACCCTTCGGCAAAGGCCTTGAGGTAGGCGTCAATCTTGGCGATATAGGCTTGGGCTTCGGCCTTGTGAGCTCCGCTCACCATGACCATCAAGCTCCGCGACTCCACGAAGTTGTTTTTCTCGTAGGCCTCGGCGCCCTGCCGAAAGAAGGTGCCCTCTTTTTCCTGCTGCTGGGCAGATTGTTTCGCCTGCTCGTCCTGTTTAGCGCGCTGCCGTTTTTCGTCCTCTTCCTTCTCCCGCGCGTGCTGCCGAAGGACGGCAATCTTGTCCATCCATTCCTTCTTGGCCGACTGGTAGGCGGAGGTCTTGATCTTGGAGAACTGCTCCGCTGCTGACTCGTAGCGGCCCTGCTGAAACAGCGCTTCGCCCTGCTTGAGGGCCGCGGCATCGGCCGCGCGGGCCTGCTCGATCTGCGTGCGCAGGTCGTCGCACTTAGTCACGGCCTTCTTGTTCTTGGGATCCTCCTGGGCAGCCTGGCAAAACAGTTCTTCGGCGGCTTCGAAGTTGCCGGCGTCGAGCGCCGCTTGTCCGTCCTTCATCAGATCCTTGGACTTACTCTTGGCAGGCGCAGGCAGACAGAGGAAAGCGCAGGCCAGGGCGACGAGGATGGCGCGGCTAGTACGCATTGACGATCTCGTGAGCATCGACAGCGGTGAACTCATGCGAGTAGGCCGCTGGCTGATCTTTGTCCACATGAATCCTGCCGGAAAATTGCGTGCCGTCCGGGCCGGTCATCTGGACCTGGTAATCGCCGGCGGGCACGGTCAAGCGGACGGGCGTGGCTTCGTGGACCGGAATGGCCTTCCCGCCGGCGGGCGTCACTTCCATCACGGTCGCCCAGGGTACGGCGTTAATTTCCAGCGACGACAAGGCGGCCTTGCTGGGAGTGCGGCGCGCAATCATCGACAGCAAAACAATGAGCAGCACGCCGGCAACGCCCAGGACCAGAAGACGATTCTTGCTTCTGGCGAGAGCCGCAACTCCGGCGGGCCTTTCCGCTCGTGACGGCGCCTGAACGGTTGCCGGGGAAGATGGCTCAGGCGTCCAGGGAAGCGGAGTCGGCGCAATCGCCGGTTTCGATATCGGCGGTGGTGTGGCGGCGATTGCGGGTGCGGGCGGAGTCGGCGAAGGCGTTTCCGCCGGGGCGACTATCGGCGCTTCCGTCTGCGGCCGTCCGATGGCAACGTTGCTGGCGCTGCGGGGAGGCGGCGTCGGCAGCGGCGGTGGTGTCTGTTGGGCGATGGGCACGCCTTCCGCCGTTGTGTGCTCGTCGGGCGGAATGGGAATCCTTTGCGGCACCGGAGTGGGAACGCTGATCATGCTCACCGCCGTGGCGTCGGAGTTACCGCGCGCGAAGGCGGGCGAAGGCGGCGGGGCCGACGACGGCCCCGAGCCTGCGTTCACCTGCGCCACCAGGGTCTGAATGCGCGGATCGGTGGGATATTTGCGGTAGGCGCTGGAGACCACGGCAAGAGCCTTGCTGGAATCTCCTTCATCCAGCAGGCGCCGCGTTTCCGACAGCCAAACATCGATCTGGCGATCGCGCTCCGCCATTTCGCGGCGGCTTTCGGCGTTGGCGCTTAAGCGCACCAGCGCGGGCTCGGCGGGAAACTCCTGCAATGCGCGCCGGGCCTGCTCACAGGCGGAGTCGAATTCACCCGCATCCAGGGCTTTCTGAACGGCCTCTGACCGGCGCTCGATTTCCTGCTGGCGGGCCTCTTGCGCTTTGCCGGTTTCCACCAACTGCTTCACTGCAACTACTTCCGGATTAGAGGGATCGAGCAATTCCGCCTGATGAATCAGGTCCTGGGCTGCAGTGAAGTTACGCGAGCTGATCTTCAAGCGCGCGTTTCCCAGCAACTGCCGGACCTGCTGCTGGCGGCTCTGCTGCCCCAGCTCGGTAAGAATCTTGGCATGCAGGACTTTCGCCTTGGTGTCCTGTGGGTCGGTTTGAAGCGCATCTTCGATCGCCTTGCGCGCCATCTCCAGTTCCCCGGCCTCGCGCGCCATGTCGGCGGCCTGAACCAGCTTGGCGGCCTGCGATCTGCGGAACAGCGCCTGCTGCACCGTCTCGCGGAAGCTCAGCAGATCCGGATCAGTCTTGCTAAGCCGGATGGCTTCATTGATGCGCTCCAGCGCGACGTCTAAATGTTTCTCGGATAGGGCCTGCTCGGCTTCACCGCGCAGTTCTTGAACCCGCTCGCGGCACTGGTCCTGCTCGATCATCTGTTGCACGTCGCGCAGCATCTGCTGGGCAGTGGGGTGGTGGGTCTCGATCTTGAGGATGGCGGTCAGCAAACCCTTGGCGCGGTGGAGATCGGAGGAGACGATGGCTTCGCGCGCCAGCTCCAGCGAGTGGTCGATGGTCTCGCGCTCCAGGGCTGACTTCACCCTCGCCAGATCGAGTGCAAAGTCCTGCGCCGACTGGTAACGCTGAGCGAAATCCTTGGCCAGCGCCTTGTCCAGGATCTGATCCAGCTCCGGCAGGTAGTCGGCAAGGCGGGTGCGCAGCGACGGGGCAGGCTCGCGCAGAATCTTGTTGATGATGGTGACGGTTTCGGGAGCGTCGAAGGGGAGCTCGTAGGTCAGCAACTGATAGAGCACGATGCCGGTGGCAAAGATGTCCGCGCGTCCATCTACCGGACTGCCGTTGAGCTGCTCGGGTGAGACGTAGTTCAGCGTGCCGATAATCTGCCCGGTCTGGGTGAGCGACTTGTCGAGGGTGTGAGCGATGCCGAAGTCCACCAGCTTGACGCGACCGTTCTCCTGCAGGATGACGTTGCCCGGCTTAATGTCGCGGTGCACGATGCCGTGCTGGTGGGCGTAGTGCAGGGCGTCGCACACCTGCATGATAATGTCGAGCTTGTGGGCGGTGGAGAGCGGCTTGCGGTCGTTGATGACCTTTTCCAGCGATTCCCCGGACGCGTATTCCATGACGATGTAGGGATTGTCGCCGTCCTCGCCGAGGTCGTAGATGACGATGATGTTGGAGTGCTGCAGGGTGCCGGCGGCGCGCGCCTCGCGCTGAAAGCGCTGCAGGAGTTGAGGGTCGCTGGAGAAGCGGACCATCATCTTCTTGATGGCCACCAGGCGCCCGATCTGGGGGTCAACGGCCTTATAGACCACCCCCATCCCGCCCTCGCCGAGGACACCCAGGATCTCGTATTTGCCGATTCTCGCCGCCGATGGAGACGCCGCCATGCCACTCCAATCAAAAACAGCCGCGCTGGTTCACCCCGGGCGTGAAAAGGATCGGAGCAAACTGGCGTCGGGACACAGAAAATACTACAGGGAGGTAGGCGGAGCGGGCAAACTCCTACCGCGCGCCTATATACGTAATTTAGCACGGAAGCGGACGGAAAAGGAAGCGGGGGCCGCCCAGATTAGGGCCGAACAGGGCGGTGCGAACCAGTCACACTAGGCGAAAACTGCGACCAGGCCCCTTACCGCTCCAGGTTATCCGTGATCACCACGCGCGACCCGGCTTCGACGGTCACCATCTTCTCCAGCGGCTTGTAGCCGGTCATGAAGACGGTGATCTGGTAGTTGCCCGGGCTGACGAAGAACTCCGCCGGCGAGGGCTTGTCCAGCATGCGGTGATTGACTTCAATGCGCGCCCCGCGCGGCAGGGTCTTGACCTCGATCGACGCCATGCCCTGCGGCAGGCCGCCGCCGAACACTTTCTTCAGCTTGCCGGAAACCTTGATGCTGTCGGCGTCGCCCATGGGCTGCAGGCTGGGCGAGAGCTGCAGGGTCTGCCCGGCCGCGAGGTCGGCGGTCGAGGAATGCTCAAAGAATCCGGCCTTCGCCAACGTCAGGGTGTGATGGCCCTTCTCGACGTTGACCTGGGCCGGAGTCAGCTTGCCGGTAGGCTTGCCGTCAACTGCGATGCTGGCCCCGGCAGGATCGCTGGTGAAGGAGATGGTGGCGAACAGCTCGGCCAGCTTCAGCGAGAGCGAGGAGCTGCCTCCGGCCACGACCTGCACCACCT
>DATHDM010000342.1:0-43260 GCA_035319065.1 Terriglobales bacterium
ACCGCGCCGCGCGGATAGGCCGTCGGAAATTTGATCCTCTCGAAAGCCTCAAGTACCTCGCGAGGAAGCGCACAGAAGAAGTTGTCGGTGCGCAGCTTGCAGATGAGGCAGTTTTCGACTAATTGCAGACCATATGGAGAGCCCACGGCTTCCTCCACCCGTTGGCCATGCTCCTGGCCGAGCGCGGTGCCATCGCGAAGTCCAAATGTTTGGCTCAAGCATACCACTTTTCTCCCAATCTCCAATCTGACCGCAGCCGGCGATGAGGCGCACAGCTCGCCGGCAGCGGTTGCAAAATTCAGCCTGCTCCCTTATGGTTGACCTCCCTCTGTTTGGAGCAAAGGCGCGATCGACCACCCTGATCCGCTTAACGCTGACCGTCGGCAAGCGATGGGCCCGGACGTTAGAAGACGCTGTTTGCAACCTTGAAAATGCTCTGGGGTCGGACATGCCCACGTTTGCTGCGGTTGACATCGGAGCCAATTCGGTTCGTCTGAAGATCGCCCGGCTGGCTGGGCGGAGGCTGGACGTCCTGCACGAAGACCGCGAGGTTACCCGTCTGGGGGCGCCGGTCTTCCGCTCCGGATTGCTTTCGCCGCAGGCCATGGCAAACACCATCAAGGTTCTGCGGCGATTCCACCGCGCTACCCAGGTTCACGGAGCGGAAATAGTGCGGGTGGTCAGCACCAGCCCCCTGCGCGACGCCCGCAATGCATCGGCCTTCGTCGATTGGGTAAGGTCAGCTACCGGATGGCGCGTGGAGGTGATCTCAGGCCTCGAGGAGGGGCGCCTCATCCACCTGGGTGTGGTGTCCAACCTGCGGATGGGGCGCGGACGCCTGCTTCTCATCGATCTGGGCGGAGGCAGTTGCGAGCTGACGACCTCCCACGAGGGCCAGATCGAGAGGATGTTCAGCCTTCCCCTGGGAGCGGTGCGCCTGACCCAGGAATTTCTGCCGCACGATCCCCCCAAGAAGAAAGAGCTGGAGAGACTGCAGGAGTATATCGAGCGGGAAATCAGCCGGATTGAAAGAAAGGTCCTGGACCATCGCAGCCAGGCATGCATTGCCACCTCCGGGACTGCCGCCGCACTGGCCGGAATGTACGCCGCCACGCACGAGAAGGAATCGAAGCCCAACGTCGTGCCGCGCTTGGCCGTGCTGCGGCTGGCGGCGACACTGTCTGCCTTGAACCTGAGCCAACGAGCCGGCCTGCGGGGAATTGGACCTAGGCGCGCAGAGATCATCGTGGCGGGCGCCATGGTGTTTTCCGAGCTGCTGACGCGGCTCCATCTGTCAGGTTTCCGTTACTCCGACCTGGGCCTTCGCGACGGGCTTCTCGACCAGATGGTGGCGGATTACGACGTGGGAACGCGCTACCGCAAACAGGTCGAGTCGGAGCGACAGAGCGCTTTGTTGGCCGGCGCCCGTCACTTCGGCGTAGATCTGAAATTTGCGGTCCGCGTCAAGACGCTGGCCATCATGCTGTTCGACGGCTTGCAGAAGGTCCACCGCCTGCCTTCCGAGTACGAAGAATGGCTGGCGGCAGCCTGCATGCTGCAGGAGGCGGGATCATTCATCAACCGGGCAGGCCGCCATCGCCACACCTACTACATCATCGCCAACTCGGAGATCTTTGGTTTCACAATCCAGCAGCGCCGGATCATCGCCGCCATTGCCCGGTATATCGGCAAGTCTCGGCCCACGCCGGGGGACCGGATCATCCGGATGGTTGGATTCGGCGATCGCGACCAGATTCCCAAGGCCGTGATGCTCCTGCGCCTGGCCCGCGCCTTGGACCAGTCACGCCGCGGCGCGGTACAAAGTGTCAGCGTGCGCATCCAGTCGGACCGCGTGATTCTCAAGCTGGCCACCCGGCGTTCCGGCGCCGACCTGGAATTGTGGGCCCTGGAAAAGGAACGCGGTTATTTCCGCGACGTCTTCGGCCGGGAACTTGTGCCCGTGCTCTCCTGAATCTTTCGGACCAGCTTGGGCGTAACGCACCAATTGAGCTGGGGAATGCCCTTCCCCTCCACTTCCACTCTCGCCAAGGCGCCTTTCCTCAGGTAGATCGAGGTGTCGGCGGACCCGTCCGAGATCAGCAGGCTCAGAAACTCGCTGAGGTTGGGATTGTGTCCAACCACCATCAGGGTCTCGGCCTTCGCGTAGCGGCGCAAGAGTTGGCGGAAGCTGTCGTAGGTGCCTTCGGGACGGAGCGCATCATCGATGCTGATCTTGCCCTTGAACTCGATCTCCTGAGCGACCAGGGCGGCGGTTCGCGCGGCGCGCTCCAGGGGACTTGTCACGATCGCATCAAACTCTGCACCGAGCGCTGCCAGCATCCGTCCCATCTGCTGGCATTGTTCGATCCCGGTCTTGTCCAGCGGTCGCTTGTCATCGTCTCCCGTGAGTTGCCTTTGGCCGGCGCTGGCGTGGCGAAGGAAATACAGAATCATGACTTGCACCCTTCAGAAGAATGCTGCCAGCCATTCTAAATGGCCTTACCGATACTTCCGAAAAGGACAACGCTGAGAACGAATTGCGAACCAGTGGGTGCCGATTTTCTCCGGCGGGAGTACGATACTTGTTTCCGGCGGGCGTTCATTTCCTTGCTGGATTCCTTACTCGGCAAAGCCCGTACGGCGAGAGGAGACCATGACGAAGGAAGAGGTCGTCCGCAAGTACCGGAAATATTTGTTCTCATCCGTCGCAACCTACTACTCCGACCCACTCGTAACCGATCACGCCAAGATGCAGCACGTTTGGGACGTGGAGGGCAACAAGTACCTCGATTTCTTTGGCGGCATCGTCACCATCTCCGTTGGCCACTGCAATCCGCGGGTAACATCGAAAATCAAGGATCAGGTGGATAAGTTGCAGCATGGGTCCACGCTATTTCCCAACGAGGCCGTCGTGGCCATCGCGGAGAAGCTGGCCAGCATCACCCCGGGCGAAATCTCCAAAACGTATTTCACTAACAGCGGCACGGAAGCCAATGAGACCGCGATTCAGCTGGCGCGCGTGTCATCCGGGCACTTCGAGGTGGTGGCCCTGCGGCATGGATATAGCGGCCGCTCTCAGCTGGCGCAATCACTCACCGGACAGTACACCTGGCGCAAATCGCTACCCACCGGCCTGGGCGTGGTGCATGCCCTGAATCCCTATTGTTACCGGTGTCCGCTGGGAATGAAGTATCCGGACTGTGGGGTTGCCTGCGCCAACGACGTCGAGAACTTGATCCAGACTTCAACCTCTGGCCGGATTGCCGCATTCATCGCCGAACCCATTCAGGGGGTCGGCGGATTCATAACGCCGCCGCCCGAATATTTCAAAATCGTCTTCAACGTCGTGAAGAAATACGACGGCCTGTTCATAGCGGACGAGGTCCAGACCGCCTGGGGCCGCACGGGCAAGAAGTGGTTTGGCATTGAGCACTGGGAGGTCGTACCCGACATGATCACCAGCGCCAAGGGTCTGGCCAACGGTACGCCCATCGGCGTCACCATGACCACAGAGAAGATTGCAGAAAGCTTCCAGGGATTGCAGATCTCCACCTTCGGCGGCAATCCCGTCAGCAGTGTCGCGGCCAAAGCGACCATCGATCTGATCGAGGAAGATCGCCTGATGGACAACGCCCACGTCGTCGGCGCCTATTTCCGGCAGGGTCTGGAAGCGCTCAAGACCAAGCATCCGCTGATCGGTGACGTGCGTGGGATGGGCCTGCTGCAGGCTATCGAGCTGGTGAAGGACCGCTCCACCAAGGAGCCCGCCCCGCAGGAAACCAATCACCTGATGGAGGAGGCACGGAAGCGGGGATTGCTCGTCGGTAAGGGCGGACTCTACGCCAACGTAATCCGCATGTCACCCCCGATGAACATCAGCAAGGCAGATGTGGACGTGGCGATTCGCATCCTGGACGAATCGGTGGCCGCCCTCAGCGGGGCCTTGCGGGAAGCAGTCGGCGCCAAGTCCTAATAGACTCGTTGCGCCCCAGGGCCGTTGCCAGGACCCATTGCCGACTGCTGCTTCTGCCACACGGTAAGCACCAGCGACTCTCCCTGACACAGCAGCGACGTTTGCACGAGAACTTCTTCCCGGCACATGTGGACCTGATAATCGCTGCCCTCGGTGACCGACGGCAACGAGAGGTGGGATGGGCCGGGCACCAGCGACTTCACGCTGCCCGCGCTCATATTGGTGAGTTCGCCTATGGCGTCGCGGGCCTGCGCGGGCGACACTTCCGGAGGTTCCAATCCCAGAAACCGCGCCGCGGCGATCCTGGCCAGAGCGGCCGAACAATCCAGCCGCACGGTTCCCTGCCAGGCCCCGGTGATCTGCACAAAGGCAGAGATCTGGCTTCCCTGGCTCGCTTGCCTGTGCCCGGCGCCGTTCTGCGGGAGAACCGGCAGTCCCAGCATCGAGTCCCATATCTCGTTACTGAGTCGCAGCATATCCTCGTGTCGAATCGTCGTCATGGTTCTTTTCTCACACCTTGCGCTTGTAGTAGGCGGTCTTCTCAAACGGAACCCGTTCCAGCTGGTCGTCCAGATTTAGCGTGGTTTCGGCGGTTCCAAGAAAGAGGTAGCCATCGGGACGCATAACCCGGCGGAGTCGCTCCAGGATCTCCTTCTTGGTTGGAACTTCAAAATAGATCAGCACATTGCGCAGCATCACCAGATCGCAGGGCGGCATGTCCGCCCAGGCGCTGGCCAGGTTGAGCTGCCGGAATTGCACCAGGCGCCGGATCTCCGGCTTCAGTTCCCAGTCCAGCCCCTCGCGAGTGAAGTACTTGCCCAAGAGCGCGGCCGGCATGCCGCGATTTACCTCCAGCTGGCTGTAGCGTCCCTTTTGCGCGCGCGACAGAATGGCGGTCGAGATATCGCTGGCCAACAGGGTCACATTCCAGGAGGTCAGCATCGGAAAGCTTTCGCGCAGCAGCATAGCCAGGCTATAGGGTTCCTGCCCGCTGGAGCAGGCGGCGCTCCAGATCATCAGTTTTCGTTCGGTGGCGCGGGCTGCCAGCAATTCGGGAATCACCCGCGTGCGCAGAGCCTCATAGGGAACGAAATCACGGAAAAACCAGGTTTCGTTGTTGGTCATCGCGTCCACGACCTTGCGATGAAGTCCGCTGAAGGTGGCCGAGCGCAATTGCTTGAACAGCTCATCGACCGAGGGCAGACCTTCCTGGTAGAGCAACGGCGTGAGCCGCGACTCAGCCAGGTACTCCTTGCCAGCATCGAGCACGATGGCTGAGTGCTCCAGCAGCAGCTTCCGCAGATTAGTCGAAATCGATGCTGGAGATGCCCATTCGGGAGTGTTTCCTTAGCTGTGAATCAGCACCTGTGTCTGCATTACCTTGCGCACGATCTCGCTGCCAATCTGCTCCAGCGGCAGGACTCGCTCGGCAAGCCCCGCCTGCACGACAAATCCCGGCATCCCCCAAACCACCGAGCTCGCCTCGTCCTGGGCGAAGATCCGACCTCCGGCGTCGCGGATGACCTCTGACCCCCGGAAACCATCCTGACCCATCCCCGTCATCACCACCGCCAACGCCCGCGAGGCGTACACCTCAGCCACCGAACGGAAGAGAACGTCTACCGACGGCCGGCAGGAGTTCTCCGGGGGATCGGTGTTGGTGCTCAAGCGAATGCGCGCTCCCATTCGCTCGACCGTCATGTGGAAGTCGCCGGGCGCAATCCAGGCTTCCCCGGCGCGCAGCACCTCACCCGCGATGCCCTCGCGCACCGGGATGGAGGAAAAGGCCGACAACCGCTCTGCCAGAAAGCGCGTGAAGGTGGGCGGCATGTGTTGCACGATCAGGATTGGAACTGGAAAATCTGCCGGGATTCGCGGCAGCAGCTGCGTCAAAGCGTTGGGACCCCCGGTGGAAGTACCAATCGCCACCACCTCGATCGGTCCCGGTCGCGGCTTGGGCCGCGCCGGAAGCTGCGTGGACAAGCGCCGCGGGAGATTGGGGGAGGGCACCGCGCCGCTGGCTGTCCTGTGACAGCACAGGGCTTTAATCTTGGGAACCAGTTCGCGGCGGATACGATCCACCGCCGCATTCAAGCCGGCCACGTTCTCTGGCTTCGTGACATAGTCGCTCGCACCCGCCGCCAAAGCATCCAGGGTCGCTACCGCCCCCCGCTGGGTTACCGTGCTGAACATGATCACCGGGAGCTTGGGACGGCTGGCGCGTATGGCCTGCAGGGCCTGCAGGCCATCCATCTCCGGCATCTCCACGTCCAGGGTGACCACGTCGGGGCTGGCCTGGTCGATGAGGCTGAGGGCGATCCTGCCATTGGCCGCGGTCCCGGCTACCTCCAGATCGGGGTCCTCGCCGATCACCTGCCGCAGGATCCTCCGCACGACCACCGAATCGTCAACGATCAATACCCTTACCCGTGTCATGCCGGCCGTCCGAATCCCAGCAGTTCCAGTTTCTCCAGGATCGACTCCCGGGTGAACGGCTTCATCGCGTACTCGTTGGCGCCTTCGCTCAGGGCGCGTGTTACCTGCGAAATCTCGCTCTCCGTGGTCACCATCACGATGCGCATGCTGTCATGAAGGGGCTGGGCGCGCACGCTGCGCAGAAATTCGAGGCCATTCATCTCCGGCATGTTCCAGTCCACCAGCGCTATGTCCATGGTGCCCTGCTGATTCAGGCGATCCAGCGCATCGCGTCCATCCTTGGCTTCTAGAACCTCGAACCCGGCCGAGCGCAGGATCATGCGCAGCATCGACCGTATTGCCGTGGACTCATCGACTACCAACGCCCGCATTCCTCCCCCATTTCTGTGACCACCCGCCCTGCCGGCCGGCGCAGACGACCCGGACATGGGGGCGGCTGCAGGTGGGGGAGCGGCTCGGGGGCTGCGCCAGCCGTCAAGCCGCTCCCCATGTCCTCAGTGAACAGCCTCGCTCACCGGCTCGCGCTGGACGCCGGGCACGAAGCCCCGTGACTTGCCGTTGGCGCCTCCAGACCTCGCCGCCCGGCTGGCTTCCTCGTACTTGAACTGCGAAACCAGGTCCTGCAGCTCGGCCGACATGCGCTCCAGCGACTGCGCCGACTTCTGCGTGTCGGTCGCCCCCGCCGTGGTGCTGCGCGCCGCATCGGCCACTCCGGCGATGTTCTTGGTAATTTCCACCCCCCCGCGAGCCGCTTCCGCCAGGTTGCGGCTGATTTCGTTGGTGGTGGCGCTCTGCTCTTCCACCGCGCTGGCGATGGTGTTCTGTATGTCGTTGATCTGGCCGATCACCGTGCTGATCTGACCGATGGCCTCCACCGCGCCCTTGGTATCGCTCTGGATGGCCTCGATCTTGCGGCTGATGTCCTCGGTGGCCTTGGCCGTCTCTTTGGCCAGTTCCTTGACCTCGTTGGCCACCACCGCGAAACCCTTGCCCGCTTCCCCGGCACGCGCGGCTTCAATGGTGGCGTTGAGGGCCAGCAGGTTGGTCTGCTGGGCGATGGAGGTGATGACCTTGATCACCTGCCCGATCTCGGCGCTGCTCTGGCCCAGCTTGCCGATGGTTTCGTTGGTCGATTCCGCGGTGCGCACCGCGGCGGTAGCCACCCGGGTGGCGTCCGCCGTGTTCTTGGCTATTTCCTTGATGCTGGCCCCCATCTCGTCGGCGCCGGCGGCAATGGTCTGGATGTTCTTGCTCACCTGCTCGGAGGCAGCGGACACCACATTCGCCTGCGCCGCGGTCTCATCCGCACTGGAGCTCATGGTCTGGCTGACCTTGTTGAGCTCCTCGGCGGACGAAACTAGGGCGAGGGTGTTCTGGCCGATCTGCTGCATGGCGTTGCGCACCTGGATGGAGAGGGTGTTGATCGATTTCTTCACCCGCTCGAACTCACCCTTGTATTCCCGCTCCACCTGGGCGGTCAGATCGCCGGCCGCCAGCTTGTCGAGCACCGCGGCGAAGTCGCGCAGCGGAGCCACGATGGCTTCCAGCATGGTGTTGATCTCCCCGATCAGCTTGGCGTTGCCGCCGGCATACTTGCTGGTGTCGGCGCGCACGCTCAGCTCGCCCTGCATGGCCGCGCTGATCAGCATGTCGATATCCTGATTGCGCTCCTGCACGATGGCGCGAAGGTTGTTGAGTGATCCCTTCAGCCGTTCGAAGTCGCCGCGGTAGTCGGCGGTGACCGCCTCCGGCGCATGGCCGGCTGCGAACGCCTCAAAGCCCTGGATGGCCGTATTCAGCGGGCCGATCAGCGTGTCCAGGGTGTTATTCACGCCCTGCACGATGCGGCGGTGATCTCCCTGGTGCTTGCCGGCATCGGCGCGGGTGGACAGCTGGCCCTCGACCGCCGCCTGCGACAGCAGGTGGGTGTCGCCGATCATCGCCTTGACCGCCTCGACGACCTGATTCAAGCTGCGACCCAAGACGTCCACCTCCGACTTGGCGGCAACTTGAATGCTCAGGTCGCCCGCCGCCATCTTTTGCGCGGCCTCGGCGCGATCGCGGATGGTGTCCGCCATCAGGCGAAAGGCGCGCGCCAGGACGCCGATTTCATCGGCCGTCTCCGGGGGAAGCGTGATATGGATGTCCCCCTGCGCCAACCGCTCGGCTGCCTGCTGCAGCTGCTTGATGGGCTGCCCGATCATGCGCGCCAGGGCAAATCCCAGGATCAGCGACACGATCATGCCCACAGCCACGAAAATGAGGATCTGCTTGGTGCTGCTGGCGGAAAGCTGTTCATTCTGCCGTTGGATCTGTTCCGCCTGCTCTCCCGCCAGATTCATCAGTTCGCGCAGATGCCCGGTCGTCGCCTTCTGTACCGCGACGAACTCGGGGTCGTTGGCCACGGCAGTGGCCTTCTTGTTGTCTCCCGCCAGGCTGTTGCTGATCAGCGGCGCCCGCAAGTGTCGGTAGTCGGAGATCTCCTTTTGCAATGCGGAAGCGATCTCCTGCTCTTTCTTGCTAATGGGGCCTTGAGATATGCTGCCAAGGCTTCGTCGCATCGCTTGTCCTGCTCCTCGATGGCCTGCTCGGACTGGCGGAGCTGGGAGGCTTCCTGCATGGAGAGCATCTTGCGGGCCTCCAGCCGCGCCGTCAGAAAAGCCACGTTGGCATCCCCAAGATTGCGCAGCATGACGACCTGGTTGTCATACATGCTCTTGGAACCGGTCGCGATCTTCGACGCTGCCGAATAACCCACAAAGCCAACCATGCCGGCGATCACCGCTACCAGGATGAATCCTGCCAGCAGTTTGGTGGCAATTTTCAAGTCGTGAAACCACTTCATAAGCTTCCTTCCTTGGCCGCGGATTTCCTCAACTGCCCCTCCGCCACGCCTCACACAAGTCCAACGGGATTACGAACCGCTGTTCAGTGCAAGCGGCATTCCAGGAAGAATGAGAGAGCTTTAATGGCAATGGCGCGGCATAAGGCGCGACGGTGGAAGGTTAAGGTGGGAGTCACGATCGGACCTGGATTCCAGTCCGCTCGGCGAGCTCCAGGTCATGGTCGCCTGCGGGACGTGGGTCGCCTGCGGGCCGGAGCCTGGGTTGAGAACCAGGCGACTCCGGGAGGAGGTACACGGTTCAGTTGAGAGCCACGACCCGCTGTGTATCCAGCAACAGCAGCAGGCGGTCCTTCAGCTTGTACGCGCCCTGGATCAGCTCCCGGGCACTGCCCTGCAGAGTGTCCGGCGGAGGTTCAAAGGCGCCGGCCTCTACCTCCACCACGTCGCCGATTTCATCCACCAGCAGGCTGACCACCGCTTCGTCGGTGCGTACCACAACATTCATCGGCTGGAATTGCGGATCACGCTCCGCCAGCGCCAGGCGGCGGCGTAGATCGATGGCGGTCACGATCTGGCCGCGCAGATTGATGAGGCCGCCCACCACCTCGGGCGCCAACGGCACGGGCGTGGTCTTCTGGTGACGGATCACCTCCTGTACCTTTTCCACCTCGACTCCGAAAAACAGGCCCTGCAGGAAGAAGGTACAGAACTGTTGTTCGCGCATGGATCACATCCTCCCCTGGGATGAGGGCACCGCGGAGTCGACCAGGCCCTCGACGTCGAGCAGATCGGTGACATGCTGCTGGATCACCGCCGAGCCCCGTACCCGCCCGCCTTCCGAGGCGTTCTCCACCACCACCTGCTGCTCCACGATGTCCAGGATCTCATCGACCACCAGGCCCACGCTTTGCCCATTCCTGGAATAAACCACGACCTGCAGCATCTCGCCGGCCGCGCCGGCTTCAACACCCAAGGTCTCCGCCACCGGCACCAGGGGCATGATCTGGCCGCGGTACTGCACCACCCGGCGGCTGCCCGATACCTCGATCATGCTGGGCCCGAATTCCTCCAGTCGCGAAACCATCGACAGGGGAATGGCCATGCGGCCGCTCTGACCGACGCGGAAGATCAGCCACGCATCCTTGCCCAGGGCGCGGTCCTGATCCCTGGCCGCCGTATTGGCGACCGCGCGATCCCGCACTTCGGTGATTACGCTGGCCATCTGCGCCACTCCCAGGACATCCAGGATCAGCGCCACCTGGCCATCACCCATGATGGTGGCGCCGGCGAAGCAGGAGAGCCCCTTCAGTTGCTTGCCCAGGGGCTTCACCACGATCTCCTCGGTGTCATTGACCTCATCGACTACCAGGCCAAACTGCCGGTCGTCAGCCTGCAGCACCACGATGTTCACCACGTCTCGCGCGCCGGCGGCGTCGCCGCCGGGCGCCTCGAGCTTGAGCTCGCGGCCCAGGGAAACCAGAGGCAGGAGGTTGCCGCGCAGCCGGTACACCGGCGCGCCATGCATCATTTCGATCCCCGCCCGCCCTTCGTCGCCCTCCAGGCGGACCAGTTCCAGCAGGTTGACCTGGGGGATGGCAAAGCGCTCGTCCCGGATGCTGACGATCAGCGCCGGAATTATGGCCAGGGTGAGGGGAATCTTGATCTTCAAGGCCGTGCCCGCAGGCGAGGATTGGACATCCACGATGCCGCCGATTTTCTCGATGTTGGTTTTCACCACATCCATGCCCACGCCGCGGCCGGAGACGTTGGTCACCTTGGCGGCAGTGGAGAATCCGGGAAGAAACAGCAGGTTGACCACTTCCCGCTCCGACATGCGCGCCGCCTGCTCAGCCGTAATCAGGCCCCGCTCCATCGCCTTGCGTTTCACCCGCTCGCTGTCGATGCCGGCGCCATCGTCGGTGATTTCGATGTTGACCTGGCCGCCCTCGTGGAAGGCCCGCAGGTGAATGCGGCCTTCGGCCGGCTTGCCCTTGGCCACGCGGTCCTGCGGGAGCTCAATCCCATGATCGACGGCATTGCGAATGATGTGGGTGAGCGGATCCTTGATCGCCTCAATGATGGTTTTATCCAGCTCCGTCTCGCTGCCTTCCATCTCCACCTGCGCCTGCTTGCCGGAGCTCACCGCCAGGTCGCGGACGACGCGCGGCAGCTTGTTCCACAGGTTGCCGATGGGCTGCATGCGCGTCTTCATCACGCCTTCTGCAGCTCGGTGGTGATCAGATTCAGCCGCTGGGCTGTGCTCAGGAAGGATCCATCCTTGAGAGCCGTGTCCTTCTGCGAGGTCGTGACCTGCAGGATCTGGTTGCGGGTCAGCACCAGCTCCCCCACCAGGTTCATCAGCCGGTCCAGCAGCCCCACATCCACGCGGATGGTGCTGGCGGAGACGGTTTCCGTCCGCGTGACGCCCTGCGTCTTGAGGGCCTCCAGCACCAGGCTCGGGGTGGCCGTTCCCTGGGCCACCAGTATTTCCCCCAGCCGCCGCGGATCCCCCTGACCCTGCGTCTCCAGGGCCGCCTCGATGGCCGAGTGGGGAACCCCCCGGTTCTCCAGAATATCTCCCAGCACCACGTGCGATTCGGACTCGTCCTCGTCCAGACTCAGCTTGGCGGTGACAGCCGGCTTCTCGGCAGTCGACGGCTTGACGGGCGGGGCGGACGTCGCCGCACCGGCCGGTCGGGCCTCGAAGGCCGATTTCCCTCTCCCTGCTGGACTCTGCCCCCCCTGCCGCGCCAGTTCGCTGGCCTGCAACTGGGTGAGCCCCTCAATCACCGCTGAGTAGTCCCGCGCGCCTTCGCCGCCGCTGCTCTCGATTGCCGCCAGCATCTCC
The DNA here is from genome assembly GCA_035319065.1 of Terriglobales bacterium. Taxonomy (GTDB): domain Bacteria; phylum Acidobacteriota; class Terriglobia; order Terriglobales; family Acidobacteriaceae; genus DASPRM01. The sequence goes on from DATHDM010000342.1 coordinate 12,103, forward strand.
CGCACCGCGTCCACCATGGCGAGCAGCGCCGTGGTGATCCCGGGGTTGAGCTTGAGCTGGCCCTCACGCAGCAGCGACAGCAGGCTCTCCCCTACGTGGGCCACCGATTCCAGCTTGGGAAAACCCAGCACTCCACTGGTTCCCTTCACCGTGTGGATCGCACGAAAGATGCGGCTGAGCAGCTCCTGCGAGGTGGAATCCTTCTCCAGTTCCACAAAGTCGCGATCCAGTTGGTCTAGGTTCTCCGCGCTCTCCACTAAGAACTCTTTAATGATGTCGTCCATCTCACCCATGGTGGCTCCACCGGCAGTCAAGAGGCCCACAGTCCTGCGGCACAACAGACCGCAGCCAGAATGCCCTCCGGCACAGTGCAGTGAGCAAGAGGAATACCGCAGCAGGTTAGAGAATGCTCAGGACAAAGCGGGCCACTTCCCGTGCGACGCCCCCGCGGCAGGATCAGGGACAGCCTGGAGCGGGCTGCAATCACCTCGTTCCGGGAAGCAAACTTAGTTGTAGTGAGCCGCGTTCTTCTCGATGAACGGCTTCAGCTCCTCCGGCAGGTCATCGGCCAGCAGGATCGCGTTGGAGGTGCAGACCGGCACGCAGGCACCGCAGTCGATGCAGCCGGCGGGGTCGACAAACAGTTGCGTGGCGGCCTCGAACCCAGGCTCGTCCTTCTTGGGGTGGATGCAGTCGGTGGGGCAAGCCTCCACGCATAGCTCGTCCTTGATGCAGGCATCGGTAATTACGTAGGCCATGAAAACACTCCCTTGCTTTGCTCGGTTCGCAATACCCGAAGGTAAGGTAAAGGGCGTCGTCATCGCGAGCGGTGACTGCTATCACAGGTGGCCGTGAGAGCAACCCCTGGGCGGCGAGGTTTGACAGAGGGGGAAAATCGGGATAAAGTCCCTTCACTCGCATGCATCCGGCGTATCGATATCGATTTAGCAGCCCCCATTTTGCCAGCTACTTGCATGGAGTAGCGGTAGGGGATGAGGTATCTGCGCCAAGCGGGATGTAATTATCTAAGCGCTTCCAGACCCGAATCATCGCAACCGCGAACTCCCCCAAAGGTTCGCGGTTCTTGTTTTTGGGAAGAAGTGGCCGGGGAGAACTCACATGATTGTCAATATGGCGGAAGGCGCGAGTGAACAACAGATCCAGCACGTGATCGAGCGCGTTCAGGAGGCAGGTTACAAAGCTCACGTGACGCGTGGAACCACGCGCACCATCGTGGCGGCGGTCGGCAGCGGGCGGCGGCATGAGATTGAAGCCTTGAAAGCTGCGCCCGGCGTGGAAGATGTCGTGCCTATCGCTCAGCCTTTTAAGCTGGTAAGCCGGCAGCTCAAGCCAGCGCGAACGGTTGTAAACGTCGGAGGCGTTGCCCTTGGGGGGCCGCAGCTGGTAGTCATCGCCGGACCCTGCTCGGTCGAATCACGCGAGCAGATCTTTTCCACCGCGCTCGCCGTGAAGGAAGCTGGCGCATCGCTCTTGCGGGGAGGCGCCTATAAACCCCGCACTTCGCCCTACGACTTCCAGGGTCTGGGCGTCGAGGCCCTGAAGCTGCTGGATGAGGTGCGCCGTCACAGCGGTCTTCCGGTGGTTACCGAGGTGATGAGCACGGAGGATGTGGATATCATCTGCGAGCACGCCGACATGTTGCAGGTGGGCGCGCGCAACATGCAGAATTTCGCGCTGCTGCGGCGGCTGGCCATCATCGAAAAACCCATTCTGCTCAAACGCGGCCCTTCGGCGACGGTCAAGGAGTGGCTGCTTGCCGCCGAGTATCTGCTCAGCGGCGGAAATTCTCAGGTAGTTCTCTGTGAGCGGGGCATCAAGACCTTCGAGACCGAGACGCGCAACACCATCGATCTGGCGGCCGTCGCCCTGGCGCGGGAGTTGTCGCACCTGCCGGTCGTCGCCGACCCGTCGCATGGCACGGGAAGGCCAAGCCTGATCGCGCCCATCTCGCGCGCTGCACTTGCGCTGGGCGCCGATGGCATCATGGTGGAAGTCCACCCTTGTCCCGAGCGGGCACTGTCGGATGGTCCGCAATCGCTGGATTTCGAGGGGTTCCGCCGCCTCATGGCCAGCCTGGCCGAGCCGCTGAAGGCGGTACGGCTGCCCTCGCCTGATCCCGAGGTGCTCGGCCATTCCGGTCGCGGCAATGGGGTTACCCTTGCCGGTTCCGATCAGGCGTAGTGCTTGGCCCGCGTCACCAGGGAGCGCTGCAGAAAATCCTGGATCCGCTCGCGGAAGCTGCGGCTCAGCGACAACTCTTTACCATTGCGCAACACCACGATGTATTCCCCGTTGTTGCAGGGCTGCAGTTCCTTGATCTTTTCGACGTTCACGATGATGGAGCGGTGGATGCGCATGAAGATATCTTTGTTGAGCCGGGCCTCGAAGGAGGTCATGGTCTCGCGCATCAGATAAGCTTCCTGCCCGGCGTGAATCCGCACATAGTTGGCGGCAGCTTCCACCCAGTCGATTTCCTCGCTCTTGAGAAAGACCACCCGTCCGCCCGACTTGATGACCAGGCGATCCGTGTCATTCTGCGGCTTGGCATCGTGCAGCATGGAGAGAAGCTTCCCCGCCAACTCGCCGCTGCGCGAGTGATCCATTTGCGTGCGCGCTCGATGCACGGACTCGTGGAATCGGTCTTCGTCAAACGGCTTCAGCAGGTAGTCCAAAGCATGCGCATCGAAGGCGCGAATCGCGTAGTGATCGTAAGCGGTGGTGAAAATCACGACGGGGAGATCCTGCGGCTCGATTGCCTTCAAGACAGCGAAGCCGTCGAGCTCGGGCATCTCCACGTCGAGGAACAGGACATCCGGCTTGAGGTCGCGAAGCGCGGTGATGGCTTCGCCGCCCTCGCCACATTCTCCCACTACCTCAAAGTCTTCCTCCCTCGCCAGAAGGCGGCGGATTCGCTTGCGTGCCAAGGGTTCGTCATCAGCGATCAGCGCTCGGATCATGGTTTGGCCTCTGCCGGTATTGGACGCACGGAATCCGGGATCGTTAACGCATTTTCTGCAGATGACGAACCCGGTTCGGCATGGAACGGCAGAGTGATCTGGATTTCACACCCCCCTTGCTCCGGGGTGCGGATCTCGAAGGTATGCATGTCGGGGTAGAGCACGCGAAGGCGGCTTCGCGTGTTGCTTAACCCCAATCCCCCGTTTGACTTAGACAATTGTTCCGCAGGAATCCCGGGGCCGTTGTCTCGGAGCGAGAGGTGCAGGAAGTAGCCGGTGCGATGACTGGAAATGGTAATCGTACCCGGGCCGGAACGCTTGGCGATTCCATGCCTTACGGCGTTCTCCACCAGGGGTTGCAGCAGCATGTTGGGAACACGGGCGTCGAGCGTCTCAGGATCGATGTCAAAGTGCACCGCCAAGCGGTCCTGAAAACGGGTGCGCTCGATCTCCAGGTAACCCTCGAGGAATTCCAGCTCCTGCTTGAGCGGAATTTCCTGGGTTCCGCCGGTTTCCAGCGTCAGCCGCAGCAACTCGCTCAAGCGAATGATCATTCGGTCAGCCGCGTTCACGTCCTGGTGCATCAGCTCGGAAACGGAATTCAAGGTATTGAAGAGGAAGTGCGGATGAAGCTGAAACTTAAGGACTTGCAGCTGTGTTCGTGCCAGCTGCGCCTCTAGAATGGAAGCCTTCAGTTCACGGTCCCGGTACTTCTGGTAATAGGCCCAGCCCACGCTCACCAGGATGATCACCCAGTACATCCATATATCGTCAAATCCGTTGGAGTAAAAGTAGGTCTTCCACAGCATGAAGCTGATCGGATCCTTGGACTTCGGATACACCCAATGATGAGTGGGCAATCGGAGCGCCGCGCTGAATGCCGCCAGGCCCACACTGCACAGCAGGTGTAGAACGAGCCAGTGTCGACGGTCGGTTCGGAACCTTCGCTGCAGCCACAATACAAGTGGGGTAAACAAGGCTCCCCACGTCAGGTACTCCAACATGGGACCGTGCGCAACATCCCAATAGGTAACTTTCTTTCCCCAATCAATAGCCATGTGGTAGGAAAAGAAAGTGCCAATGGCGCCGATGGTCGCCCACGCCACCACTCCTAACAGCCACTTGGCGAATCCTTTATGCCGCATCACACCTTCTCGCACTGATCGGAATCGCACCCCCCGGAAATTGGACCATCAACTTACAACGAATTGCAGCCAGCGTGTAATCCCGATCCGGCATTCATCCCAGCCAGCCCCGCGTTTCGTCCCAATGTTATTGCCGGAGCGGCCGGGGAGGAAGAAAATCTGCACCATTAGCATATCTGCGGTGGGGGCTGGTCGGTAGATTCCGGCATCATCGTTCCGGAAGGAGCGCGCACGTGAAGCGTCTGATCCTGCTGTGCCTGACACTCGGGATGGTTGGCGGAAGTGCCTTCGCGCAACCGAGGTTTCGTTCGTTTGACCCGCAGTACACCGAGCAAAGAGAGTTGCTACTGCCGGACGGATACCGGCAGTGGGTTTCCGTTCGCGGAGAGCCGCGTTCGGATTGCACTACCGATTCCACTATGACCGCGAAGAAGCGCGGGTTTGTCGACCACATTTATATTGAGCCCTCGGCGTACAAGTATTACCTGGAAAACGGCGGGTGGCCCGACAAGGCGGTGATCGTGATGGAGGTTCGCAAGCCGCGGCAAGACAGATCCGCGCGTCGCGGTAACCCCTCTGATCTGGTGGCGCTGGAAGTGGCGGTCAAGGACGACACTGATTCCGAGCAATGGTCGTACTTCGCGCGTACTCATTTCTCGAAGGATGCTGCGGCAGCGGGCTCCGACGTCCAACCTGAGAAGCTTCTCGCGCACTCCCATCCGACCTTGCGAGCCGTGATCGAAGGCCGCGTGCCGATCATGGACACGTTCTTCTAACTTCTTCCTGGACCTCTCCTGCTCAAGAGATCGAGGCTCGTGCAGTTTGCGGGCCTCAAACTGCTTTGCACTCCAGGCGTCAGCCCCTTGGACTCCTCCGATTCACAGACACTAACTTGGCTCTTGAAAGTGGGAGCACGGTTAGTTAGGGTTCCTCCGTCCCGCACCGAACCTTCGCGCGATTCCCTGCGCCTTCGGCGCGTGTGCTCGTGCTCCTGAAGAGGGAAATCATGATCTGCCATCCCACCGCGAAAGTTAATCTCCTTTCTCCAGTTGTCTCGAAGATCACCGTCGCCGCCGCGCTGCTTGTGGCTCTCCTGGCGTGGGAGGCGCACGCGGTCGCTGCCGAGTCCCGGTCCAGAATTGGCATCGCCCTCAGCGGGGGTGGGGCACGTGGGCTGGCTCACATCGGCGTGCTCAAGTGGCTGGAAGAAAACCGCATTCCCGTGGACAAGGTGGCCGGTACCAGCATGGGCGGGTTGGTGGGCGCCATGTACGCTGAAGGCATGACGCCGGCCGAGATGGAAGACTTCATCAAGACCATCGACTGGGACGTGGTACTCCTCCCCGAACCCGGGTATGCGGATATTGCATTTCGGCGCAAGCAGGATAAGCGTGACTACACGGTCGACATTCCCCTGGGCCTTCGCCATGGACTCAGCGCCCCGAATGGCTTCAATCCCGGTCACGGCGTCGGGCTGGTGTTCGATCGCATCACTCTTGCCTACTCCTCCCTGACCAGCTTTGACGAGCTCCCTATTCCCTTCCGCTGTGTCGCAACTGACTTGCTGCGGGCAGAATCGGTGACCCTGGATGGAAGCAGCATGCCTCTGCCCCAGGCATTGCGCGCAACCATGTCCATCCCTGGAGTTTTCACCCCGCTGGAAGTTAACGGCATGCTGCTGGCCGACGGTTTTCTGATGAAGAACATTCCCACCGATGTCGCGCGCGACATGGGTGCGGAGGTTGTGATCGCCGTGGACATCGGCACTCCGCTGTCTAAGGAAGACGCTCTCGCTTCCATCGGAGGGATATTGCAGCAATCCATTGGCGTGATGACCATCGAATACGACCGTCGCGCCCTCCGCAGCGCGGACATCGTCATTGCCCCGGACCTGCAGAATTACACCGTTTCGGACTATTCCGCCGGAGAGAAGTTGATCCAGCTTGGCTATGAAGGTGCTGCCAGGAAAGCGGCTGTGCTTCGGCCATTTGCCTTGTCAGAAGAGGCCTGGCAGGCACATCTCGCTGCCCGGTACGCGCGCAAGAGGCCGTACCCGCAATCGCTGGCGCCCGTCAGAATCGCCGGAACCGGGGGCCGTGCAGAGCAGGAGGTGTGGATTCGCACGCGCAAGTATGTCGGCGGGCAGCTCAACTTATCGCGACTCGAAACCGAACTCACCAAAATTACCGGCGAGGGCCGTTTCGATCGCCTGGGCTATCAGGAATTTCTCGCTGACGGGGCGCAAACCGGGCTTGAAATTCGCGCTCATCAGAAAACCTACGCCCCTCCCCTCGTAAACTTGACGCTCAGTGTGGAAGGCTCCGACGTGCATGATTTTCGCTTTGTCACCGGCGCCCGCGTCACTGCCATGGACGTTCTGACTTTGGGCAGCGAGTGGCGCACCGATGTGCGTGTAGGATCGGACACCTTCCTCGGAACCGAGTTTTATCAGCCTCTTGGGGAGAGCAAGTTCTTCGTTGCCCCACGTGCTTTCTTTCACAAGACAGCCCGCGATTTCATCTTCAGCAATACTCTAAGCTCCACCTACACCGACCAGCGCTATGGTGGCGCTGTCGACATCGGCTACAGCTCCGGTTATCGCAACGAAGTTCGCGTCGGCTATCAGATCACGCAGGCCAAGCTCAAGCCGCTGATCGGAAACCTCAGCTTCCCTCCTTTTGAGGGCTATAGCGACCAAGTGCGTTTGGGCTGGATCTTCGACGGCCAGGACAGCCCCACCATCCCCTCGCGGGGGAGCCGCATCGACTCCGAGGTGGTGCACATCTTCCGCAGTCCCGACGTCAATTACGCCTTCGACCAGGCGCAGGTGCGGTCTTCCCATTTCATTCCCATTAGCTCCAAGGGTTCTGTCTTCCTGATCGGGGCGATCGGCACCAGCTTCGGACAATCTGCGGCTCCGCTTCAGCTCTTCTCCCTCGGCGGACCCTATCGCCTCGATGCCTACAATCGCGACGAATTCCTGGGAAGCAATTACATCCTGGCCGGTGGTGGCTACCGCCGAGAAATCTGGCGGCTGCCGCAGCTTGTTGGCAAGAAGGTATATGCCACCGGCTATTACGAACTGGGGAATTCGTTTCAACAGTGGGACAGCATCGACCCGAAGCATTCCTTCTCCGGCGGCGTGATAGCCGACACTATCTTTGGACCCATTTCGCTGACCGCCAACGTGAGTGTTGACGGCAGGTTCAAGCTGCGGCTGGCCTTGGGCAGGCCCTATTGAGCTGGCGACCGGACTGACTTTCGCCTGACGCGCATGGTGGTACTGGCAGAGCGTTTTCGCTGGCGCAGCGATTGTTGAACCCGGAATACGACGGGACAGGTACAATCACGATAAGCTGTCACTCCGCTCGGGGGCGATTGGGAAATGATCCGCTGTACAGGAAGCCGGCTCTACGCCGGCGTGCTTTGTCTTTTGGCCGCGCTTCTGGTGACACCCCTACTCACGGCACACGCCATCTTGGTGGAAACCATTCCCAAGATCAACGGCAAGGTCGCCGGCCCGGAGATCGTTATCAAGCTGCGTTTCAATGTGCGTGTGGATGCCGCCCGGTCGCGCTTGACCCTGGTTTTGCCCGACGGCTCAAGCCATCCTCTGCCCATCACGAAACAGGAGAAGCCAGATCGCCTCGATTCCAAGGCCTCCGGGCTACACGCCGGGTCCTACCGGATTCGTTGGCAGGTGCTTGCATCCGACGGGCACATCACGAACGGCGAAATTCCCTTTACCGTCGAATAGGTCAGGCCGGCAAGAATGAACCTGCTACTCAGCATATTTGCCTTTGCTTCCGTGTTGCTGCGTGGGGCGACCCTCGTGCTCCAATCCCTGGTCATCGGGGGAGCCGTCTTTGAAACCCTCACCTTGCGCGCGCTGGGCAGCAGTTTTGCTGCGGACCTTGAAACGGCAAGCCGCTCCGCGCGCCGGCTGATCTTTCTCTCCGCCCTGGCCTTGGCCCTCACCCAGACCATCTATCTGTTCGTCAATTCGGCGGTCCTGATGGGGACGGCAGACCTGCACTTCGGCGAGGTGATAGGCGCAAACTTCTTTCTGGCGGGATGCCTGACCTTTGCAGGCGCGCTGGCGCTCGCGTTCCTCTCAGCCAAGGGCGGCTTGTCTCTTTCCCCTGCCCCGATGTTGTTGGCGGCGGCGGTGATCCTCGCCGGGTCAGTCATGACTAATCACGCTGCCGCCCGCGTGGACCATCGTGTCTGGCTGATTGTGCTGACCGCGATTCATGAGACGGCAACCGCTGTCTGGATTGGCGGCCTGCCTTATCTGATCCTCGCCCTCCGGCGGGTGCGCGACGACCACGCTGCTGAGGTCTTGAACCTGCGCTTCTCTCGTACCGCACTCGTCGGCGTCGGCTTTCTTGGCGCCAGTGGCATTCTGATGTCGTTCAGCTACGTCGGTTCATGGGCGGCTCTCTACGGGACTGCCTATGGCGTGATGCTGTTCGCCAAGATGTTCCTGCTTGGGACTCTGCTGGTGCTCGGCGGGCTGAACTTCTTCATGCTGCGCCGTATCGATCACGCCGAGGCGATGCCGCGCCTGCGTCGGTTTGTGGAATGTGAGATTGGAATCGGGTTCACCGTCGTGCTGGCAGCCGCTTCACTCACCTCGCAGCCTCCCGCCGCGGACTTAACCACAGATCGGGCGAGCGCATCGGAGATCCTTGAACGCTTCACCCCGACTTGGCCGCGCCTGAAGAGCCCCGACGTTAAGGAACTCTCCGAGCCAACCTTGCAAGTGCTGCGCAGAGCAGCCAAGGCGGGAGCGCCAACGGGCTTACAGTCCTACATTCCCGGGACCACGACAACTCACCCCAACACTCCATCCGATATCGCATGGTCGGAATACAACCACAACTGGGTCGGCTTGCTCATTATCCTGTTTGGTGGACTCGCCCTGCTTTCGAGGACCGGTAAGCTCCCCTGGGCACGGCACTGGCCGCTCCTCTTCCTGGGCCTGGCGGCCTTCATCTTTCTGCGTGCCGATCCGGAGAATTGGCCCCTGGGACCGAATGGGTTCTGGGAAAGCTTCACCAACTCCGAAGTCCTCCAGCATCGGCTGGCCGTTGTCATGGTTATTTGCTTCGGCATTTTTGAGTGGCGAGTCCAGACCAACCGGGCCCGATCGCAGTGGGCTAGCCTGGTATTCCCCATGGTTTGCGCAACCGGAGGCGCCTTGCTGCTCACGCATTCCCACGCCCTGGGCAATATTAAGGACGAACTGCTGGCCGAGATCAGTCACACCTGGTTGGCTCTGTTCGCTGTGCTGGCGGGCTGGGCGCGATGGCTGGAGCTGCGGCTGCAAGGGAACGACCGGCGTATTCCGGGCTGGATCTGGCCCATCTGTTTCATCTTGATCGGCACCGTGCTGGTCACCTATCGTGAGGCGTAGACCTCGGCTCTAAGATACTTCACTAGCCACCGCCTGATCCCGGGCGTGGTTAGGTGGCCGGATCGCTAGCCCGCACCCGGAGGGGACATTGCACAAGAAGAAAGCCACCATCATTTTTCTTCTGGTGATCCTTGCCATCTCCGTGGGCTTTTGCTTTGTAATCCTTCAGCCCTTTTTGGAGCCGCTGGCGTATGCAATCGTGCTCGCTATCGCCTGCCATCCGCTGCTTCTGTGGCTCCAGAAACACGTGAAGAATCCCAGCCGCGCATCGCTTCTGGCGACGTTGTTGGTGTTTGTGTTGTTCGTGGTCCCGCTGATGTTCCTGCTTCTAACCGCCAGCAGCCAGGCAATCAGCCTGGCGCAGTCCATCAGCCACAAGAGCGCGGAGGAAGGAGGCGTGACCGCGTTTCTGATCAAAATCCTGGACAAACCCATCGGCTGGATCGGCCGCCATGTCGATCTCACCAAGTTCGACCTACGGTCGCAAATCAAGTCCCACCTGAACACGGCCGGCAAGTACCTGCTGGGGGTGGCGGCGCAGCTTTTGGGCAACGTGGCTGGATTTGTGGTCAACGCCATCATCACATTCCTGGTTCTGTTTTTCTTCTTTCGCGAGGGCCGCAGCATCCTACAGCACGCCGTCTCTCTTCTCCCCCTCTCCGAGAATCAGTCGCGGAGAATTCTGCACGGCATCAGCGATGCCATCGTGGGCAACGTTTATGGCATTGTGGCCGTGGGCGCCGCTCAGGGCCTGCTGACAGGAATCGCCACCAAAATCGTGGGAATGAATTCGTCCCTCCTGTTGGGCCTGGCCGCCGGAGGTTGCTCCGTGATCCCGGTCGTGGGCGCGTCGGTTGTTTGGTTCCCGGTCGCGCTCTACATGCTGTTTACCGGTCAGATCTGGAAGGGAATCTTTCTGATCGTGTGGGGCACCTTGGTGGTGGGCACGGTGGACAACATCATCCGGCCGCTGGTCGTCGGGGGAAAGGTGGCCCTGCATCCCGTGCTGCTGCTGTTCGCGCTGATCGGCGGCGTCCAGGCGTTTGGGTTCCTGGGGCTGTTTCTCGGGCCGGTAATCCTCTCTATCACCACGGCTGTGTTTGACATTCTGATGGAGGAGACGCGCAGCGAGCCCCTTCACCCGACAGAAGAAGCGCGAACCGGTTGAGTTGCCTTTTCCGGCGTCACGGGCTTCGGACCGGCCGACGACACTCGGCAGGCTTCAGACCCCGAGGGTCAGAACCCCGGGGTCGAAGTCCATTCGCTGAGTTTTGCCGCTTTCAGTTTCCGCTGCGATAGGCGCTGGCCGTTGCACTCCAGTTGCTCGTGATTGCCGGAGTGATGGTCAGCATGTCGGTCTGCACCTTGTCCCACTCCTGGATAAGGAAGCCCTTGTCTTCGAACAGCTTTCGGATCCGGTTCCGATCCCAGCCCACAATCTCCTCCAGGATAGGAATCGCGATGGCCATGGCGTTCTCGCTCAGAATTGAGCGCTTGGCGATGGGGGCAATGAACTTGTTTTCCGACACGGCAATGGTAAAGCCGTCGCGCCGGTTCACGTGCAACATCACGTGGATGTCGGAGCTGCCGTCACCAACATAGATAATGCGATCGGGCCCGGTCTTAAGACTGGCCTGCAGCCGGTCCAGCACCGCCACCTTCCCATAGCCGGCCGTCACCTGTTGAATGCTCTCAATTTCCCCGCTGGCGCTGTACTTGAACTGGGTACCAAAGATGTGGTCCGCGGGAATGATGTTCTCCAGCGCGGCACGAATCACCTCCACCGGAGCCGCCGAGGTCACGTAAAAGTCGAAATGATAGCCATCCACTTCATTGGAAAGAAACTCGTGCAGCAGGTCGATATTCGGCTTGAGCCGCACTCGCTTGCCCACTTCGTACAGCGTCTCCTTGCGCACACGCGAACGAAAATCCGGATCGTGCAGCAGCAAGTAGGCCAGTTCCCCGCCTTGCTGGACGAGGTTCAACTTGGCCATGCCCGTGGCCAGCCGCTCGAACTCCTCCGCCGGGATCCCGATCATTTCACTCAACACGTAGCCGGAATCATTGAAGCTCAATGTCTGGTCGAAATCGCTGGCAAGAATGTAACGTTTTCGGTTCTGATTCTTGTCGCTCATAAGACTACCCGCACTTTCCAACTTCTTTTCGAGGGAATACATCTCCTCGTCAACTGGATTTTCACTACGAAATAAAGTCGTCATTAGATTACCCAATTATGGTCAATAGATGATGAAGAATCGGCATGGATTCTTTTGATTGGCAGTATCAATAATGATTATGTGCACATCGATAGTGCTAATACTATTGGGAATACAAATATCGCTTCACGACTCACTGACAATCATGCTTTAAGGGATTATGGTTGCTTCACGCGCGTGAGCCGGAAGTCAGCGAAGGTAGTCCATCTGCCGCTGTTGTCTTTCTGCTCCAGCAGCCACTGCCAGGCATCCTCTTCCGGCAACCAGCGGAAGGTTGTGTGGAACGGTCCATCCGGATATTCAAATACGAAGCGCAGGCTGTTGCCCTCACGCGTGCCGTAGCCCAGCGTCTCGGAAAAACGTCCGCCAAAAACGTCGATCAGGTGCAACACATATCTCTCGCTGAGCGCATCGAATCCGAGGAACCACAGCGCCTCGTAGTGTCTTTCCTCGCTGGGCGCGCTGGCCGCGGTCTTCTCCTGAATACGAAGAAACTGGTGATTCAGAATCCACTCAGCCCTGACTTCGTGATGCGCCTGGCGACCCATCACTTTGCCTTCGATCTTCCATGTCCCCGCCATGTGGTCAGCCAATTCATCGCGCCACTCCGAAGCCGGTCCCTGTGCGAGCGAGCACCCGGGGAGGATCAATGCTAGAGCAAACACAATGAGACGCGAGGGTTTCATTCCCCTTCCTCTCGGGTTCCCTTCAGAGGCTGGCCTAGGCGCTGAGCTTCGCAACTAATCCCCGGCACTCACGCGCGATCGCCCAGTCTTCCCGTGCGTGAATGACGAAGGCGCGAGCCGTCGAATCCGGCTGGGAAATGTCTTCGTCCGAAGTCACGGCCGCGTTTTTCTCCGGATCGAGTGCCAGCCCCAGGAATCCCAGGTTGGCGCAAACCGCGGCCCGTACTTCCGGGGAGCGCTCCCCGATCCCCGCGCTGAAGATCAGCGCGTCCAGCCCGCCGATACTGGCAACCATGCTGCCGATACCGCGCTGAATGTGGTGGACGAACATCTCAAACGCCAGCCGGGCGCGCGCGTCTCCCGCCTTCCTGGCGGCGAGAATTTGCCGCATGTCCGAGGATGTGCCGGAGATCCCCAGCAGTCCCGATTTCCGGTTCAGAATTTCATCCAGCTGTTCCCCGCTGAAGTGGTCGTGGCGCATGAGAAAGGTCAGGATGCCGGGATCGATGGCGCCCGAGCGCGTACCCATCATCAAGCCGTCGAGCGGCGTGAACCCCATGGTGGTGTCCACGCTGTGGCCGTGGCGAATGGCGGCGAGCGAGCAGCCGTTGCCCAGATGGCAAGTCACCAGTCTGAGGGGGTTCAGGCCTTTGCCGAGCAGCCAGGCCGCTCGCGCAGCGCAGTATTGATGATTGATGCCGTGAAAGCCGTAGCGGCGAATCCCCCGATCCAGCCAATCGTACGGGCCGGGATACACCGCCGCGGCTTCCGGCATGTGACGGTGGAAGCCGGTATCGAAGACCGCCACCTGCGGAACCGGGCCGATCACCTTCTCCACGATCTCCATGCCTTCAAGCTCCGCGCAATTGTGCAGCGGAGCGAAGGCCGAGACGCGCTCGATCGCCCGCTTTACCTCCGGAGTGATCACCTCCGGTTCACGGTGATCCGGGCCTCCGTGGACCACGCGGTGGCCGACAACCTTAATATCAGACGGCCCCGCAACCGCCCGCGGCTCACGACTCCAGAGAGTGGCCAGCACATCCTCGATGACTTTTCGACGGCTCTCTACCGGACTCTGGGCCTTGACTGGCGATCCATCCGGGCCTCTGACCACAGAGCTCGCCACCTCGCCCTGCCAATCCACCGTTGCCGTCCACACGGGCGGAGGAGGATTGCCGGCAGGTTGGTCACCGACGTCGAACAGGGCGCTCTTCTGGCTGCTGGAGCCCGAATTGAGCACAAGCACCTTCATCGATTAGTACGGCCACTTCCAGTCCTTGATCTCCGGCATGTCGTCGCCGTACTCGAAGATGTAATTCTTGTGCTCCAGCAGCTTGTTTCGCAGGAACTGCTTGAAATGCGCTCCCACGCGCTGCAGACGCGGAACGCGGTCCACAGCGTCTCCCGCCAGGTGGAAGCGATCCAAATCATTCAGCACCGTCATGTCGAATGGCGTAGTGGTGGTTCCTTCTTCCTTGTAGCCGCGTACGTGCAGATTGTCATGATTGGCGCGGCGGTAGGTGAGCCGGTGAATCAGCCAGGGATAGCCGTGATAGGCGAAGATGATCGGTTTGTCAGTGGTAAACAGCGAGTCGAACTCGCGGTCGGCCAGGCCGTGCGGATGCTCGCTCGAGGGCTGAATGGTCATCAGATCGACGACATTGACGACTCGGATCTTCATGTCGGGGAAATGCCGGCGCAACAGATCCACCGCCGCCAGGGTTTCCAGCGTCGGGATGTCACCCGCACAGGCCATCACTACGTCGGGTTCGCCGCCTTGATCGTTGCTGGCCCACTCCCAGATTCCAATGCCGGTGGTGCAATGTGCGATCGCCGAGTCCATATCCAGCCACTTCAAGGCCGGTTGCTTCCCTGCCACGATCACGTTCACGTAGTGACGGCTTCGCAGGCAATGGTCGGCCACCGAAAGCAGGGTGTTGGCGTCGGGCGGAAGATATACGCGAACGATGTCGGCTTTCTTGTTCACCACGTGATCGATGAAGCCTGGGTCCTGGTGAGTGAAGCCGTTGTGGTCCTGCCGCCAGACGTGTGAGGTAAGCAGGTAGTTGAGAGAGGCAATCGGGCGACGCCAGGAAATGTCGCTCGTCACCTTGAGCCATTTGGCGTGCTGGTTGAACATCGAGTCCACGATGTGGATGAACGCCTCATAGCAGGAGAAGAACCCGTGCCGGCCGGTAAGCAGATATCCCTCCAGCCACCCCTGGCACTGGTGCTCGCTGAGCACTTCCATGACCCGGCCCTTTGTCGATAAGTGAACATCCACGGGAAGACGCGTTTCCATAAAAACCTTGTCCGTGACTTCGAACAACGCGTCAAGCCGGTTGGAAGCGGTTTCATCGGGTCCCATCACCCGGAAGTTGCGCGAGTCGAGGTTCAGCTTCATGACGTCGCGCAGGAAGCCCCCCAGAACCCGCGTGGCCTCGGCCGTCTCCGTTCCGGGCTTGGGCACCGGAACCGCGTAGTCGCGGAAATCGGGCATCTGAAGATCCTTCAGCAGCACGCCGCCATTGGCGTGGGGATTTGCTCCCATCCGGCGTGTGCCTTTGGGCGCCAACTCGCGCAGTTCGGGAATGAGCGTGCCGTTGGCGTCAAAGAGTTCCTCGGCACGGTAGCTCTTCATCCACTGCTCCAGTTGCCGCAGATGCTCCGGCTTGGTGGCCAGCTCCGACAAGGGAACCTGGTGCGCTCGCCAGGTGTCCTCCACCGGTTTGCCATCGACCTCCTTCGGTCCCGTCCAGCCCTTGGGAGTGCGCAGCACGATCATCGGCCACACCGGTGCAACCTCGGGCTCCCGCTCGCGAGCCTCCTTCTGCATAGCGTGAATCTCGGCGACCACGGTGTCCAGGGTGGCTGCCATCAGCTGATGCATGGCCTCCGGCTCGTGCCCTTCGACAAAGAAGGGGTGGTAGCCGAAACCGCGGAAAAGCTGAGTGAGATCCTGGTCGCTCATGCGCCCGAAAACCGTCGGGTTCGCGATCTTGTAGCCGTTCAGGTGCAGGATGGGCAGCACCGCGCCGTCACGAGCCGGATTCAGGAACTTGTTGGACAGCCAACTGCCCGAGAGCGGCCCGGTTTCCGCCTCGCCATCGCCCACCACGCAGCAGACCAGCAGGTCGGGATTATCGAATGCCGCGCCGTGTGCGTGCGAAATCGAATAACCAAGCTCGCCGCCTTCATGGATCGAGCCCGGGGTCTCCGGAGCAACGTGGCTGGGGATTCCCCCAGGAAAGGAGAATTGCTTAAACAGCCGCTGCATCCCTTCTTCGTTTTCCGAAATGTTGGGATAAAACTCGCTGTAGGTGCCCTCCAGGTAGCAGTTCGCCACCAGGCCGGGGCCGCCGTGGCCGGGACCGGTAATGTAGATCACGTTCAGGTCCAGCTTCTTGATCAGGCGGTTGAAATGCACGTAAATGAAGTTCAGCCCTGGCGTCGTGCCCCAGTGGCCCAGCAGCCTGGGTTTGACGTGCTCCAGGCGCAGCGGCTCGCGCAGCAGCGGATTCTGGTAGAGATAGATCTGTCCCACGGAGAGATAGTTCGCCGCCCGCCAGTAGGCGTCGATCTTCCGCAGTTCTTCGGAGGTGAGCGGCTGGTGTGGGGCGCTGACTGCGACGGCTTCGTTGGCGATTGCTGTATTCATAGGAATCCTCTGCTCGTGTGGTTATGGCTGGGTGCCGCTATTAGTGTTGCGAACGCCGGTTACAACAATGTTAACGTCCGAGGATGGCCGACTGATCCAGGTGATGATTGCGACGCGCAGAGCCGGGTTTGGACAACCAAGAGTCTTCGAGCAGAGAGTATCTGCCCGAAGAATGGTGGAATTCAACTTCTATGATCGAGAATTGATCTATCCGTCCTCGGCAGTCCTTCCCCGTGGGGCAAGAAGGCACCTCGTCCCCGATTAGCGTGGGTAGTTGTTGCCTCAGGATTTCGCACCCAGGCGATCCGATAACCGGATAGCGGCAGTCGTTATATATCTGCGGTTCAATATGTTACCAGAAAGACTTAAATAATATTGTTAAGGTACTCGCGACTGAGTCAGCGGGAAAAGGGCGCCCAAATGAGGCCATTCCAGAAGGCCCGCGGACCCCGGAAGCCAGTAGGCGCCGTACGACTTGTGTCCGCGCCTTTTCTGCGCCAGGCCGCAGCCAGCGCCCGCGTCGCGTTGGTGATATGTTTTTGCAGGACAGGTTCAGTGAAGACCAGCATCTTCGAAATCTTCAAGATCGGCATCGGCCCCTCCAGTTCGCACACCGTTGGTCCCATGCGGGCGGCGCGCGACTTCGCCGCGGCCATCGAGCGCCGCGGAGAGTTGGCTAGAGTCCAACGGATCGCCACCGATCTCTACGGTTCCCTCGCGCTGACTGGCAAAGGCCATGGCACGGATCGGGCGATCATGCTGGGCCTGATGGGCGAACTGCCGGACGCGGTGGATCCCAACTCTATCGATCAGAAGATCAGCCAGGTTCAGCTCGATCACTCTTTGCTGGTGCTGAAACGCCAGCCGATCCCCTTCCAACTGGAGTCGGATGTCCTTTTCCGCAAGACCGAAACGCTTCCCGGGCATTCGAATACGATGCGTTTCACCGCTTTCGGCGACGGCGGAAGTGTGATCGACACGCAGATTTACTATTCCGTGGGCGGGGGATGTATCAGCCGCGAGGGGGACGCGGCCTGTTTGCACGACGAGCGGCCTCCCGTGCCCTACCCCTTCGCCAGTGCGGCCGATCTGCTTCGTATTGCGGATGAGACCCGCCTGTCCATGTGGCAAATTGCGCTGGCGAATGAAAAGGCGTGGCGGCCAGAATCCGAGATCCGCGACCACGTCGAGCGGGTGTTTCAAACCATGGAGGAATGCATTGACCGCGGCCTTCGCACCGAGGGCGTCTTGCCGGGGGGATTGAACGTTAGGCGGAGAGCGCCGCGGCTGGCTCGCAAGCTGGCCGGCCAGAGCAGCAGCGATCCTCTGGCCCCGCTGGACTGGGTGAACGCCTTCGCTATGGCCGTCAACGAAGAAAATGCCGCCGGGGGCCGCGTGGTCACCGCGCCCACAAACGGCGCCGCCGGAATCATCCCTGCGGTAGGCCGCTACTATCTGCGTTTCACTCCCGGCGCTTGTTTCGAAGGAATTTTCCGCTATCTGCTCACCGCCAGCGCCATTGGCATCCTGTATAAGGAGAATGCTTCGATCTCGGGGGCTGAGGTAGGCTGCCAGGGTGAAGTCGGCGTAGCCTGCTCCATGGCCGCGGGAGGGCTGGCCGCCGCGCTGAATGGCACCAGCATGCAGATTGAGTACGCCGCCGAAATTGGCATGGAGCACAACCTGGGAATGACCTGCGATCCCATCGGGGGGCTGGTTCAGATTCCCTGCATCGAACGCAACGCCATGGGCTCGGTGAAGGCCATCAACGCCTGCCGCATCGCTATGAGAGAAACTGGCGACCACAAGGTTTCTCTCGACCAGGTGATTCAAACCATGTATCAAACAGGCCTGGACATGCAGTCGCGTTACAAGGAAACCTCCCTGGCCGGATTGGCGCTCAATGTCATCGAATGTTGAAGGCCGCAGCGGCGAGCGGAATTCCCCTGCAAGATTTCGGCTGGATCTTTTGTCTGAATTTTTGGGGTTTGAGTTTGGGCTCTGCATCTAGGTTTGCAAACCACCTGTTGAGAGCAAACTGAATGGCCGACACGATCTCGCCAGAAAAAACCGACCTGCAAGCCAGGTTCAAGCAACAGGCGGCGGAGTATGCCGTCCAATTTGTTCAGCCCGGGATGGTAGTCGGCCTTGGCACAGGGTCAACCGCCATCTTTGCCACCCGCCTCATCGCGAAGCTGCTTGCCGAAGGCAAGCTTCCGGGGTTGGTCGGCTTCGCCACCTCGCAGAAGGTGTGGGAGGAGGCGCAGCGGCTGGGCATTCCCATGATGGACGAGGCCATGCCGCGCGCGGTGGACGTAACCATCGATGGCGCCGATGAGGTCGATCCCGAGATGAACCTTATTAAGGGTGGGGGCGGAGCGCTGCTGCGGGAGAAAATCGTCGCTCAGGCCAGCCGCCGCGAAATCATCGCGGTGGATGAAAGCAAGCTCTCTACGTGCCTGGGCGCCAAGCATGTTTTGCCGGTGGAGGTCCTCGCCTTTGGCTGGCGCGCTCAGCAGCGCTTCCTGGAATCACTGGGAGCTCAGGCTTCGATCCGCAAGAACCGGGAGGGCTCCGAGTTCGTGTCCGATTCCGGCAACTTAATTCTGGACTGCGATTTCGGGCCTATCCGCCATCTACGGGAGTTGGCGGCAAAGCTCGATGCTCAGGCCGGAATCGTCGAGCATGGCCTGTTCATCGGCCTGGCCACCGACCTGGTCGTTGCCGGGCATGCAGGCATCCGCCACCTGAGGGTGGAGAACGGCCAAATAGTCGCCGCCTCCAACTGAGCCTCTGCGCGCGCGACAAAACTGCACTATCATTCTTGGAGTTTCCGAATTTCCGATACCGGCGGCTGGACTGGAACATCTCTAAGAGAAGGTATTCCAGCCAACTCAGCTGAGGAGCACCATGGCAGTGAGGAACGAGAATCGCGAGAGTTCCAGCGGGAAGCTGGCGACTCGTGCCAATGGTGGCTTCGAGTCGCGGACGGCTCCGGTTGTCGCCACCCTTTCCGGCCGGCCCCTCTACGCCAACATCGGAATTCCTCTCAACCTCGACTGGATACGCGATGTGCGCGTGAACACCAGCGCCGTGGAGCGCCGCGCGCAGACTTTGGTCTCTCGCCGCACCGTCAAGAAGGAGTACCAGGCCGCCTGGCTGCTGCGGGCTGTTTCTTGCATGGACCTGACAACCCTCTCCGGCGACGACACCGATGAGAGAGTGCGCCGCCTGTGCGCCAAGGCCCGCCAGCCCATTCAGCAGGAGCTGGTGCGGCGGCTGGAGATCGAAAAGTTGGAGCTGAAGGTCGCCGCCGTCTGCGTCTATCACACCTTTGTCGAAACCGCGTTGCGGGCATTGGAGGGCACCGGAATTCAGGTGGCTGCCGTCTCCACTGGCTTTCCTGCAGGGCTTTCTCCCCTGGCCGAGCGAGTGGCGGAAATTCGCCGCTCGGTGGAGACAGGCGCCCAGGAGATCGATGTAGTCATTACCCGTGCCCACGTCTTCGGAGGAAAATGGCAGGCGCTCTATGATGAGATTGCAACCTTCAGGGAAGCCTGCGGATCGGCGCACATGAAAGTCATACTCGGCAGCGGCGATTTGCTTACGCTGCGCAATGTGGCGCGAGCCAGCCTGGTTGCCATGATGGCAGGGGCAGATTTCATCAAGACCTCCACGGGCAAGGAACCGACCAACGCCACCTTGCCGGTCGGCGTGGTAATGACACGCGCTATCCGCGAATACGGCCTGGAGACCGGGATGGCTGTGGGGTTCAAGCCTGCCGGTGGCATCCGCACTGCCAGGCAGTCGCTGGACTGGCTGGCATTGATGAAGGAAGAGCTTGGCCTGCCGTGGCTTCACGCCAGCCTCTTCCGCTTCGGCGCCAGCGGCATGCTGGCCGATATCGAGCGACAACTCGAGTACTTTGCCACCGGAAGGTATTCGGCGGATTATCGGCATCCGATTGCCTAGGCTTAGGTCTTCGAGGTTGCTGACGATGGCATCGAGCGCAAGCAAATGAGCATTGTCGACAAGTATCTGAGCATGGAATACGGACCCGCGCTGGAAGACCCCCGCGAGGCGATAGCCTGGCTCGACCGCCACGGCCGTCGCTTCGGGCACTTCATCAATGGGGAGTGGCAGCAGCCTGCGGCCGGCGAGTTCTTCGACACTGCAGATCCCTCATCGGGAGAAAAGCTCGCGGCCGTCGCCCAAGGCTCGCCCGAGGACATCGATGCAGCGGTGCTGGCGGCACGCGCCGCCCTCGCCCCGTGGCAGGCTCTTTCTCCCCATGCCCGCGCCCGCTACCTCTATGCCCTGGCACGCCAAGTCCAGAAGCACTCGCGTCGCTTAGCCGTGCTGGAGACGATGGACAATGGCAAGCCCATTCGGGAGAGTCGTGATATCGACATTCCGCTGGTGGCGCGACACTTCTACTATCACGCAGGTTGGGCCCAATTGCTCCACCAGGAGTTCCCCGGCTACGTTGCCTGCGGCGTGGTGGGACAGATCATTCCCTGGAATTTTCCCCTGCTGATGGTGGCCTGGAAGATCGCGCCTGCCTTGGCTACTGGCAACACGGTGATCCTGAAGCCTGCGGAGTTCACTCCCCTCACCGCCCTCGCCTTTGCAGAAATCTGCCAGGAGGTCGGGCTGCCGGCGGGCGTGGTGAATATCGTCACCGGCGATGGCCGCACCGGCGAAGCCCTGGTCAAGCACTCCGCCGTGGACAAGATTGCCTTCACCGGGTCCACCGAAGTCGGACGGGCGATTCGCAAAGCCACCGCGCCCAGTCACAAGCGGCTGTCGCTCGAATTGGGAGGCAAATCGCCGTTCATCATTTTCGAAGACGCCGATCTGGACAGCGCCGTCGAGGGCCTGGTCGACGGCATCTGGTTCAACCAGGGCCAGGTGTGTTGCGCGGGTTCGCGTCTGCTGGTGCAGGAGAGCGTGGCCGACATCCTGATCGCCAAGGTCCGCGAGCGCATGGAAACCCTGCGCATTGGCGCTCCGCTGGACAAGGCCATCGACATCGGCGCCATCGTCGCTCCCGTTCAACTGGAGCGCATCCGCCGCTTAGTGGATCAGGGGGTCGCCGAGGGAGCCACTTGCTGGCAGCCTTCGACTGCCTTGCCGGCACGCGGCCTTTATTTTCCGCCGACCCTGCTCAGCAACGTGCATCCCACCTCCGTTGTTGCGCAGGAGGAGATCTTCGGGCCCGTGCTGGCCTCCATGACTTTTCGCACACCACGCGAAGCGGTGGAACTGGCCAACAACACGGTTTATGGCCTGGCTGCTTGCGTTTGGAGTGAAAGCATCAATGTAGCCCTGCACGTGGCCGCTCAGTTGAAGGCGGGCGTGGTTTGGGTGAACAGCACCAACCTCTTCGACGCCTCCTGCGGTTTCGGCGGCTACCGTGAGAGCGGCTATGGCCGCGAAGGAGGAAGAGAAGGCCTGCTGGAGTACCTCGAGCCCATCTGGTTCAAGCAGGCGCCGCTCCTTCGCCAGCCATCTCCTGCCGTGGACCTTTTACCCGACGGCCGAGCCGACCTTGCGACCCCAGCCATCGATCGCACGGTGAAGCTCTACATCGCGGGCAAACAGGTGCGCCCTGATTCCGGCCACAGCATAGAGGTGCGCGGAGCCGATGGCCGCTTGCTGGGCGAAGCCCCGCTGGGAAACCGCAAGGATATTCGCAACGCGGTGGAAGCGGCGCGAAAGGCCGACGCCTGGAGCCGTGCCACCGCCCACAACCGCGCCCAGGTGCTGTACTACATGGCGGAGAACCTGTCGCAGCGGGGCAAGGAGATCGCTGAGCGGCTGGCCGCCGTGGTAGGGCGGGAGCAAGCCGCCGCAGAGGTCAGCTACAGCATCGACCGCATCTTCTCCTATGCCGCGTGGGCCGACAAGTTCGAGGGAGTCGTCCACGATCCGCCGTTTCGCAATGTCACATTGGCCATGAACGAACCGATCGGCACGATCGGTATCGTCTGCCCTGCGGAGACTCCGCTCCTCGGCTTTGTTTCGCTCGTCATGCCGGCGATTGCGGTCGGCAACACAGTAATCGCGATTCCTTCCGATCTCTATCCCCTGATCACCGGTGACCTCTACCAGCTTTTTGATACCAGCGATCTGCCCCCGGGCGCAGTGAACATCGTCAGCGGGCGTTCGGCGGAACTGTTGATGGTGCTGGCCGAACATGACGATGTGGATGCCATCTGGTCGTTCGGAAGCGAGGCTAATGCCGCAACGGTCAAGGCGCTTGCGGTGGGCAACCTCAAACAGGTGTTCACAAACGAAGGCAGGGCGATCGACTGGTTCGACGCGCGGCAGGCAGAGGGCCGCTGGTTCCTCCACCACGCCACCCAGGTTAAGAATATTTGGGTCCCCTACGGCGAGTAGCCCCCGGGACATTCTTCCAGCGCAGCCCTCAACTCACGCCGCAGGTTGCGAACCTTTCGGCTTTCTCAGGTCCCGGGGCGGCAGAGTGCCGGCGCGGGATTGCTCCCGCGCGTGATCGGGTGTTCGAACGTGAAACAGTCTGGGAAGGTAAAAACGCTTGTAACAGGCATGGCAACGCACGGCCTGGAGAAAGGTGACCTCCAGCAGCACTTCCTCGAAGACATTCTTTGTGCGGGAAGTAAACAGTTGTTCTGAAGTCTGGCAGCGGGGGCAGACATGGCTGAAGGCCAGCATGGTTTCACCTCAAAGCGTTGCTGGTTTGCCAGATGGAATCTTTAGCGCGCCGCGCAGTCTGTATCTGTTGATGACGGGTACAGCATCTCCGCTGCCCAAAATTGCAACAATTACCTCGAGATTGCAACAGGAGAACAACAGTTGACAAGCCCGTTTGAACTTCGGCGCAAGTAATTCTGGTTTGCTTAACCCAGTGGAAAACCTGTCGCCTCATACCGTTATGGCGGAGGAACCGGCGGGTGAATCTCGGTAGAGCCGGCCGTGCGTAGCCTCACTGAAGTTCCGCCAGATCTGCGCGGAGTTTCTGGGTGGCACGGAAGAGCGTGCTCTTGATGGTGTTCTCGGTGGTGTGCAGGATGGTGGCCACCGTTTGCAAACGCATGCCGTGGTAGTGCTTCAGTTCAAAGACCATGCGTTCCTTGGGCGACAGTTTGTTCAAGGCCCGGTTCACCAGCTTCTGCAGTTCACGGCTGAGCGCGACCCGCTCCGGACTGGCGCTGGCACGATGATCCGGCACTCGATCGAGCACACTGCGTTCTTCCGCATCGGTGGTGAGTTCAGTTGTCACCTCTCGATTCCGAAAGCGATTTTTGCGCAGATGGTCGAGGCAGAGATTGGTCACGATGCGATACATCCAGGTATAGAAGGAGCAGTCGAAGCGGAAATTGCCCAAGTTGCGATAGGCTCGCAGAAATGCTTCCTGATAGATGTCCTGGGCATCCTGGTGGGATCCCGTTAAGTGAGTCGCCAGGCGAAGAACGGCCTGATCATAACGGCGAATCAATTCCTCGAAAGCCGGCTTGTCACCCTGTTGCGCCTGCCGGGCCAGCGTCTTCTCATCCAGGCTCAGGGACGGGCTTTCTGAGGCCGCACCTGAGTATGCCAGCGCCAGCGTCCGGCGGCTGCTTAGGCTTCCCCGAGTTTTGGCCAGCCCTGCCATGTCTGCCATCCACCTACACGCGTCCGCCTGACTCCCGGCGCAGCACCAGCAGCCCGATATCGTCATCGCGCTGGCTTCCGGCAAAGTCCGCCGCCGCCCCTAGCACGGAAAACAGCATGGCGGGAGCGGACAACTCCTGCGACTGCCTGGCCGCCGCCAGCAGCCTCTCGGCTCCGAATTCAACCCCCTGAGAATTGCGGCTGTCCACGATGCCATCCGAAAAGGCGAGCAGGCAGTCGCCCGGCTCGAGCGTCGTTGCACCGCGCGCAAACCGGGCCTGCGGAACCACCCCTAGAACCGGCCCGCCCGCCTGCAGCCGCTCCGCCGTGCCCCTGCGCCGCAACAGTTGGGCCGCCGGGTGCCCGGCATTGCAATACGTCAGCTTCCCCGACTCTCGATTCAAAGCGGCCAGAAACAGCGTGGTCAGCGGCGGTGCGAACTGCATCTTGCACAGATTGCGATTGATCGTTCCTACAGCCGCAGCCGGGTGCTTGCCTGCCAGCACTTGGACCCGGATCATGGCTACCAGGTGGGTGAACCACATGGCGGCATAGAGTCCCTTGCCCTCGATGTCGCCGATGGCAAACACCAACTCCGCGCCTTGCTCAAAAACGGTGATGAAGTCACCGGAAACGTGCCGCACGGGGAAGATCTCGCCGGCAAATTCATACGGAGAACGAACAATGTGACCCGCACCGCAGAGCCGGCGCTGCATTTGAGCAGCCTCAAACAGACCGCGCTGCAACTCGTCATGGCGATGCCGCAGATCTGCAAGTTGCTCCTCGAGAACCCGGTTCTTTCGCGTCAAACCAGCCAGGGTGTTTCGCTGAACTCGCCGGCCGGAGTCCTCCGCCGCGGGTGATTCCCCACGCTGCACGCACCGCTTGCGTATTTCCGCTCCCCTCTCCACAGTGCCCCCCGCGTATTACCCCACAAACTTGTAGCCGATCCCATGTACGGTCAGGATGAAATGCGGATCCTCTGGCTTGGCTTCCAGCTTCTGCCGCAAGCGCACGATATGGGCATCCACCGTGCGCGTAGTCGGAAAGCGCTCGTATCCCCAGACCTCCTCCAGCAGACGGTCGCGGCTGATCGCTTCCCCCGAGTGGCTGATGAAATACTTCAGCAGCTCAAACTCCTTGGACGAAATCTCCAACTGCTTGCCCTTGCGCGAGACCTGGCAGCTGCGCAGGTTCACTTCAACATCCCCGAAGGTGTAACGCTCGTGGTCCTTGGGACCGCCGTGGGCGCGGCGCAGAACCGCCTTCACCCGGGCCAGCAGTTCGCGAATGGAAAACGGCTTGGTCACATAATCGTCTGCGCCGAGTTCCAGGCCAACCACCTTATCCACCTCCTGGCCGCGGGCCGTCAGCATGATGATGGGAAGCGATGGACGCTTGGCCTTCAGCTGCTTGCAAACATCCAGCCCGCTCATGCGCGGCATCATGACATCAAGCACCACCAGATCGGGCGACTCGCTAAGCGCCCGCTCCAATCCAGCCACACCGTCGTTGGCGGTGATGACCTGGTAGCCCTCGTATTCGAAGTTGTCTCGCAAGCCAGCCACCATGCCGGGTTCGTCTTCCACAATCAGGATCTTGGCCATCTCTCTGCGTTCTCCAAAAAGTGATTGCGGTTCCCTAGATTGACGTCATTTGCGCTCCATTAGGCTGCACCGGAAGCGCGATGGTGAATTTGCTTCCCTGCCCGGGAGTGCTATCCACGGAAACTTCTCCGCCGTGGGCGTGCACGATGTGGCGAACCAGCGACAGACCCAGCCCGCTGCCCTTGGTGTTATGCACCAGCGGGTCGCCAACCCGGTAGAACTTCTCGAAGATCTTCGCCTGTTCGGTGCGCGGAATTCCGATCCCGTGATCGATGACTTCTAGTTTTACCGCGCCATTCTCGCGGTACAGGTTCACGCCGATGTACTTCCTGTCCTGCGAATACTTGAGCGCATTGTTCACCAGGTTCACCAGCGAGCGCGCCATGGCCTCCCGGTCCACGCGCAGCGGCGGTACGGGTTCGATCTTCTCTTCAAAGGTGAAGCCGTTCTGCTCGATCTGGTAGCGATAGGATTCCAGGGTGTTTTTCACCAGTTCGCGCAAGTCAGTCTCACGGAAGTCATATTCCTTGCGCCCGGCCTCGATCCGGGAGAAATCCAGGATGTTGTTGATCAGCGCGGTCAGCCGTTCGCTCTCCTTGCGGATGATCTGGTAGTACTCCTGATACTTTTTGGGGTCGCTTAAGCGGCCCAACTCCAGCGTCTCCGCATACAGGCGGATGAGCGAGAGAGGCGTTCTCAGCTCGTGCGAAACGTTGGAGACGAAGTCGGACTTCAACCGTGCCAGCGCAATCTCTCTGCTTACATTGCGGTAGGTGAGCACGACTCCGCCCGCCATCAGCAGCGAAAGTCCGCCCAGAATCAAAAAGCTGGTGTGCATGAATCGCTCACTCATGGCCTTCAAGGTTGTGCCACGCAATTTCATGCCGAGAGTGAGTCCGGGAAAGGCCCCTTCCATGTTGCGTTCCATCTCGGGAGTACCGCCATCCCATCCCGCTGACGCCGCCAAGGGAGCGGCTTCATTCTTGGGGTGCACGATCAAGACTGCGTTCTTCTTCTCCCCCGATTCCACGTTACGGCTCATCTCCGCTTCCAGCATCTCCGGGAAGAACTGATCGCGCAGATACTCGGCATCGAAAGCCACGCCTGCAATTGCTTTCTCGCCAGTTTCGCGATCGCGAAGCAGAAACAGGGGGATGGATTGATACAGGTGCTTCTCACCGCGACTGGGCCAGAAGTAATCGGAAATGTACGACTGAGCTTTGTCTTTCTCCTTCTTCTCTTTGGCTTCCAGCTTCTTCACAAACTCCTCAAAATCAGCTTTCAGCCAGGCATCGAGCATCTTGGTCAGGCCTTCGGATTCAGCACGGAAATCCGCTTCCCTGAGGCGGTGAGGTTGAGAACGCAGCTTGAGGCCCTTCCCCGGCTCATAAACGAAGACATGGGCGGCATAGGGATGAGAAGCCAGAGTCTTGTCCAGGTTGGCTTCGCAGATATCGCCCAGTGCGGGAAGTTCGTCGCGCACGTCATCCGTCAAGGCAAACGCCTTCTGGTTGATGTGCTTCTCGGAAATGGCCAGCACTTCGTTGAAGTCGCGCTGTAGCAACGCCTCGATGGCACGATCGCGCTGAATCGTTCGCAGGTGCAGCACGCCGACGACTATCAGCGCGGCCGCGGGCAATACGATGGCGAGCTCCAGCGTCAGCAGCAGCCGAGTTCGCTCATTCCATCGCGGTTTCGTCTTCATATCCTCTCCGGGGCCCAAGCACTTCCGTGGTACCGCATGCACCATACCTCAGTGGCAGGTGGCGTGTGTGAAGTGGAAGTAAAGAAAAGTAAAAAGTTGTAAATCGGTATTGGAACAGGCAACCCGCGTTGGGGCTTCAACTTAGCCGATGGCGCCTCTCCGAGAACAGTCGCACGGGGCGATTTGAGCTCTTACAAATCCAGGTACCAGGGCACCGTCACCGTGACTACTCGCCGGTTGCCCTTGGCGAACAGAAGCAATCGCAGCAGTTCGCCCCGCTGGTTGTGGAGCAGATACTCGTACCACTTCCGTTCCACCATTTCCGGAATCAGCACCGCGATCAGCCGATCGGGATGGCTTCGTTCCAGCTGCAGCACATAATGCACGATGGGCAGAATGATGAAGCGATAGGGCGACGGGATGGTGATCAGGTCGGGGACGGGAAATCCCGCTCGCCGCGCCGGTTCGGCTGCAAATTCTTCCCATTCCTGCGGTGTGATTGCGGGATCGTCCTCGCAGGCGGCGACATGCACGGCATGTACGTCGCGCGAGATGGTCAGCGCGAATTGAACCGCATCTTTAGAGATCTGACTCCAACTCTGCACCGGGATGACAACCTTCGGAGGCCGCAGGCCTTGCAACTCTATCGGCGACGCGCAATGAATCTGCTGTTTCACCCGGCGGTAATAACGATTCACCGACAGCATGGCCAGAAACAGCATGGGAATCAGCAGCATGGTCATCCAGGCGCCTTGCACGAACTTGGCTACCAGAACCACGCTTACTGTGATCCCCGTAGCCACGGCGCCCACGCCATTCACCAACATGCTGCGCCGCGCTCCGGCCCCCCCGGTGCGGTACCAGTGCACTACCATCCCGGCCTGCGAAAACGTAAAGGCTAGAAACGCACCTACCGCGTACAGAGGAATGAGGCGGTCAGTCACTCCGCGAAAAGCAATCAGAAGGATCCCGGCCAGCACTGCCAAAACGTAGATTCCGTGTGAAAACACCAATCGCCTGCCGGTCACCGCGAAGGCCTTGGGCAGATATCCATCCGAGGCGATGATGCGGCACAGGCGCGGGAAGTCCGCAAAGGCTGTGTTCGCCGAAAGCGACAGCACCGCGAGGATGGAGGCAATGGCGACGTAGTAAAACACTCCTTTCCCGGTGACGGCGCTGGTCAGCATGGAGAGTACGCTGTCATAACCCGGCCGGCCGGGATCGGTAGCGCTGATGTTGTACGCGCGTACCAGGTAGGCAATACCCAGCAGCAAAGTGATCAACAGGCCAATGATCACGGTGAGCGTGTGCTGCGCGTGACGGGTTTCTTTGAAGGCCTTCACCCCATTGCTTACCGCCTCCACTCCCGTCATAGCCGTGCAACCGCTGGCGAAGGCTTGCAGCAGAATCCACCAGCTCACTACGGCAGTGGTCGCGGCTATTCGCGGTGGAGACAGAACGGCAACCGGATGTCCGCCGCTGGCCGCTGTCTTGACAAGGCCGATGGCGATCACAATCAGCAGGCAGCCGACAAACATGTAAGTCGGGACCATGAACACCGTGCCGGTTTCGCGCACCCCGCGCAGATTCACCAGCAATACCACCAGTAGAATCAGCAGGCAGAGTGCCAGGGTTCTGGGTTGCAAGGCAGGCACTGCGGAAACTAGCGCACCCACTCCGGCCGAGATTCCCACAGCAACGGTCAGAATGTAGTCGATCATCAAGGCAGCCGCCGCCACCAGCCCGGCCGTGGTCCCCAGGTTCTGCCGCGCCACGGTGTAGGAACCGCCCCCACTCGGATAAGCCTCGATGGTCTGGCGGTACGAAAAATACACGATCAGCAGAAGCAAGCTGATAGCGGCATTGATCAGCATGCTGTAGCGGGCGCCCAGCGTCCCCAGCGGGATCAGCAGCGTGAGTGCAGCCTCGGGCCCGTACGCGGCAGAGCTGAGGGCATCCAATCCAAAAATCGGAATGCCGGCGGCGATGCCAATCCTGTCGGCACGCGCCTCCGCCGAAGCCAGCGGTCTCCCCAGGAGCAGGTCGAGCGAAGACATCCGGGCATTATCGCGGCGCCGACCAGCCTTGCCAAGTTAACCGAATGTTAAAGATTCCGATGAAATGGCGTGCAGGCTCACAGCGCGGTTTCCGGCGTGGCCCTTACCCTCCACTTCGAGCAAACTTTTCAGGCGCCGGATTTGAAAGCCCTGTGCTGCAAGATTTTGTGCCGGGCGCACCGAACGGAGCGTCCAATTCTTATCAGTGAGCAATTCGCTCCCAAGCCAACCGGGTAAGAGCGACGGAAAGCGCAAACTCGATCTCCGCGCAGCGCTGCCGGAGATATGGGAATTGGTGCGCCCGCGCAAATGGCTGCTGGCGCTTGGCCTGCTGCTGATGGCGGTCAACCGCGTCTCGGGACTGGTGCTTCCGTATTCAACCAGGTTTCTTATCGACAACGTGGTCAGCAAGCGACAGGTGCAGCTGCTGCTGCCGATCGTCTCCGCGGTCCTGCTGGCAACTCTCATTCAGGGTGCCACTTCCTTTGCTCTGACCCAGTTGCTCTCGAAGGCCGCTCAGCGGCTCATCGCAGAACTTCGGCTCAAAGTGCAGGACCACGTAGGAAGGCTCCCGGTGGCATATTACGATTCCAACAAGACCGGGGTTCTTGTCTCCCGCATCATGTCCGACGTGGAAGGGGTTCGCAACCTTCTCGGCACCGGACTGGTCGAGTTTTTTGGCGGCTTGCTCACGGCTGCGATCGCCTTGGTTGTCCTGTTCCGCATCAGCGCCAGCATGACCCTCATGGCGATTGGATTCCTGAGCGTCTTCGCGCTCGCCCTGCGCAAGGCCTTCGCTACCATGCGCCCCATCTTTCGTGAGCGCTCGAAAATCAATGCCGAGGTGACCGGCAGGCTTACCGAGTCCCTGGGCGGCGTCCGCGTGGTCAAGGGATACCATGCCGAAGCGCGCGAGCACGCGGTGTTCGGCAGGGGTGTCCAGCGTTTGCTCGCCAACGTCTTGAAGACGCTGACCGCCACTTCGGTGATGAGTCTTTCTTCCAGCGTGCTGCTCGGCCTGGTCGGCGCCTCGGTCATGTTCGTAGGAGTACGGCAGATTCTGGCCGGCACGCTCACCCTGGGCGGGTTCTTCACCTACACCATGTTTCTCGGCTTCATGGCTGCTCCCCTGTTCAGCGTCGTGCAGATTGGGACGCAACTTACGGAGGCCATCGCCGGGCTGGAGCGCACGCGCGAAGTGCTAAGCGAGCATCCTGAGGATGAAGACCCGCGGCGCGTGGTTTCGCTGCCCGCGATCTCGGGCAACATCGAGTTTCATCATGTCGATTTCGAATACGAGCCCGGCAAGCCGGTGCTTCAGGATGTGTCGTTCCAATCCCGCCCCGGAACGGTGACCGCGCTGGTGGGATCCTCTGGGTCCGGCAAGTCGACGATCATCGGCCTGGTGGCCGCATTTCACAACCCCAAAGCCGGCACGGTTCTGGTGGATGGGACCGACCTTGCCACTGTGCGGCTGGACTCGTATCGCACCCATCTGGGTACGGTTCTGCAGGACTCATTTCTGTTCGACGGCACAATTCGCGACAACATAGCGTTCTCTCGCCCTCAGGCTTCGGAAGACGAGATCCTGCGCACCTCACGCATCGCGCGTGTGGACGAATTCGCCGAGCGTTTCAAGGATGGATACGACACGATCATCGGTGAACGCGGTGTGAAGCTGTCGGGAGGACAGCGCCAGCGCGTCTCTATCGCCCGCGCCATTCTGGCTGATCCCCGCATCCTGATTCTGGACGAGGCCACCTCCAGCCTCGACTCCGAGTCCGAGCAACTGATTCAGGAAGGCCTTGCCTACCTCATGCAGGGCCGTACAACCTTCGTGATCGCCCATCGTCTCTCGACGATTCGGCGTGCTGACCAGATTCTGGTTGTCGAGGCGGGACAAATCATCGAACGTGGCACACACCAATTCCTCTACGCCGCCGGCGGGCGTTATTTCGATCTTTACAACCGGCAGCACGGTTTGGAAATGAATCTGTTTCTGGCGCCGGGAGAGGGCGACCAGTGGGAGCAGGCGGAAAAACTCACGGAGAC
>DATHDM010000343.1:0-28109 GCA_035319065.1 Terriglobales bacterium
GATCACAATTATGGAGGCCACTATTCTGAAGATGACAGGGTGATAGCGTGGGTACTTCATGATGTCCTGTTGTTTTTCCCCAGCGCACAACCCGATGTGATCGTTTGGTGCCTGCTGCTTAACCTTTGAGGTGTATTTGGCCCTTGCCCGAGCTGATAAACGACGCTTCAGGGGTTAGGAGCAGGACGCATCGGAGTTAGCGTCACAGTCTGTTCACTTTGGCCTGGGATATCCTACGGAACGTGGCTGGACCTTAGTGCTGCTTCCATGCAATTGTCAAGGAAGATTCTCAGTTGGCGAAAAATCGCGATTACACCAACTATGCCGAATCTGCACCCTTTCTGGGTCAATGAGTGTAAACGCCTAATTACAGCAGCTAACCAGCAGAACAGAAAAAGCCGCCCTTTTGGGCGGCTATATATAGGCCAGTACCGACTGCTAACGATATAGCTTGCGACGAACAAGTCCGGCGCATCCTGCCAATCCGCCTCCAAGCAGCATCAGGGTCGAGGGTTCGGGCACGCTCGTGAGCGTGAAATTGTCTAAAGCGGTACTCTCTGGCCCTGTTCCACCAGCTGCCTGAATCAGGAAAAAGTTTGCCTTCGCGTCAACAGCTAACGACGGATCGCTATTCGAACCGAGGAACACATCACCGCTACCGTTGTTGTAATACGCAGAGACGGTGTCACCCGTCCGAACCAATTTGAACGTTGCGAACTGGGTGGTGCTGTCAGGAACAGAAAACCCCCACGCGGCTGGATACGGGCCGATGTTGGCATTGATTTTACTTGTTCCGACGTAGAACACATCCGAGCCAAATGACATCCCTAACCCGGCCTGTGCGGCTTGCAAACCACTGCGATATGCGTCAATCGAAACGATGAAGTCGCCCGACAAGACGAAGCTCGAGGTCACCGTGATCCATCCGTCGGCGGAGCCGGAGGCTTGCTGCAGGATTGCTTGGCTGCCGCTTAGTGTCAGCGAATAGTCCGAGCCCGTGTTGTCGATTGTTAACGACGGTGGCAGCAGGGTGGAATTGAAATCGTATGTAACCGTTGTAGCACTCGCGGTAAGAGCCGCGAAGATGAAAACAAAGCCCACGAGTTTATTAGTAAGAGAATTAGTCATTCGATGCCTCTTCGTTACCTGGCTAAGGAGGAAGCCGCTTCCTAAGGGCGGCTCACCTATCTGGAGATCGGCTTTCGGAGGGACCTGCGCTCTTGGGCCTGAGCCGGCGAAACTCTCTCGCACGTAGAGCACGCCAGTGACCAGCGTAAGTGGTGTAGATTCACGTTCCCAAAGAGGAAAATGTGCAAGGCGTTGCACATCGGAGAAGGAACTTGCCCCATGAGAACATTCAGTCTTGCGAAATGATCTGGGCCACGATTGTGCCAGACAGCTAGCCCGTCAGTTTCGATCACTTGTGTAATCGCCTGTTAACGTCAACGATCTTGGAACTCCTGCGTGCTCCATCGTAAAGTGCTGACTGTGGAACCGATGATGTTCAGAACGCTTCTGGTGCTGCTCGTCACCACTGTGAGTGGCGGCGCCTTATCGCATGGATCGGCACCACCGTCTCAAACAGGGCAGGAGACCGTTTGGCGATGGTTTGAGAATTGCGGCGAGAATCGCACCTTGGGACTTGAGGTACAGCTAGACGGGAATATCATCCACCGCTCATCTTTTCCGATTTGCCAGATTAGTGATCGTCCCAACACGTCCGAACGCCAGCAAAGAAAGATCACCTTCCACTTCAAAGGCGGACACGTCTTCCAAGGCAGGTATCACACAGTGGACTCGCAGATGATTGAGGGCAATATTTGGCAGGCCGGTGCTGATCCCGACGCTGTCTTGCTTGGCGTATCTTTCTCGACCAAGGACCAAGTCCTGCTCAACACAATCCATATCGCCAAGCCAGGTATCGTTTCTACCTCTGAGGTAGATCGCGGCGTTGTAGTTAGAACATTTCCAGTTCGTCGTAAGTAACCGCCGCCGATTGTTGGCGAAAAATCGCCATTACACCAACTAAGCCCCGCAGAATGGCCCCTCCCGGGGGTCAATGAGTGTTTAAACGCCTTGATTTCGTCAACGACAACGCCGAGAGGGGATTTTTCAACAGTTATTCGTAATTTCACCAGTCACAATTGAGAGTTCTTTTGTTGCTGGTCTTGCCATAACTGCTTTCGACGCTCACGATTCCCGGTGCCGACCGATACCGGAGCAAATCAACTGAGGGCAATTTAGCGTTTTGACCCTGCGTTTTCCCGATTCGGTCACGCTGACATGGATGTAACCGGGGTCATCGACAGCAAGCCTCCTCCTGCGACAGATTGGCATCGTCACTCGGCCACATATTTCCCGCGGCCACAAATCTCCCCCACGGCCCAACCCGTGACTTACACGAAGCAAAATTTGGATCCTCACTCTCGCGTTGCAACAGGAGTAGACAGATGAACGAGAAGTGTTTTTCCAAGCGCGCCGCAATTCTCCTAGGCCTGGGAATCCTTGCCTGGCTTCTTTGTCCTGTACTTGTTCAGGCAGATTCCCAGGACATGCTTCAGCAATTCTGGTCCAATGGCTATGGCTATGTACCCAGCGCACCCAGTGAGGCTGCTTACTGGCATCAGCTATTGGCGAAGGCCAAAGTGGACGAGTGTTTCTATGGACTCGGCAACCCCAACAATCTGACTTCCTTCAAATCCAAGTACCCTAACGATTTCAGTGCCAGCGATATCGCCGCCTGCTTCTCGGCAAATGGGCTTCCCAAAGTGAATCAAGCTTACGTTTGGGGACTCACCAAGTACGGAGCGGAACTTTGGAGTGGCACTATTTCCAATACGCTTTGTCTGGTGCTCGACGGTTTCTTTCCTTCAGGCACTTTCCCAGCCATGCAAACCGATTCCTGGGAATGCGAGATGAGCGGGAAGGATATCCGCCCACCTCGGATTTTCGTGTACAACACCGCGACGAACACACTCACCGACATGACGTTGTCAGTTCTCCTGGCGAGTGCAGCGGATGCCGCTCGCCTGGGGGGAACCATTGGGCTACGTTCTGCAGGCAACTTTGGCGGAGTGGTGTTCCTGGGTGGCATCAGTGCTAAGGGCGTGACTCTCTTTGCGTTCAACGCCGCAACCCATGCTTACCTGGGATCGATCACGCTGGATGGCCAAAGCGGTCGCCCCGGACCTTACACCAACATCCGGCAATGGAGAGTCATCCATGGGCAGCTTTATACGGGAATGGCGAAAACGGGAGGAGGGCAAATCCTGCGCTGGACAGGCAGTCTCGCTAACCCCTTCCAGTTCGATCCGGTAGGTGATCTCACGGGTGACCCGGCTTACCTGGTCGAACACGCGAATCGTATCTTCGTGTCCACCTGGGGTATTGGCGGTGCCATCGCGGGCACCGGCTTGGTCATGAGTCGGCAGTTCACCAGTAGTCAGGACTACTTGACCACGGCTGACCGTCCGGGCTGGCAGAAGGTATTTGATCTTACACAATACGAGGTCGAGCCTGCTGCCGCCCAAGCCGGCGGCGCACTGGCTTCGTTTGGAGGTTATCTATATTGGGGAACAATGCATGTCCCAGGGACAGGGCTGGTGTTCTTCAATCAACTTTATCCTAGTGCCCCTATCGATGTGGCGGCGTTTCTGGGAACGTATCGCCCGATCGTGATCTTCCGCGGGCGTAATTTCGGTACCGCATCGCAGCAAGTAGAACTGTTGTACGGCTCATCCGTGCTGCCCAAGTTCGACTCCGGCAGCGGCCAGTGGCAGCTGGTGCCTAATGGTCTGGGACAAAAACCCACCTATGGCTGGGCCGGCTTCAACAACTTCTTTAACAATTACACGTGGACCATGGATGTCTATAACAACGAACTCTTCGTGGGCACCATGGACTGGCTATACCTTGGGGTCCATGGGATCTCAAGCCTGACCAATCAGGTACCGCCAGCGGTGCTGCAAGCCGCACTCGGGTTCGAAGGCGCAGACCTGTGGAAGTTCTATTCCACTTCACAACCGGCAGTTCCGGTGAGCATTACCGGGGTAGGTAACCAGAGCAGCTATGGCATTCGCACCATGCTGGCCGACGATGCACTCTATCTCGGCATGGCCAATCCCATGAACCTCCTGACGGACAACTCTCCTGGGAAGCTCTTGGGCGGATGGGAGCTGCTGAAACTGATTTTGGATGTTCCAACCACTACAACCATCAAATCATCGAATCAATTCTTTAGCCCAGGACAGAAGGTGACCTTTACCGCTACGGTGACGTCTTCGCCAGTAATCGGTGTGGCCACTGGAACGATCACGTTTATTGATAGTGGTTTGTCGCAGACGATTTTGGCAACTGTCTCGCTGTCTGGCGGGAAAGCGTCCTTCACTACTACTCTTCCTAACGTCACGCAATACGTGAAGGCGGTATACAGTGGAGATAAATACTACAAGGGTAGCGAATCGGGCTATATAACAGCCCCAGATCAATCGCACGCAAATGATGTTGTTACCGGCATACCCGGCGTGCCATCGGAGCGTTTTCTTCCACCAGCCTTTCTGATGCCCTGGGGAATAACCTCTCCTTCAGCACCATCAGCGGATCTATCAATGTGAACGGCGTCCCTGCCGTGCCTGAGCCTTCCAGCCTTCTTCTGCTTGGCCCCGGCTTCGTCGGCACATTGGGCGCGGTGCGTAGAAAGCTGCTTGGCTGATCGTAGATGCAAATTTCGGTGCTGCCCTCGGTAATGTATTGGGATTCGTCATTGCCAATGACCTTGGCGTCCCAATTGGCGATAAATCGCCATTACAGCAACTATGCCCACCGGCGCCACATAGCCTAGGCTTTCTCCAACTATTCGAAAAGGTTCCAGGGCTCGGGTATCTCCACGGACTACCGGAGAGTGCTCGCAAAGTAATCCGCGACGCTGTTGTGGGTGAACTGCACCGGACTGTAGCTCATCGTATAAATTTCTTGGTTCTGGTTGATGTCTCGCGGGGAAACCCATACAAGCGGGCCGATGGTATACAAAGGATCCCAAAAGTCGGAATCCGTTTCCTTGCCGCCGATGATGGTGGGTCTCTGCCTCGTATTCAAATCGATCAACGTGATCTCATAGTGGTGAGTCGCATCGTTCCAGGTATCGACGGCCATGTAGGCTCCATCCCTGGAAATCGAAGGAGACTCGTCATAGTTGTTGGTTCCTGCGTTGTTTGTGATCTGGGTAAGCCCGGTGCTTAATGCGCCGCCATCCCAAATGACCATGTAGATTTCGTCTGACTTAAGTGGACCGCCCCAGGCTTCGAAAAAGATCTTGCCATCAAGACCCCAACTGGCATGCCAAATGTTGGCTCCTTTCAGCACAGAAGTGGTGGAGGAAAAATTAAAACAGTTCTCGGTTGCTCCGCGAGCGTTTTCGATGACGCACACCACGTCCCCCTCAGAGTTCGGATCGAATTTGGTGAACACTATGTCCCCGGCAGGGCTGAGGTGAGGTAGCCAATGGTGTTCCGCATCGGTAGTAAGCTGTACGGTCTCTCCCATAGTGTTTCCCTCTGCGGGGACCGTGGTGGTAAAGATCTGGTTGTAGCCATTCACGATGGCGGAAAAAACCATGGCGGTACCAACGAGGTGAACAGAAGAATAAGAGGCTGGGGCGCTGGTAATCTTACGCTCGCCCAACAGGTTCCAGAATCCGTTTTGTATCGATACTGGCCAGACGTAAATATCGACCGGAGCCGCATTTACACTAATTGCCGCCTGCCGGCTGATGGCATGGTCGATTTTCGCTGCTTGATGCTGTTGCGGGGTAATAAGAGCTGCGCTGCCGCTAATAGTGGCATCAGCACGAAGGGAGGCGAACGCATTGCTGGTCGACGTCGCTGACGGTGTGGGTGTGGGCGTCGCCGTTTGTGTTGGCGTTGGTGCCGGCTGTGATCCGCTGCTCCCACAGCCACTCATTCCGGCGGCGAGAAACACTACAACCACCGTGACTACAGAAAGGACAAGGAGTTTTTTCATACGGAGTCGCTCCTTTCTTGATTTGCTTTTCGTTCGAGGAGCGCAGTTGGTCGAGAAAGCGAGAGCTGAGAAGTACCCTCGTCAAATTCACTCACGCCACGGTCAGAATGTCAGTGATTGCCCGATTCTCACGGTCTCCATTTCCAGATCGGGATTAGACGATAAATCCGGTGCGGGCTAGTTGTAATCCGTCCACGCGGGGGACTTCATGGACCTAGAAATTGATGAAGAAAAAGTCGACGAAGCGGTGTTGGCTCTGCTGTATCTAACCACCTTTAAGGACAAGCCCTATTGGAGAGCATGGAAAAGTCATAATTGGGACTCCCTCGACCGACTCCATCAGAAGGGTTACATTTCGGATCCCGCCACCAAGGCAAAATCAGTCGTCTTGACTGAAGAAGGTGCGAAGCGGTCGCAGGATCTGTCTGAGAAGTACTTTATAAAATCGGCGTAGGAACCATCGTGAGCTTCAAACCATCGTTGCAACGGTCCCCTTTCGTTGCAACGCTCCCGTACCTACTCGTCCCAGTTGTGAGCGCTAACGCCTGTTTTCAACAGTTATTCCGCTCTCAGGTCAAGCAATTCGGGGAGTGCATGTTTGCAATCCAACCATAACGCATGGAGCCAGGCATTCCAAAATTGGGACGCTACATTTAAAAGGCTCGCTTTCTGTTGGAACTTGTCGGTATTTCTTCTGCGTAAGCAGAAGATGATGGAGTTGTGACAACGCGAGCTTCCCGAATCGCGCTTTCGAAGAAAGAAGGCAGCGTCTTCCAGCGCAGTGCGCCCCTGGATGCATCGAGCGCATACAGATCGCTATCTCCGTTGCCGAAAATTGCTATTTACTCGTGGCCATGAGCCATTAAGGACACTACCCACGGCGGTTGGGAATGAAAGCTAAGGTTTTGGTAACAATAATAGGGATTGTTGCTGGCATGCTCGTTGTGCTTCTTGTGTGCGCCACATGGCCAGTCGCAGACAAGTACCCAAGGAATGTCGTACAGACCAAGCTAGGTCCGATTGAATATACACTGCTGGGGCAAGGTCCAGTAGTCCTGAGACTTACTGGCTCGATGGATGACTGCGAATCCTCCGGCGGAAATGAAGCCTTATTGGCCGCAGGTTTTTCGATCCTCACACCCTCCCGGCCAGGCTATGGGAAAACTCCATTATCGGTAGGAAGGACCGCACCAGAAGCTGCGGATGCGATGGTTGCTCTCATGGACAGATTGGGCATTTCGCACGTAAACGTGATTGCCGAATCCTCTGGAGGGCCAACAGCGATCTATCTGGCAGCTCGACATCCTGAGCGGGTACGCAAATTGGTTCTAGCAGAGGTCGTCTCGAAATACATGAAAGATGTAGATCCAAAAGGCTTTGAAACCCGAAAGAAGTTCTACGATTCCCAATACGGCTACATGAGATATATTTTGAAAATCCTTGCGAGGGTGGCGCCAAGATCCCTGGCGCGTGTCACGATGAGTATTTTCGGAACGCATGATCCGGACGAGGCTGTGAAACGGATGAGCAAGGCAGATATTGACGCGATATGCAGCTTCTACCTTCGGTGGCAGGCTTCCTGGGGTCAAGCGGCTTCCAACGATATGGAACAAGCCGCGGAAGATGCAGTACTGAACTCGACTAAAGCGCCAACCCTAATTGTGCACAGTCGGGGTGACGCGGCGATCCCATTTGCGGTAGCGGAGTATTCCCATGCGAATATTGCTGGATCCGAGCTATGGGAGGCGCCAACTTGGAGTCACATGATATCGGGCCCCGGAGCTGCTGTCGTTGACGCGAAGGTCGTCGAGTTTCTTAAGCAGTAAAAGCCGACCACGGACGCGGAACTAGCGCAACGACATCTCACGGCAGCGAGAGCCTATTCCGCCAGCCCGCGAGCTGTGTTGACTAGCGCCGTCCGTACCCGCACCAGCCCCGCTCGCGCCCGGACCACCGTCAGATCCGCCTGCGCTTTGGCACTGCGTTGCTTCACTGAGCACAGCAACTGGGGATCGATCCAGGCCAACCGGGCCAAGGTCTGCGCGTCTAGACGGTCGTCCTTGCGACAACTTTCCCCGATCAGGCGCACGTTGCGCGCATGTGCCACGATCACCTCGTGGCCCAAATCACTTAGCCATCGGCTCACTCAGGGAGAGTGCGTCCCGGTTTCCAGCGCGATCCGGCTGCGCGGCACTGCTCCCAATGCCTCTTGCAGAGCCTTGGCTGTGGTGGAGATCTTTTGCTGCCGCACTAACTCTCCGTTTTCACCCGGAACGCAGTAGTAGCTGAGCGTCCCGGGAATACAATTGAGCCAGCCGAATCAGAATTTCTTCCTGCAGCCTTTTGGCCTGGTGTTCCCTTGCCGGCCTCTTTCGCAGGCCGTAACTTGCCGGACGTCTCCTTCAACGCTGATCCTGAGACGGGTTACCTGTCCGAAATGTAGAAGATCACGTTTTGGTAAGAGGGCACCGCGAAAAGTACGCTGACTCCTCCGCCCCTGCCTGCCGGAAAGATTCCGCAGGCGATCGGATCGAATCCCAGCGTTTGGCAGAGCCGTTAAGGGCGACAAAGGCCACATCTGGAAGGCGGGCTACCACCAAGGAAGAGCCATGATTGAGTGTCTGAGGATACTACGTGAGTGTGCTTAGCCAAGTGCAAGCACCGAGATTTCAGCTAATCCGGCGTTGATCCCGAATTGGAACTCATTCCTGTGCGGAACTTAGTCAACGTCCCGACCAAGGCACGGTTAAGTCAAGTGAGAAATGGCCTTCAATCAGCGTGCTGTGTAGTGGCGGGGAGAACTTGCGTAGCCGCTGCGCCAACTACCTTTGGAGTCTTGTTCCCTTCGCTCGGAAAGGTCGAACATGCAGATACGTCACTTCGAGTGCCCGTTCTCATCGGGCATTTGTTTGGCTAAGGGCGCAGTCTCTCTCGGCGAGAATCGGCTGCGCCTTAATGTCCAACCCCACTGTTGGTGCTGAGGAGCGCTTGAGGAGCGCAAATTGGGGTGATTCTGGTCACATCTTTTGCCCTTCCACTTGGAGAGAATGAAGTGGGGTCTGGTCTCTTCGTGAAGGAGGACCGGATATGCAACGCCTACAACACATCCATCCTGATGAGCTAATGAACCCCGATCTGCTGAGCGAGATTGTGCTAACCGGCGGTGCCCTGGTCGTTCTCATTAGCCTGTTCTTTGCCGTGGCCCTGCTGTTGTCATAACTGGAGCCTTGTCATCAGACCCGCTCAGCACTGCGCGACGAGGTTTTGTAGGCTGCTCTCAAGCAATTCGTGGACGCCAGGAATCATTGAGATACTTCTTTCCGAAACGCGCTCAGCCATCGCCAGGAAAGCATTCGATGCCAGGGAAGTGACGGTCTTTCAGTGCTGCATTCACCCCTGGATGCGCGCGAAGGTCGACGTCAAATGACCTCATCACGTCTGTA
Organism: Terriglobales bacterium; assembly: GCA_035319065.1. Taxonomy (GTDB): domain Bacteria; phylum Acidobacteriota; class Terriglobia; order Terriglobales; family Acidobacteriaceae; genus DASPRM01. The sequence continues at coordinate 9,462 of DATHDM010000343.1, forward strand.
ACATAGGGCGTCCTCCAGCGTGGTCATCCCAACCCTTCACGATTGTTCATCCCGATCAAGCGATTGGGTCGCCTCAGCGACCCAATCGCCTGATTTCAACAGTTACTTAGACCGGCCTTCTCATCTCATCTGATTACAACAACTGACCCAGGTGGCCCAACCCTGTTATACCGATCACTGCAGGACTCTGAGCAAATTCTTCAGTACTCCCGAGCAACCGATCTCTCTGGTTTGACGAAGCGCACACAGACAATCAGCAATCACATGAGCGAGGCTACGAAGTTTCATCCGAGTAGCCCCCTGGAGGAAATTGTGATTGAAGCCGATCGTAACAAATATTTGCGCATGGCGTTGGTACTGGTAGGTCTGATTTTTATTGTCGGGATATATACCCTCGGTCCGGTTGGTCGTGGCACACTGGACAGTCCCATCACCTGCCGCATTACCTGCAGATGATTCTGGGTGTCTACGCGACGCTGGGTGTCTTCCTGTTGCTCGCGAGCCGCAACCCGCTCGCACACTTGAGCCTGATCTGGTTTACGGTGTGGTCCAGTGTTGTGCACGCCGGAATCATGGGAGCGCAGGCTTTGGCGAACCCAGATCAGAGGGCGCACCTTTGGGGCGATGTCCCGGCGCTATTCCTTGTAGCGGCTGTCCTTGCGCTTCTGGCGCCACGAGGTGCGGCAGCAAAGCCCAACTAAAAGGAGGCCAAACCGATGGGCCAAGGATACAGCATGCTTGGGTTTGTCGTGATCGTGATCCTCTACGCGGTGATCGGGCTCATGGCGGCAGCCGGGGTCATCCTCATCGCACGCAAAGTTCTCGCGCCTAAGGCAGAGCAGATCTTCTATGCGATGTTTCTCATCATGATCGCGGCGTTCTACCTGGCTTTCGTAGCCTACTTCGGAGTGGCAACGGCGTGGCGGCTGGAAACGGCTGTCGTCGTGGCATTTGTCGCGATAGGCCTGCTGGGCGCGCGCCTGCCCTTCGCCCTGATTGTCGGATATACCCTGCACGGGCTGTGGGACCTGCTGCACGAACTTCAGGCGCATGGAGCCTACTCCGCGTTCGAGCCGGGCCAGCTGACCGCCATCCCGCTCGCCTACGGAGTCTTTTGTGCGGCCTTCGACTTCTGCATGGGGGCGTATTTCTACGCGCGGCGTGCCGAGTGGAATGCCGCGTGGAACGGGGTGCGGCAGCCCTGAGCGCCGCTCTCGTCATAGGCTCCAAGCTGACGGATTGACTTTCAGTGCCCCTGGTCGTGCGGCACCGTTACAACCGCCACAGCCGAACCCAAATTGCCGGCGAAATCAGCAGCGCTCACCGTGATTTTGTATTGTCGCCCGTCGCTGTCGTTTCCCTTTCGCGACGCCTGGAGTAAGACTGTGAACGAGTAGCTTCCCCCAGGCTTCAGGCTCACTGGACCGTTGGGTTGAACGCTGCCGTACTCATCTACTACCTGGAAAGCAGGCGTGCTGGGGCCCACCCCCGACAGGTTATCCGTAATCATCCCGGAGATAGTGACCTTGACCATCTTGCCGTTGGCCGGCCAGAGTGACGAGGGGCTGGCAGAGACAGTAACGTGCGGAGGGGTCAGGTCGATGTTCAGCGCTTGCTTCACCAGCGAGCTGATGTTGCCAGCATTGTCGAGTGCGCGCAGGCCGACGGAATTCATGCCCTCGCCGCTGATTTGCGTCGAGGCGCTGCTCCCGGCGGCCACCGTGACTTGGCCATTGTTGATCCAGTAGCGGAGCTGTTCCACACCGCTTCCCGAGTCCGTTGCGCTCAGATTGACGGTAACTGGGCTGCTGTTGATCCAACCATGCGCATTTGCTGAAGGGATGGTGCTGATCGATGCAATCGGCGGCACCAGATCCACATTCACGGGGGAAGGCAGCAGCACGACGCCAGTGCGCGCCGCGAGCGTGACAGCCACATTCCCGCCGCTAACCGAATAGGTTGATCCGCTTATTGCGTCTTGTAACTGCGTGCCATCCGTGAACACTCCGTTCACCGGGATAGAGGCGTTGTTCGTGGAAGAACCATTGTTCATGGCTACTATCGCGCTGTCGGAGCCATTCAGCACCCGCGCATAAGCATAGGTGTTGGGAGCGGTGTTGGCTTGTTGTGTGTCGCCGGTGAGCAAGGTTACAAACGAGCCGTTGCGGAGGACCGAATATTGCTTCCGCAGGTGCGCCAGAGTGGTGTAGTAGGACTGCACGCTGGTGTCGGGCGGGCCATAGATGCTGGGATCGCCCGCCTGATCCAGCCAGGGATACGGCGGCCTTGTGTAAGGGTCGCCGATCGGGCCGTTGGCGCTGTTGGCGAGCGATGGGGAATTGATCGCTACCTCATCGCCGTAATACACCATGGGCGCTCCGAGATAGGTGAATTGAAAGAGCGCTGCCAGCTCCAGGCGTTGCTTGGCCTGCGTCAAGCCGGTGTCGCCCAATTCCGTCATGACGTACAGTGCGCGGTTCACGTCATGCGAATCGAGCAGGTTCAGCATGGCTGCGGTTGCCTGCGGCGGATAATCGTCGCGCACCGCGCGTATGGCATTGTCAAACTGGCTGGGCGTGAGACCGGGAATGTCGTTCGTGCCATTGTTATTATCGTCGTGCCATTCCGCGTTGCGCACGAATCCAGTGATGTTCTTGCGGAAGCGATAGTTCATCACCGCATCCATCTGATCTCCGGCCAACCACTGGCTGGCGTTCGGCCAGATTTCTCCGATTAGCGGACCCTGGCTGTTGTAGGTCTTGGCATACATGCGGTAATCGACCCACCAGGCGTGCGGGAAATTGCCGTCATCAGCGACATCGAAACGCCATCCTGATGCTCCCTGGCCAAACCAGTGCTGGGTTACGTTCCCCGGCGCGCGATAAAAGAAGTCTTTCACTGCGCCTACTGTGTGATTGAAGGTCGGCAGGCTGTCGAAGCCAAACCACCCAACATAGTCAGCCGAAGTGCAGGGCACGTTGTTGTCGGTGAAGTTGAACCACGTACGCCACTGCGACGCCAGCGACAGGCACGCGCCGATATTGGGGGCGGTGCCGTCATAGCGATCGTAGCGGTCAAAGTACGTGCCATCGGATGACGCGTGATTGAACACCCCGTCGAGAATCACCTGCAGGCCGCGGCGCTGCAGCTCGGTCGACAGGGCAGCGAACGCTGTATCGCCTCCGAGCGCCGGATCGATGTGGAGGTAGTTATCGGTGTCGTAGCGGTGATACGACCGCGCCGAGAAAATTGGGTTCATGTAGATGGTGTCAAGGCCAAGCGACTGGATGTAATCCAGCTCGTCCTGTACGCCTTTCAAATCGCCGCCATAAAACTGATTGCTGTACTCACCCGAACAACCGGAGGTGTTGCTGCGCGGATCGCAAATTTGCGTGTTCCATTGGTTGTAGGTGAAGGCCTGCTGGCTGCCGTAGTACAACGGGCATCCGGTTGTCGATCCCGCGCGGCAGTAGTCATTGGTCTGGTCGCCGTTGCGGAAACGGTCCGGCATGAGGTGGTACACACTGGCGTTTTGCAGCCAGGCTGGAGTCTGGAAGTTCGGATCGTAGACGGTTATCTGGAACGAGTTGAATGGCTCGCCATCACTGGCTGCCCCGGAACCGTCTTTGTGAACGTTATCGTTGTCATCAAGGTAGTCGTCGCTGTAGAAACCATTCGTCTGGTCGCGGTTGATCTTAAACTTGTAGTAATAGACCGTAGGCATAGACGGCATGGTCAGCGTGGCTATCCAGGTGTCATATTCCGTGCCATTCACGGTGAAGTTCTGGTCGAAGGGCATGTCCGTGTCAACCGGGCCGGTGGTGTTGCCGGTTGCCGTGTCGAACAGGTACGCGCGTACCCTTACGCCCCAAATGCCGCTGGCGTGCAGCGTGCGGAAACGCAATGTAACCTGCGTGTTCTCCGGAACCGCACCTTCCTGATCACGATAGAACGGGTCAAAAGTGTTGTGGAAGAAGCCCGCCTTGTCGGCGCCGCTGAAGCCCGCTGGCTGCTCATTGGAGAACGGTGGCGTGCTGGTGCCGTTGCCGGTATTCGTGACAGAAAAATACTGGGTCGCCGTGGTCCCGTTGAAGCCGCCGATATTGTTGTCGGTGGGTACCTGTCCGTAGATGTAGCCGCCACCAGATGTCAGAAAGCCGAAGAAGACAAACGAGGATGGGATTCCACCGCCCGTAATGGCGCTCCAGGGAATCGCAATCTCGCGCGTGTTGGTGTTGCTGCCGTTATCGGCATAGTTGGCGTAATACGAGGTCTGCGCACTCCAGTTGCCGCTGCCGTCAGAACTGCGGAATTCGTTGTAGCCGTTTTTGAAATAAGTGACAAACGATGCACGGAAGGGCAATGAGGACAAATTCGTGAAGTCGTATTGAAAAGCCGTTAGGTTTCCGTCGCTGTTCGAGCAGCACGTCGGCGGGTTCTGCGGGTTAGGCTTAATGTAAAGCACCGCGCCTTCGGAGAGATTAGCGTTCACTATGGCGACATAGAGATTACTGGCGTCCCACGTCATGTACCAGGTTTGTCCCGTATTACCGGCATTGGAGAGTGAGTTGCTGTTCCCGTACTCGCCCGAGCCGATGGAGCCATCAATCGTCGCCGTCGTCCATTGCGCACACAGCGGGGCTGCGGCCGTAAGCAGTATAGTCACGACAAGGGCAAGCTTCGACAGAAGAGTACGACGCATGACATGCCTCGCGAATTCTCTGGGTCTTTAAGAGCCAGCCGCTAGCCACGCAAAGGCTGTTGGTTGGACTTACTCAGAAAGTTGCAGACATCGGGGTCCTGCCCGACGAGGCCTGAGAGAACTGAGGTACCCCGACGCACAGCGACCGCGTCGAGCATTTTTCGCATATCTATCCGACAATTGCAACAGGTCGCTTGCTAAGCCCCAGGTCGGTTCGTTTTCCCGAGCCTTGGTTGGTTTGGCAGAGTACGATGTCTTTGATCTCGATGTAGCTTCGCAGAACCCGCCAGCTACGACCTGTGATCTTCCCAATGGACTGACTCGACGGAGTACGTCACGCGGTAGGCACTCATTGCTTCTTCGAGAGTCGCGAAAAAAGTCTCTTCGCCGAAGCGCGTGAAGAGGCCGAAGCGTTTCAGCTTGTCCTTGACCGGATCCTTCATCTCGGCGAAACACAACTCGATGCCCGCGGCGTGCAAGGTGTCGTCGAGTTGGGAGACGACATCGGCCGCAGTGACATCGACGCTAGTGACTGGCTCCGCTGCAACCACAAGCCAGCGGACCGGCGTCGGTGAGCTCGCAACGGCATCAAGGGCACGTTCGCGGAACAACTCGGCATTCGCAAAGAACAGCGGCGCATCCCAACGGAACAGCACAAGGCCCGGGATCAGCCGTGCGTCCGGATAGCGTGCGATGTCGTGGTAGCCACTGACTCGTTCCACGCGGCCAAGGACAGCCGAATGCGGGCGCCAGCCGTCCCAGAGGAACTCAATCACCGCAATTACGATCGCGAGCCCAATGCCCGGAATGACGCCGAGCGTGGCCACACCAGCAAAGCAGGCCATCGAAAGCCAGAACTCCCAGCGCTGGATGCGATAGATGCGACGCAGGTCGGACACTTCAATCAGGCCGATGGCCGCGGCAATGACGACCGCAGCCAGAGCGGTATGAGGCAGATATTGGAGCAGATTGGGCGCGAGCACTAGCAGCAGTGAGATGGCGAGGGCGCCTACAACCCCCGTCAGTTGGGTCCTGGCCCCCGCCGCCTCGGCCACTGGTGTGCGCGACGAGCTGCTACTGATCGGGAAGCCCTGAAAGAAAACTGTGGCAAGATTTGCCATGCCGAGGCCCACCATCTCTTGGTTCGGATCGACTGGCGCACGCAGACGTGCCGCATAGGTTCGAGAGAGCACGCTCGTATCCGCGAATGAAACGAGAGCGACCGCAACGCCACCCATGAGAATCGGTACCAGCTCGTTGACTGGGACTAGCGGAAGGCGTGGCGAGGGCAATCCTTGTGGTAGAGGACCGAGCACGGACACTCCGGCTCGTCTGGCCAGGTCGAAGGCTGCTACGACAAAGGTTGCGGTGACCACCGCGATCAGAATGCCTGGGATGCGCGGCCAGCGCTTGAGTAACAGTATGAGAACGAGGGTGCTGGCGCCGATCACGAGCGCCACGACGTTCGTCCGCCCTGCCAGCACCTGGTCCACGATTCCCCACACCTGACGCAGCGGCCCGTTCGACTTGACAGAGAAGCCGAAAAGTTTCGGGACTTGGCTCAGCAGCACTGTCAGCGCGATGCCGTTCATGTAACCGTAGCGGATTGGCTTTGAGAGCAGCTCGGTGATGAAGCCCAAACGCGCTAGGCCCACGGCAATGCACACGATGCCGGAGACGAGTGCCATCATTCCAGCCAACGCGACCGCACGTCGCGGTTCGCCCCCCGAAAGCGGCAGCACCACTGTGAGGATCACGGGCGCAAGCGCCGAGTCCGGCCCCAGGACGAGAATGCGGCTGGGACCGAACAGGGCGTAGGCGAGCAGCGGCACTATGGTCGCGTAGAGGCCGTTGATACCCGGTACCCCGGAGGCCTCAGCGTATGCGATGCCGACCGGCACGAGCATGGTCGTCATGACGAGGCCGGCCACAAGGTCGTGCCGCAGCCAAGACGACTCGTACCCACGCAACGTGTTCAACCCGGGAAGCCAGCGCATCCAGCGGGTTCGATTCGCCCGCGTTGCATGCCCCGCGATGCGGCCAGGCTCTCTGGTGTGGGAGGAGAACGATTCAGTCATGGCTGCAACTCGAGAGCCTAGGCAGGGCGACATCGTAGCACATTAGCGAGGTCGAACCGGTGCACCACTAATCGAATCGCAGCGCGGATTGCCACGTGGCAGAACAGCAGCCGAATGGGCTTTCGTCCAGATGCTCCAAGCACCACCACGGTTTCACCTCCAAGAACAAGACCCCGCAGTTTGCCTATCCCAAGCAGGTGCCGCAGAAAACGTCAACTCTCGGGGGGGCGGATGTTGTGGCCATGGAGGTTGAGAACCGTAAGTCCGGTCCCATTCCCTGGGGGACTGGGTTCAGCTAGGGTCGTACGGTGGAGAGCGCTAGCACCCAATGCGGCTGAATCGAAGTGGTTGCCATCATTGCTCTGTCTCTGCAGTCGCTACACATTGAAAATGGACTTCGTTTGCTCTGGACGGTTGTCACGATGGTGTCTTCTTGACCGTTTTCCTATTCGTTTGCATGTGCTACGAGCAGAATTGCCAGCCCGTAAAAGCCAAACATCGTAGCCAGATAGATCTTCGCCTTCGCTCCTGAACCTTGGAACTCCTTCCAGACGAAAATCCCCCAGAGAGCTGCCACCATGGGGGCAGACTGCCCGATAGCATACGAGATAGCCACCCCGGTGAAGCTCGCGGCTACCAGATTGAATACTGTTCCGATGCCCCAGATTGTCCCACCGACTATGCCCAGCAGATGCCCTGAGAGTGGTTCGTTGAATGAATCGCTGAACCTTACTGGTTCACCAACCAGGGGATGCTTCATGAGATACGTGTTCCATAGGAAACAAGACAACAACGCTCCCATCGTCAGGAAAACACTGACGCTGTAGGGACCGAGAGTATTTCCGCGAGTCATGGCACGTGTAACAAAGGGAGCCCACAATCCCATCAGAACACCGGACACGATGCAGGTCAGGATGCTCTTCTTGCCCACGGTTTTTTCTGCAGCCTTTAAAGTTGCGTATGCTTTCCCATCCAGAATGATGGCCACCACTGCGCTGATCACTCCAAGGGCCAGAAGCACGGCATTCCCCTTCGGCTGGAGGGCATAACTCAACACCACCCCGACAACCAGGGCGATGCCAATAGAGACCGGGAAAGCCACCGCAAGGCCTGCCATGTCGATCGCAGCAACCAGCAACAAATTCGCCAAATTGAAAATAGCACCCCCAAAGAGGGCGAACATGATGTTCGACCGGTCTGCGGAATGGACATTGTTTAGAAAACTGGTGGGACCATGTCCAATGCTGCCCAGGGTGAACGCGAGAATCACCGAAATCAGGAAAATGCCCAGCGCGTAATCCCAATAGAAGAGTTCGAAGCGATAATTCTTTACCCCTTTGTAAGTGTTAGCCCAGGAACCCCAACACGCGGCGCTGGTAATCATCATCACAAGGGCAATGCCAATATTGTTCGGCGTAAACATAATCGTTGTGCACTCAGGCTAGGGCGAGCTTTTGGTCGGCAACAACAGATGAACAATCGCCGGATCACCCACTCGAAAGCTACTTGGCTGTAACTTGGGCCGTTAGCCTAGCTTCTCGACAGGAATCCGTCAACGCCAAGCGCACTGAGCCTTAGTGCCGGTGGTAGCTGGTGATACCCATGACCCGAAGCGACCGACCCAATGTAATCCGCGAACGCTAATCGCTTTTGCGGATTGAGGGTAGCCACAGTCCGTTCGCAAAAGCTCTGTCGCTGATCTGCCGAGGGGTTGTGCGGTTGACTGTCTCCAGGGTGTTCAATAGACTTCGCCCGCTGTGCCCAACACTCCCATAATTGCTGTAGTCGGCAGCGCCAATATTGATCTGACAACTTTCACCGCTGTATTTCCCAAACCCGGCGAGACTGTTTTCGGCCAGAAATTTGATCTCGGGTTTGGGGGAAAAGGCGCCAACCAGGCCGTCGCTGCCCGCCTTTGCGGCGCGAAGGTGTTGATGGTGGCCCGTGTGGGAAGCGACTTATTCGGTCCGGCTACGATTCAGAACTTCCAGAAACTGGGTATCGACACTACTCACGTGCGCCAGATTGACGGCGTCTCCAGCGGGGTAGCTCCCATCTTCGTCGATTCGTCCGGCCAGAACCGTATCTTGGTGGTCAAAGGTGCCAACAACGAAGTCAAGCCGCGCGATGTAGATGCCGCGGCAGACGCTCTCAAGACGGCCGACTGCATCGTCCTGCAGTTTGAGATCCCGCTTGAAACCGTGTATTACACCGTCGATTTCGCCCGTAAGAATCGTATCCGCTGCATCGTTAATCCCGCGCCCGGCCAGCCGATCGATGTGAAAGCGCTCTCGGACCTTGATTACTTTGTTCCCAACGAGAGCGAGGCGGAAACGATCACGAAAATGCGGATCCGAAGCGTGGACGATGCGAAAAGGTGTGCGGAGAAGTTGCTGAGCGATGGCATCCGGCGAGTCCTCATCACGCTCGGTGCACATGGATCACTGCTAGCCGGGCACGACGGCATGCAGCACGTGCCGGCTTTTCCAGTCAAAAGCATCGATAGCACCGGCGCGGGAGATGCCTTCATCGGAAGCTTCGCGGTTTTCATGGGAGAAGGGTGTTCGGAACTGGAAGCAGTGCAGCGCGCCAATCTTTACGCCGGGCTCTCCACTACTAGAATTGGCACTCAGAAATCGTTCTATAGCCGCAACCGTTTCGACGAAGAATGGGACAAGCGGAATCAACCCAGCATCGCCACGAGTTTCTGACGTGGCACTGGATTAGAAAGCTAACGTACCTTCAGCAGTTGCGGTGCCATTTCCCCCAGTTGTTGCCGAGATGTGGGCCCCGGGAGTCGAGCGCTTCATCAGATCGATGAACATTTCGTAGAACTTCGCGAGATCGAGATCCTGCTGGACGTTGACCAGTTGTTCGCCGAGGCCAGGCTGTGTCCCCCGCGCCCAAACCAAGGTGTTGCCATAGCCGCCGCCATGCGAGTAATCGATGTCCATGTAAAGCTGGGTTTGCTTGGTGATGATCGAGGGATCGAGCCAGGCCGCGGCAGCCAACTCGTCCCACAGGTATTCCTCGTCGGCATACTTGGCGACATATTGTGCGGCCGGGTTTGGTGACTTCGCAATCTCCGAAATCATCTGTTTCGTCATCCGAGCCTTAACGGAAATATCAACGGTAGTGACCGTAACCTTGTGCCATCCGGCGGCAGTAAGGGTGATGTGTACGGCTTCCGGATCCCACCAGAAATTAAACTCGCGCCTGTTCCAGGTGACCCACGGGTACGGTAGTTCGGGAGTAACAGCACCTCCCATGATGACCAACTCCTGCGCCAAATCGGGGACCTGCGGATCGATACTGATGGCTTGCGCGATGTCGGTGAGTGGGCCGGCGGCGTAGAGGGTCACCTCGTGCGGGTACTTATGGAGCATGCGAATAATAAAATGGGCTGCATCTTCCTGGGCTGGCTTCGTGGTCGGATTTCCTTCCACAAGGTCGGGCACCTCGTAAGGGCCATGAAACAGGCCGCGTACGCCAACTCCTGCCGGCTTTTTGTTCCATGCGCCCTGATAATTAACTTTACCGTAGAGCTTTTCCCAGCGTTCGATCAGTTCCATCCGGTTGATGAGGGGAAATACGGCGCCTGGAACGACGGGAACATCGGTTCGGCCGATGAGTTCTAGCATGCGCAACGTGTGTGCAACCTCTTCGTCGCGCCACATGTCACCACTCACGACTGTGATACCTAGAGGCTCGACTTCCGGTGATTGCAGGAATACCAGGATGGACTGCTGATCGGTTGTGGCGGGGCCGCGCGCGTCCTGATCGATTATCACCTTGCGCTTCGCATACGCCAGCAAGGGGAAAGTGCAACCAACTAACACGAAAACGCTGAGAATCACTGTGGCACGCATAGGCTTGACCTCGCGGAACGTCACTATTGCCAGTTTTGTCGGGAGCTATTGCGAAAGTGTCGAAATGGTTTTTGGTGAGCTCACGTCGCAAGTATAAACTTAGGAAGTTTCGAGGCCCTGGACCGTTCTGTACTCAAGTGGCAGCTGTACTTAAGAGCAAGCAAGAACATGTCAGAACTGGGTACTACATGGGCATAGGCGTTCTCGTAGCGCTTATGAACGCGGGAAGCATATGCGCATGAACTTAACCGATGCGGATCTCAGGAAATTTGTGGTTGAGATCATCGAGCGACCCCACAACTGCCACCTTTGGCTGCATATGCCACCAGATTAGGCAACTTGAACCTACCCTGATCGTTCTTCTCGCCGGGAATAAACGGCTGAATGCTGCGCGCAGATTCGATGGAAGGTCTGGCTATCCATCCCGCCGTGTACGGCACCAAGAGAATACCCGCACAGAATATCCACGTCGTATGAATTGATAAGTTGATTCCCGACTCTCTCCAGCTCAACCGCCTCTTCGTTACCTCGTGCCCATAGGAGATGGGCACATTCGCCGAAAATTGCAACTCGGGCTTGTTCTTTCTTCGTGGACTCCGCCGCTGTCACAATCAGATCACCCAAGAGTTTGAAGAATCGAGCTGGATCGGGCATGTCATTGAGCATGAGTGCGGATAGCGTGTCAGCAGCATCCAAGGCGATGTATCTGCCCTGCTCAATCGCGGCACCGATGTCCACGCCGTGCGCTTGCAATCGTGGAAGAACGCTGTCCCGGTGTGACTCGGTCGCGACGACGATGGCTGTATTCCCTGCCTTGAGAGCAGCCCCGATGAATTGTGAAAGGTCATCAAGAAGACCTCGATCATCGGAATAAAAGCCGACTTTGTGGCGGCGGGTGGTCTCTATGTTTTGCTGTGAGAGAGGTGGAGAGACCCTGCTGCGTCGGATGCCCTCGGGGGCTCGGATGACTGAAGCTCCGGTGAAATCCTGGCCTGCAAGTCTGCTGCTGACAAACGTTTCGCCGCGAAGAACGGCGTTCAGGGCAGTCAGTAACTCGCTTCCCACATCTGACTTGATGACGTAGCCTTGTGCGCCCGAGTTGAGAGCTTCTTGCACCACATCAGCCGAAGATTCGAGGCTTACGAACAGTATTAAGGATGTGGGGGAGACCTTCCTTATTCGTCGGCCGGCCTCGATTCCATGCAGCTTCGGAAGTCCGATGTCTAGCAGGATCAAGTCCGGTTGCAGTTCCTTCGCCTTCTGAACCGCTTCCAAGCCATCCGAAACCTCGCAGATGATCTGCAATTCTGGCTGTTTTTGAAACATAGACGCGACGATGCGCCTGAACGGTTCGAAGTCGTCCACCACAAGAATCCGAATTGACGATCCAGCCAAGAAGCCTCCGTCTCATCCTGTTGAACCTCCAAGTCAGCCAGAGGTCGATGAATTCAAAACTCAGCAGTATGTCGCGACGGAGTAGTTCCGTCGTTGCTCCAAGGCAATCTCGCGGTTATTGCAAAGCAGCGAGACGTATGGAAAGAAATTCAAAAAGTCATACGCGGAAAAGAGTCAAGCGGCGGGAAGGAAGAGCCTTTCGGGTGAGCGCAGGAGGATTTTCCCACGGTGTTTGCGAATGGCACCGGATCTGTGCCAGTCACTAATTAGTCGGCTCGTCGTGTAGGGACTGATATTCGCCGCGTTGGCCAACTCTTCATTGGTCACATCGAGCGCGACGCCTTCGGGAACCTTGTGGCCGATGCTGGGTGCGTATCCCAAAATTACGTGTGCGAGCCTCTCACGCGCAGTCTGAGAAGTTAGGGCAGCATGGGCAGCAACATACCAAGACAGATAGTCGATTGCAGTGAGGTAAACATTCTCTAGGAGTTGAGGGAAGCGTCGTGCGAGCGAGCGAATGGTTGCGGCATCCCAGGCGAGAACAAGACTGTCCCGTACTGCTTCAGTGCTGACGAGATAGGTGGAGGGTCGGGATGCAAGCGCAGTTCCACCGAAGGTATGGCCGGGAGTAATCCAGGCCAAAATGATCTTTTTCCCATCCGGAGTGTCAAAGAAATAACGCGCTCGGCCCTTCCACAACAACAAGAGTTGGTCGGCAGGTTCACCTTGGCGAGTCATCACAGAATGGGACGAAAATCGGCGGGGGTTGGCCGCTGCCAAGATCACATCGATTTCCCTCTGTTCCAGGCCTCGCACCAGTTGAGTTCTAGGGGGAGCATCGACAGCGCGAAGCAGCTGGGGAGTAGGCTGGGTCATGAAAATCACGGTTCCTTTGAAATTTTGATTCAACAGCAATGCTTGGATTGAGTTATCTCGCGTGGAAATTGATGGTTGCCGGCGCGCATAGGATCAGCTGAGGGCGGCTACTCACACTGATTCTGGACCTGAGCTCCTGGCCTGCGAACTAGTTCTTGGAAAAAGCCGGCATCGGCTTTGGTCAAGAGGGCGAACGGGCTCAACGTGATCAGGCGAGGAAGGCAGCCATAGTCAGACCCTGCTAGGGAACAGCTTGCACAGGCAGCACCTTGGTTCCAGCTCTTTCAAACTGGAACCGCAGGATCCATTCACTGGAAACATTCCGTCCATCAACTTCCGCTGGTCTGAACGTCCAACCACGCGCAGATTCCAATGCCAGATTAGCAAAGTACCTGCTAGGGCCGGGCAAATCAATCTTCGCTCCTACAACGTTTCCGGACGAATCAACAGCTATGCTAACCGTCACCCTCACCGTACCCTGGATTGTGTCTCTTGCCTGTTTGGGCACATCGGGTACGACTTGACTTATCACCGCACCCTCAACATGACCACCTCCAGTTGTCTTCGTTCTTGGCTGTTCCGGCGCACTCACAGAACCTTGGGCAAGCTCAAGGCGTGGATTAGGGCGAGGCTTGAATAGTCTCGGACCCGCCAGTATCGCCAATAGTGCAAATCCAACTGCGGCCGTTACCAAGTAGCGCCATTTCCCTGAAGGCCTTGGCATTTTCGTGGTGGTTTGTTCATTTGAAACGGATGGCGTCGGCTGCAATCGCGCGCGGATATCGACAACGGTCCAACGGAACTCCGGATTTCGATGTAAGCAGTGGCTCGCAATGTCAAGAAAGGGTTGGGGCAATGTTTTCGGCAACGCCGCTTGCGGTTGTCGCGTTTGTTCCCATGGAGGCAACTGCTGCGTGAGGCTCTCGACCAATGTTATGCCAAGCGACCAAACATCGGAAGCGGGAGAGACACCGCGGCTCGCGATTTCGGGTGCGTCGTAAGGACTCAGCTTGCCTGCACTACCAATTGACTCACGCACCTGGAGCAACTGGTCGCTAGAAATCTTCAACTGATTATCGACAGCCATAATGTTTGCTGGCTTAAGGTGACCATGCACCAAGCCCTTGGCGTGCAGATAGGCCAAAACGTCCAAAGCTGGTGAAAGCATATCCTGTGCTTCTGCTAGCGTGAGCGACCGGTGTAGAAGGACTTGCGATAGGTCTTCTTCGGCGTACTCCATGACAACATAGAGCAGATCAGTGTTCGACAGCACGCAGCGCCCTGTCTGAAACAAGCGGATCAAGTGAGGATGAGACAGTGTCGAAGCTATATTCCAGCGGGAGAGTTGAACTTCGGCTTGTTCAAGACTTGCCGGAATGAGTTTGATGATCGCTCGCTGAGGTTCCTGCTTACCGAAGCCAGTAAGGAACACGGCGCTGTGGTCAGAGCCACCCAAGTACTGGCGCAGACCAAACTTTCTTTCGACGGCTTGGCCTTCCCACTGTTTCCAGCCCTCAGTCATCTTTAGCAGCCCCAACCATCCACGGCGAATGCCAGGGCACACTTTCCGGAAGAGGTTCCGCTGCGCCCCTATTGTAGCCGGGCTTTTCCGCGAGCTATCACGCGATAAGACTGCCCAACATTTTCAAAAGGGTAACCAACGCGCCAAGGTGAAAATAATCAAGAGGTTGCACCCCGCCCTAGCATGACTACTGAATTCTGGAAGTATTACGACCTGCGTAATTCGGGCTTCGATCCGGGGCTCGCTAGAATATTTCTCCATGGTGGGATGTGGACACGCCCACACGCCATGTAGAACACAACCCGTGTCCATTGAAGCCCCGTTAGGCCAGAAACTCGGGTTTGCCTGCCTCTTCCTCCTGGCATTAGTAGCTCCCCCCGTTGTCTGTCCTGCCAGTGCGCAAATCGGATCAGGGCCGCCCAGGCGCGTTCTCATAAACCAGAGAATCGACGAAGGGAATTTGGTGAGGCTCAAGGGGAACACCCGTACTGAGGCAAATGCCAGCAATGATCGCGGCCCCGTTTCAGACGATCACCCGATGGAGCACATGCTTCTTCAGTTGCAGCCTGCTCCCGAACAAGAGAAGGCCCTTGCGGAATTTCTAGCACAGCTCCATACACCTGGCTCGCCGAACTTCCACCACTGGCTCACCGCACAGGAATTCGGTGCAAGGTTTGGACTAGCGCAGCAGGACCTCGACACAATCACCGGGTGGCTTTCGTCTCACGGTTTCACAGTCAATGTGGTTTATCCCAGTGGAATGGTGATCGACTTCTCCGGCACCGCAACCCAGGTGCGGGCCGCGTTCCACACCGAAATCCATAGACTGGACGTGAACGGTGAGGACCACATTGCCAACATGCGCGATCCGCGAATCCCGGCGGCGCTTGCTCCAGCGGTTGTCGGAGTGGTTTCCTTGCACGATTTCCGGCCACGCACGATGCACAGAATGCGCAGGCCACGGGCGAATTTCACCTTTGATAATGGAATTGGCGCCAGCTATGCTCTAGTTCCTGCCGACCTGGCCACCATATATAACCTCAATCCTCTTTTTAGCGCAGGCTACACAGGGCAAGGACAAACCATCTCGTTGATCGAAGACACCGATGTGTTTAGCACGTCAGACTGGAGTACCTTCCGCTCGACATTCGGCCTATCCGGGTATACCTCAGGATCTTTTGAGACAATCCATCCCGCTCCTTCTGGCGGCCCCAACAACTGCAGCCCTCCCGGCGTCGTCGCCCCGAATGACGCCGAAGCTATCCTAGATGCGGAGTGGGCGAGCGCAGCAGCACCTAATGCCGACATCCAGATGGCATCTTGCGCGGACACAACAACCACATTCGGGGGCCTCATCGCAATCCAAAACTTGTTAAACGCTGGCGGTCCCCCACCGGCCGTCATGAGCATCAGTTACGGCCAGTGCGAGGCGCAGAACGGAGCCGCGGCGAACGCGGCGTACAACGCGGCCTATCAGCAGGCGGACTCGGAGGGGGTATCCATCTTCGTCGCTGCCGGAGATAGCGGTGCCGCTGGTTGTGACAATAGCGTAGCTGCAGCAACGCAGGGCATCGCCGTCAACGCGTTTGCCTCTACGCCTTATAACGTGGCTGTCGGCGGCACCGACTTCAGCGATACATATGCCAACGCCAACAGCACATATTGGAATTCGAGCAACACTTCCGTCTTCGGGTCGGCGCTATCATACATTCCCGAAATCCCGTGGAATGACTCCTGTGCGGGTGAGCTTCTTTCCAGCTACCTAGGGTACAGCCCGACCTACGGCTCGACCAGTTTGTGCAACGACCCGTTATACGGCTCCTTCTTCTCGACCACGGTTGCGGGTGGCGGTGGCCCCAGCGGCTGCGCGACAGGAATTCCGTCCGTTAACGGTGTTGTGAGTGGGACGTGCCAGGGGTGGCCCAAGCCCACGTGGCAATCGGTGCTCGGCAACCCCAACGACGGTGTGCGTGACACTCCAGATATTTCGCTGTTCGCCGCTGACGGCCTCTGGGGACACTACTACGTGTTCTGTTGGTCGGATACGGCGAAGGGTGGCGCTGCTTGCAGTGGTGATCCCAGCGGCTGGTCTGGCGCGGGCGGAACTTCCTTTGCCGCCCCTATCATGGCGGGAATCCAGGCGCTGGTAAATCAGAAGACGGGGGAACGCCAGGGGAATCCCAATCCTGTCTACTACAGTCTCGCTGCCAACGAGTATGGGTCTGTTGGCAGCAGTTTTTGTAAATCCAGCCTTGGCGCAGCCGTGTCTGCGGTGTGCGTTTTCTACGACGTCACGCAGGGCGACATGGATGTAAACTGCACCGGCGCTAGCAATTGCTATTTACCTTCCGGAACGCAAGGCGTGCTGTCAACGTCGAACAGCTCCTTCAATTCAGCGTACAGCGCCACAACAGGCTGGGACTTCGCGACTGGCATCGGCACAATCAATGCAGCCAATCTGGTAAACAGTTGGCCAACATCCGCTCCGGATTTCACCCTGTCAGTATCGCCCAGCAACGTGAGCATCACACAAGGAAGCAGTAGTGCTTCGATATTGATTACAGTGAATCCGCTCAACGGGTTCAGCGGCAACGTGAGCTTGTCGGCATCGGCACTGCCGAGCGGCGTAACGGCGTCTTTTAATCCCGTTGTCACGACCGCAACTAGCACGCTGACACTCGCGGCCAATAGCACGGCCACCGTGGGGACAGTGACAATCGCCCTCTCCGGAAGTTCTGGTAGCATGTCACGTACTGTGCCGCTCAGTGTAACTGTGCTGGCGCAGAAGTGGAGCATCTCCGGGACGGTGAATAACGGGGCCGGAGCCACCCTGATTCTGGGCGGCACTGCTAACGCGACGATGACGGCTGATGCATCCGGCAGCTTCGCCTTTAGCGGCCTAATCAATGGAAGTTACAGCGTCGCTGCGAGCAAGGCCGGTTATCTCGTGGCCCCAGCTAGCCAAAACGTGACGGTGAATGGCGGCAATGTAACCGGCGTGAACTTCACCGCCGGCGTCGTGGTCTCGCGAGCGAACTGGTCTGTGCTCTATGTGGACAGCCAGGAGACTAGTTGCGGCAATTACCCGGCGGTGCTGAGTTTCGATGGAAATCCGGCAACCATGTGGCACACGCAATGGTGTCCGTCCAGTATCGGGCCGCCCCACGAAATTCAGATCAATTTAGGCATCAGCTACAACCTGCTTGGTTTCCAATACCTGCCACGGCAGGACAATAGCGACAACGGCAAAATCAAACGGTACGAGTTCTACGTGAGCACCGACGGGCTGAATTGGGTTCTGGTCTCGAGCGGTGCGCTGATGACCGTGCCTGGAGACAAGAGCCAGAAGACCGTAACATTTGGCGCCATTCAGGGACAATATGTGCGTCTGCGCGAAATCTCCGAGATCAACGGCAATCCCTGGGCATCCATGGCTGAATTCAGCGTGTTGGCCTCCAGCCTCCCGCCCGACTTCTCAATGTCTGCGAGTACCACGACGGTGACTGTGGCGGAAGGTGCATCGGGAGGCGCAACCGTCACTACTACCCCGATTTCTGGGTTTGCTAATGGCGTTACACTGAGTGCTTCCGGACAACCAGCCGGCGTAAGCGTTACGTTTAGCCCATCGTCGATCGCGTTCCCGGGCTCTGGAACCTCCAGCGTGAGCTTCGGTGTTGGCAGTTGGGTAGCGGTGGGATCGTATCCGATCACAATCAGTGCAACCGGTGGCGGCCTCACGCACAACACGACCGTGACTTTGAATGTGGCCCCAGTCGTACTCTCGCAGAGCGGTTGGACATTGAAATACGTTGACAGCCAGGAGATTGCTTGCGGCAGTTACGGGGCAGTGCTCAGTTTCGACGGAAATCCCACAACCCTGTGGCACACAGCGTGGTGCCCCACAAGCCCAGGGCCACCTCATGAGATTCAGATCAATCTAGGGAGCAGCTATACCCTAGCAGGGTTCCAGTACCTGCCGCGGCAGGACAGTAGCGATAACGGCAAGATCAAACAGTACGAGTTCTATGTCAGCAGCGACGGCACGAACTGGACCTTGGTCACAAGCGGCGTGCTGATGACGGCTACTGGGGATAAGAGCCAGAAGACGGTGGCCTTCAACGCGATTCAGGGACAATACGTGCGTCTGCGCGAGATCAATGAAATTCACGGCAATCCCTGGGCGTCCATGGCAGAATTGAGCGTGCT
>DATHDM010000344.1:0-8831 GCA_035319065.1 Terriglobales bacterium
CGCTCAGGCCGTCAAGTGCGGCGACGCGGAGGTCGTCGTCGCAGGCGGCATGGAGTCCATGACGAACGCGCCTTACCTGCTACCCCAGGCGCGTAAGGGATATCGCCTGGGCAACGGCCAGATCGTTGACTCCATGGTGCACGACGGCTTGTGGGACATCTACAACAACTATCACATGGGTAACACTGGCGAGAATGTGGCGGAAAAGTACGGCATCACGCGCGAGGAGCAGGACGAATTTGCCCTCGCTTCCCATCGCAAGGCGGTGAGCGCCATCAAGGAGTGCCGCTTCAAATCGCAGATCGTTCCCGTCCAAGTGCCCGGCAAGAAGAAAGGGGAGGCCATTCTTTTCGATAAGGACGAATCTCCCCGCGAGGACACTACCTCCGAAGCCCTGCGGGCCCTCAAGCCGGCTTTTAAGAAGGACGGTTCGGTAACCGCCGGAAACGCCCCGGGCGTGAACGACGGCGCCGCCGCGGTTGTAGTGACCAGCCGGCGACGGGCCGAAGCCCTGGGCGCGAAGCCGATGGCACGTATTGTGGCACAGGCCACTTCCGGCGTGGATCCCAAGTGGGTGATGATGGCGCCTGTGGATGCCGTCCGCCAGATCTGGAAAAAGACCGGGTGGAAGAATGAGGACGTGGACCTCTACGAATTGAATGAGGCGTTTTCCGTTCAGGCAATCGCCGTCATTCGCGAACTGGGTCTGGATCCGCAGAAGGTGAACGTGAACGGAGGAGCGGTCGCGCTCGGTCATCCTATCGGGGCCAGCGGCGCGCGCGTGTTGGTGACGCTGCTCTACGAGATGATTCGCCGCGACGTAAACAAGGGCATCGCTGCGCTGTGCCTCGGCGGCGGCAACGCTGTTGCCATGGCAGTGGAGCGCTAGCGCCCACGCCTCACACCCAACCTCGAGTCGTGGCGAGCGCCACCAAGCATCATTGCACCGCTGGTGCTGTCAAGGGACTGCTGACTACCGTCCCACGCCGGCCATCGCCGCTACCGGTAGCGGCAGGTGCACGATGAACACGGCCCCTCCGCCGGGAGCAGCCAGGCCCTCCAGGCGTCCTCCGAAGGTCTTCAGGATTCCCATCGCAATGCTCAGCCCGAGCGCATTCACCCCTCCTGTGCGCTTCGTGGTGTAGAAGGGATCGAAGACCTTGCCGGTCAGCTCCGGCGGAAGGCCCGGGCCATCGTCCTGGAAGCTCACCTGCAGCTCGCCTTCCTGCTTGAAAATGCGGATGCGCAGGGTTCCGCGCTGGCGTAGTTCCCGAATTGCCTGCTCCGCGTTGATGATCAGGTTCAAAAACACCTGCATGATCTGGCTGCCATCGCCTTCAAACGGCGGCAGATTGGGCTCCGGCATGAAATCCACTGCGATGTTGTTCAGCCGCAACGAGTGTTCATGCAGCAGCAGGGTGCGTTGGATCAGGTCATTGAGGTTGAGCCGGTTGCGGCCCGGCACCGGCGGTCGCGAGAAGAACAGCAGGTTTTGCACTACCTCTGCCGCGCGACGAGATTGCTCCTTCAACAGCCGCAGATGCTTGCGCGTTTCCTCCGCACCCGCCTGCGTGTCCAGCAGATCGATGGCGCCCATGATCGCGGTCAGGGGATTGTTCAGTTCGTGAGCAAAGCTGTCGATCATTTGCCCCATGGCTGCCAGCCGTTCTGACTGGATCAATTGTTGCTCCATCTGCTTTGCCTGGGTGATGTCGCTCACCGACGCCACCACTCCGACCAGGTCTCCCTGGGAGTCGAATAGCGGGCTGGCGATCGTGCGCAGCGTGCGCCAGGCGCCATCGCGCTGGCGGAGAGCATAGTCGGTCTGCCCAATACCTTCCTTGCCGGCAAGCACATCGTTGAACAACCGGAAGGGCTCGTGCGTGTTAGGATCGGCAGTAACCGTCTTGCCGATAATTTCCTCCGGCGTGCATCCCAGGACTTCGCGCACGCGCGGGCTGGCGTAGGTGTAGCGCAGGGTGTTGTCCAGCACGAGGATGGCATCGGGGAAACATTCCACCAGGCGTCGCCCAAATTCTTCCTGCTGGTGCAGCCGTGCTTCAATTTCGCGTCGCTCAGTGATGTCTACCAACGTTCCCTGGTAGCGGATCACCTTGCCTTGATTGTCGAAGATCGCGCGTGACGAATCCAGGCAGATCACCACCCTGCCGTCGCGTCGGCGCAGGCGGATCTCCCGGTCTCGCACCGCAATCTTCTGATCCAGTTCCCTCAGCACCTTGCTGCGCTCGTTGCCGTCGGCGTACAACTCGTCAATGGGCTTGGCCAGGAGTTGTGGCTTGTCATCAAAGCCCAGCATTCGAACCAGCGCCATGTTGCAGTCCTGTAACTTGCCCTCCGGCGTGCTGAAGTAAACCCCATCGTGTACGGTTTCAAACAATTCGGTGAAGCGCGCCTCGCGCTCCCGCTGCCGGGTAATGTCACGTCCCCAGAGGCTCGCGCCCACCAGTTCGCCGTCGTGAACGATGGCTTGCGCCGTGCAATCGAAGAAGTGAGCCTGAAGCGCGCTCTTGAGGCGCAGCTCCAACACTCCGGACCACTGGCGCTGCTGGCGGAATCGGGGCAGCGCATCCGCAGCCTCCTGCGCCGTCGGGCGCTCCACGAATTCGGAGAGCTTGTGCCCGATGACATCCGGGAAGGGCAGCCCTAGCAGATCGGCCCACGCCCGGTTGGCGGTGCGGATAGTACCGTCCAGGTCGACGGCCACCACCACGTCGTCGAAGCTGTCCACCATGTCACGAAAGCCGCGCTGGGATTTCTGCAAGATGGCCAGCAGTTGTTCAATCTGTTGTTCGGATGGGGGGGCAGCCGCCGCCTCCTGCATGCCGCGCAGTTGGCCGCGCAACTCCGCGATCTCCCAGCGCTTGCGCGCCGTATAGAGCGCCAGCAGCACGACGGTCAGCACCGTCCCCACCGGCACTGCTTTCAGCCCGTGGGGAATGCTGGAGAAGTTCTGCCAGGAAGCGACGCCCAGGCCCAGCGCCAGCAGGGCGAGAAACAGCAGAGCGATGCGCCAGAGCTTGCCCTCTTCCCGCTCCAACCGCTGGAGTTGGGAAGAGGCATCCGGAGCAGTCTGCCGGTTGGCGTCCATCAATGTCTGAGGCGGGGTTCCACCCTGATTAACGATGGTATGTACGGCAAACACCAGAATCAAGCCGGGGAAACCCGCAGGTAAAGGTCACGGGAGTGCATGCAGCGTGGATATTAGGCGTGACCGCCCCTTGGTCCCAGCCTCTTATGTTCCATATGAGTCTGTGCCCTCTGCGACTTTCGTCACATCCACCCCCTGCTCCCATCACAGTGGAAAGTTCCTACCGGTTGCTATACTCCGCCCTCGTCCCAGGTCCGAGCGCTTTGACGCGGGTTGAAAAGTGCTTTACAAGACACTGAGCGCGGCCGTTTACGGCATCGACGCCAGCATCATTGAAGTGGAAGTGGATGTCTCGGGAATCCGGCAGGCGGAAGATCACTTCATGACCGTGGGCCTGCCGGACGCCGCCGTGCGCGAAAGCCGCGAGCGCATACGCTCCGCCCTGAGGAACTGCGGGTACGATATTCCTCCTACCTCTATCACCATAAACCTGGCCCCCGCTGACCTCAAGAAGGAAGGCTCCGGTTTTGACCTGCCCATGGCGCTGGGCATTCTCGGCGCCTACGGCGGCCTGACCCGCAAAGAGGTGCCCGACTTCGTCTTGGTCGGGGAGCTCTCCCTCGATGGCGGCATCCGCGGGGTGCGAGGAACGCTGCCTATCGCGGTTGCCGCACGCACTAACCGGATCAGAAACCTTATCGTCCCTGAAGTGAACGCCAAGGAGGCGGCGGTAGTCGGCGGCGTAAAGGTCTATCCCGTGCGCTCGCTGATGGAAGTGGTGCGACTCATTAACACCGGAAATACAGTAAAGCCGCTGGAAGTCAATGCCGACGAGCTGTTGCACCAGGCGCAACATTTCCCTGTCGATTTCAAAGATGTGCGAGGGCAGCACACCGCCAAGCGCGCGCTTGAGGTTGCTTGCGCCGGTGGCCACAACATCCTCATGATCGGCCCGCCGGGGTCCGGCAAGACCATGCTGGCTAAGCGCATGCCCACTATCCTGCCACCGCTTACCTTCGAGGAGGCTCTGGAAACCACCAAGATTCACAGCGTCGCCGGGGTCCTCGATTCGGGCGCCGGCCTGGTGGGAGTTCGCCCCTATCGTGCTCCCCACCACACCATCTCCGACGCCGGCCTGATCGGCGGCGGGGTGATGCCACGCCCAGGCGAGGTATCGCTGGCGCACAACGGCGTGCTGTTTCTGGACGAGCTGCCGGAATTTCCCCGCAACGTTCTGGAGGTGATGCGCCAGCCGCTCGAGGATGGCAATGTCACCATTGCGCGCGCCGCCATGTCGCTCACCTTCCCCTCGCGCTTCATGTTGGCTGCCGCCATGAATCCCTGTCCCTGCGGATTACTTCGTAACTGAATCTCGCCCCTTAATTTATCTCCCGATAACTAAAGAGTTTGAAACTGCCCGCGAAGGAGAGGTGTGAGCCAATGTTAAGCAGAAGGTTCAGTCGAGGCTTTGCGCGTTTCGGGTACGAGGCAACGCCTGAGCGACCGCGGGTCACTGAGCCCCCTCGTGCAGGGTTGAGCTCTACACCGGTCGATTCCGCAGCAGGCGACACACTGCCACTGGTCGATGGGACCGATTTCCCAATCACAAAGGCAGATGTGAAGATCTGGCATGAGGCTTATCCAAGCGTTGACGTACCGCAACAGCTCAAAGAAATAAAGGCGTGGTTCCAATCGAATCTTCGCCGTCGCAAGACGGAGAGCAAGGTAAAGCGATTTGTAGACAGTTGGTTGAGCCGAGAACAAGACAGGTTCCCGGCAGGAGATAGGTCGCGTACCACGACCCGTTTGGAGCGGTGCATGCGTTTTCCGGGACTGCCGTTCAGAGCGATTGCAATAGCAACTGGATCGATCTGACCTCAACCGCTAACGACGACAGCGGCTACACATTGAATGTCGCCTACGAAAGCGGCACACCTTATACAGTAACGTCGCGCTCGGGTGTGGTGAGAAATCCACCGCGCAATCAGCCGACTGGCAACGCCACCATCACAGATTCCAATGGCAACCAAATCACGGCTTCTAACAACGGCAGCACGACCACCTTCACTGACACGCTTGGTTTTACCGCGTTGACAGTGTCGGGGACTTTGCCCACCATTTCCTACCAGTACACGGCTCCCAACAGCCAGCAGGTGTCCTTCACCGTTAACTACACGAATTACACGGTGCGGACCAACTTCGGCTGCTCCGGAGTAAACGAAGGCAACTTTGGCACCGTGGCTTTAGTCAGCAGCATTAACCTTCCGGGCGGCGGTCAATACAGCTTTGCCTACGAGCAAACGCCGGGCTATGGAGCGGGCAATGTTACCGGACGAATCGCATCCGTCACGCTCCCAACGGGTGGAACGGTTTCCTATTCCTACACTGGAGGAAGCAACGGAACCATATGCGCCGATGGCAGCGTCGCTGGCCTGACTCGGACGGTCAATCCCGGAGGTGCGTGGACTTATACTCGCAGCGGGTCTGATCCGTCCTGGTCCACCTACCTCACCGATCCGCAGGGAGCACAAACCGTCTACCAGTTCCAGAAAGACACCAACTCCAGCAACTACTACGAAACCAAACGGCGAATTTATCAGACCACTTCCGGTCCGCTGCTTCAGACCATCGTGACCTGCTACGACGGGACCACCGCGATGAGTAACTGCCCAACGGCAACCGTGAGCAGTCCCATACTTCGCAAGCGCGTCTATCCGCAGCTGCCGGATACCAGCGGGAGAGTTTCGGAAGTGGACACGCAGTACAACAGCTACGGCCTACCCACAGAAGTTGATGAATACGACTTTGGCACGTGGGGTAGCGGAAATCCCAGTTCATCACCTCTGCGCAAAACGATCACGAGCTACGCGAGCCTGGGTGCCATTGTCGATCATCCGTCTGAGGTGGATGTCTACGATGGCCAGAGCAATTTCAAAGCCCGCACCGCCTACAGCTATGACCAGGCGGGAGTGACGGCACCACAGTGGGGAACTACCCCGCAGCACATCTCTGTCAGTGGTTCTCGGGGAAACCTAACAACGGTGGCACGATGGGTACAGGGCTCAACCTGGCTCAGTCAGGGCTTCTCCTATTACGACACTGGACTGGTAAATTCCTCGACCGACGTAAACGGTGCTGTGACGAGCTACTACTACAACAGCAGTAACTGCCCTAACTCCCTTCCCACGTCTGTCAACCTGCCGCTCAGCCTGACCAGATCCACAGCGTGGAATTGTAACGGTGGCGTGGTAACGTCAACCACCGACGAGAACAACCAACAAACCACCTTGACCTATGGCGATTCCGCTTATTGGCGCGTGACAACAGCGACGTACCCCGACGGTGGTCAGACTTCCTACACTTACAGCACCGGCAGTTCGACACCTTGGTCGGTGACCACGAACCGCAAGATCGACAGCACCCCTCGTTACCTAACCACCACAGAAATCTACGATGGTCTGGGGCGGTCTTACCAGCAGCAATTGACATCCGATCCCGAAGGGACGGTCTACACCGATACGACTTACGACAACATGGGCCGAGTCCATTCGGTTTCTAATCCCTATCGCACAACGAACGACCAGACCTATGGCATCACCACCTACACTTACGATGCCCTGAACCGGGTTACGCAAGTGCTACAGCCCGACACCACCAGCACCGTTCTTTATACATACAATGCCGCTGCCGTTTCTGTGCAGGATGAAGGCAACGGAACCTCCCGTGTTCAACGGATTTCACATTTTGATGGGCTGGGCCGTTTGATTTACGTATGTGAAGTCACGGCCACCGCATTAATGGGCTCGCCTTCACCTGCAGACTGTCAGCTGGATGTTGCAGGCAGTGGTTATCGGACGGATTACCAATACGATACATTGAACAATCTCAAGCAGGTCACGCAGCCGAACCTCAACGCCAGAACCTACACTTACGACGGTCTTTCTCGGCTAACAAGCGAAACTAATCCCGAATCGTGTTGCGCAGCTTACACCTACAACAGCAGTGGAGACCTGATACAGCGTGAAACGCCAATGCCCAATCAATCCAACGCAGGGACAAAGGTGTACGCAAACTACAATTACGATGCTCTGCACCGGCTCACCCAGATCGCCTATTCCGACGGCACAACGCCGACCGTCAACTATTATTACGACCAGACATCGGCTTGGGGGTCGCCCGTCCCCAATCCCAAAGGGCATCTCACCACCGAGTATGTGAGCAATGGCGGCGGCACGCTGGCGGCGAATCTCTTCTATTATGACGCGATGGGGCGAAGGACTCTTTACGAGGAATGCACACCCGCTAATTGCGCTGGGAATGCCTATGCCACGCAGTATTCTTATGACCTGATGGGAAACATGGTCTCTTATACGAACGGAGAGGGAGTCACCTTCTATCCGAACTACAACACCGCAGCCCGGCTGACGTCGCTCACCACGAATTATGTCAATTCAACCCATCCGGGCACCCTATTCTCCAATGCACATTACAACGCTATGTCAGAACTGAGCAGCGCGACCTTGGGCAATGGAATTAACGTTTCGTACAGCTACTTTCCGCGCGGCTGGCTCTACGCCGCCAATGAAGGTCCCTATCAGATCACTGCCATGGGATATTACCCGAACGGTTTGGTCGGCAGTTCAAATGACAACAACATCATGGGTTATTGGACGTACACCTATGACGACTTCAATCGCCTCAAGACCGCTGGAAAGAGTGGGCAGAGTTTTGCGTATGTCTACGACCGGTTCGGCAACCGTTGGCAGCAGAATGTTACTTCAGGCTCAGGTCCCAACCCCACCTACAACTTCGATGCCAACAACCACATCAGTGGGAGTGGTGTGGTCTATGATGCGGCGGGAAATGTGACCAGCGACGGAGTCGGCCACACCTACACCTATGATGCCGAGAGCCGCCTTACCAAGGTCGATAATGGCAGCACCGCGACCTATTTGTACGATGCGGAGAGCCGCCGCGTCCGAGTTACCAATTCCAGCGGAACTCTCGATCTGCTGTATGACTTGGCGGGCCGCGTAATCACTGCGATTCAGCCATCTCCGCTGCAGTGGGTGCGAACCGAGATTTATGTGGGCAACAAGCATCTGGCGATTTACGCTGACGGCACTACCTACTTTGTGCACAGCGATTGGCTGGGAACCGAGCGGGTGCGCACCACGCTGGCGGGATCAAGCTACGAGAGCATCCAGAACCTGCCATTCGGCGACGGCTACACCTGGGGGCCAACCACCGATCCCAGCCTGCTCCACTTCACCGGGCAGTGGCACGATTGGGAGTCCAATACGGACCACTTCTGGTTCCGGCAGTTCACTCCCACGCAGGGTCGCTGGATGACGCCTGACCCGGCGGGCATGGCAGCGGTCGATCCCGGCATTCCCCAGTCCTGGAATAGATACGCGTATGTGATGAATAGCCCCATCAACTATGTTGATCCGCTGGGACTCGACTGTGAGAATCATGCCCAACCAGATGCGAATGGAAACTGCCCTGGTGTTCCTGGTGATCTACCCAACAGAATCCAGACCAACGCATGGGGGTATATACCGTGGGACCAGAATCACCAGAAGGAGATCGTCAACTTCCCCAGCCGGTTCGGCAACCTCTGGTACGCGGGTGGAGGCTTTTCACCCTTTCCCGTTGGCGAGGGCGGGGCCGGTGCAGGAATAGGGGCCAAGCAAATTCCAAGGCCACCGACTTCCGATGC
>DATHDM010000345.1:0-3259 GCA_035319065.1 Terriglobales bacterium
CACGTCTTGCGCTTTCCGGGGATCAGAGACGTGGTGGCCCGGGGCGACAACAAGGTCAGCTTCAGACTGCGCAGCGGAATGCAGGTTGACGTGCGCCTGCTTCCTCGCGACACGTTTGGCGCCGCCATGCAGTACTTCACCGGATCGAAATCGCACAACGTGAGCTTGCGGCAACGAGCCTTGAAAATGGGCTACACGTTGAGTGAGTACGGCCTGGTGCGGCTGGACAATGAAGAGCGGGTAGCAGGAAGGACTGAAGAGGAGATCTACCAGAAGCTGGGATTGCAGTACATCCCCCCGGAATTGCGCGAGAACCAGGGTGAGATTGAAGCCGCAGAATCAGGCACTCTGCCCGTGCTGATCGTTGAGCAGGATCTGCTGGGCGACGTACACATGCACACGGTTGAAACCGACGGCCGGAACACCATAGAGGAAATGGCGGAGGCTGCACGCGCCCGCGGGTACAAATACATGGCCATTACGGATCACTCCAAGAATCTGGCGTTCGCCAATGGACTCGACGACGCACGCGCCGTCGAGCACATTCGGAGGATCCGGGGCGTGGGCCAGCAGACGGAGGGCATCAAGGTATTTGCCGGGGTGGAGGTGGACATCCTGGCGGATGGATCGTTGGACTTGTCGGATGCAGTGCTGGAGCAGATGGACGTGGTCATCGCCAGCGTGCATTCGCACTTCAACCAGAGCCCCGAGGAGATGACGGAACGCCTGCTGAAGACTATGGCGAATCCGAATGTCTCCATCCTCGGCCATCCTACGGGGCGCCTGCTGTTACGGCGCGATTCGTACCAGTACGATCTGGAGGGGGTGATGGCGGCAGCGGCGAAGAACCGGGTGGCCATGGAGCTGAACGCCTATCCGGACCGGCTCGATCTGAACGACCGCCACCTGAGAATGGCCAAAGAGCGAGGTGTGAAAATCGTAATCAACACCGATTCGCACCATACCTCCCACCTGGAAAAAATCAGTTATGGCGTGTTGCAGGCACGACGGGGATGGCTGGGGAAGGCCGATGTGCTCAACACGCTGCCTGTGGAGCAATTTGCCAGGGCCATGAAGAAGGACTGGGGCAGGAATGCGGCGGCGTGAACCAGGCTGTAACCCTTCGGCAGGTAGGGGTCTCCTTGTTTGCGCCGGCAGGAAGTAATCAGGAGGGAATGTGAGCGACGAGAATCCGCAGCCACCCGCACCGGGGCAAGCGCCCAAGCGGCGTGTCGTGCTGAAAAGGGTAGTGGTTAAGAAGAAGGCTGTGACCAGAACTCCCGAGGCGCCGCTCGACCCCGCTCATGTCCCCCTGACCGAGGAGTTTGACCGTGCCAAATGGACGATGCCGCCGCTGCAGATCCTGTTGATCGCCATCGGGGCGGTGGCCATCATTCTGCTGGCGGTCTTGTGGACAGCGCGGGCCAAACCGGGAGCCGAGGGCCAACTTACGGACGTGACCGCCGTGACCGTCTCGGACAATAGCGTGATGGTGGCGATCAACGTCTCCCTGGAGAACGGAACGCAGAAACCGTTCTGGGTGCACAACCTCAGGGCAAAGTTGACGACGGACAAGGGGGAGTGGACCGACGACGCCGCATCCGCCGTAGACTTTGGGCGTTACTTCCAGGCGTTCCCCGAGCTGAAGTACAACGCGCTGCCTGCCCTGGTGCCGGAAACCAAGATTGTGCCCGGCGGCAGGACCAAGGGCACTATCATCGTCAGCTTTCCAGTGAGCAAAGACGATTTCGAAAAGCGCAAATCGCTGGCTGTGATCGTTGAACCCTACGATCAGCCCAAGCCGGTTGTAATCACCAAGTAAATTGCGTCGTTCGGCTCCGTCCCCAGGCTCGTCTGTGGCTCACGGTATAGACCGGCAGCGCCAGGGCACCGCCGGCTTACTTGTCAAACGCAGCACGGACCAGGGCGATCAGGCCGACCAGCACAAGCACCCCAATAAGCAGAGTGAGCACCCGTGCATGCTAACTCATCCGTGCCGGCGTGGGGCTGGCGCAGGAGTGCCTGACGAGATTCATGGTGGGCTTGGCTTACCGTCGGCCGGATGTGTCCAGGCTAAGGCAAGAAGGCGAGACTGGCCCTAAGAGCTCGACGATGCAAGACCATCCATGCGGATGATGGCCTTGCATCGGAGCCACTGAGCCGCTAGTCGGCTCGCAGCATACAACCCGGTGACCGGGCAAGGAACGAGGCCCCTTGCCCCTCCCAGGACCTGGGTGCAGCTTGCATTGCGGCAGAGGGGGGCGCAATTCCCCAGGTGGCGCAGCCCTTTCCTCTAGCCACGGGGGCTAATTCGATTCCCAGGCAGGGTCCTGCGGCTAACTCCCGCCGCCTGCCAGACTGAAGACCAAGACCGCAAAGACAATAAGGGTCACGGCCACGTAGAGCCAGTCTCGCTCCAGGGCAAAGGTAAAGGCAGAAAAAAGGACGCGTGCGATCGGAGTCGCGATCAGCAACAACAGTCCGAACTGGATGATGCCTCGAGCATGCATCGCGAGCGCCAGCGATACAACACCCGGCACGTTGCGAAGTGCGTCGGGCTCGCCGCGAAATACGCAGTAGTTGACGCGCTCGCCTCCGTGGCGCACCAGAAAGAGGATGGCGCCGAGAGAGACCACGACGGCGGCGGTGATGACCCCGAAGCGGAGCAGGTTGCCGATGATCAGTTCTGTCTTCTGATCGCTCCAGGAGATCCGCCGATCCATCACAGCCTTCCTTTCAGAGCGTTGTAAATCATCTCCAAACCCAGGAGAACGATTACGCCGCTGAACAGATAGCGCAGCAGTTTCACCCGTGCGGTTACCAGCACGCGCGCCCCCACCATCGATCCCGCAAGCACCCCCAGCATGACGGGCATGGCCAGGCCGGGGTCGATCCAGCCACGGCTCAGGTAGATGCCCGCACTGGCCGCCGCGGTAACACCGATCATGAAATTGCTGGTAGTAGTGGAGACCTTGAAGGGAATCTTCATGGCCTGGTCCATCGCCAAAACCTTGACGGCGCCCGAGCCAATGCCCAACAAGCCGGACAGCGCACCCGCTCCGAACATCAGGCTGAAGCCTGCCGGCACGTTGTAAACGTTGTAGGGTTGGAGGCCGTCCGGGCCGGGATAGCTGCCATTCATTCCCAGGCGCGTGGCCAGCGGATCGGGAGGCCTGCCGGTCTGGGCGCCGTGCTTCTCGGTGGCGGAGAGAAAGGCTGAGGACAACAGGACTATCCCGAAGACGACAGCGATGGTGGA
>DATHDM010000346.1:0-5866 GCA_035319065.1 Terriglobales bacterium
GGCGAACGTGGAAGGAATCAGGTTTCTCGATCACTCGCTGGCCGAGCAAACGGGCGCGCGCAGCACGACGCGCTTCGACGTCCGCGTGGTGTACGAGAAGAAGATCGATGTTGCGGCCGAGCGCGAGCGGCTGACCAAAGAACTGGAAAAGATGGAGAAGGAGCTGGGGAACGCGGAGCGGCAGCTTGCGAACCAGGCGTTCCTGGCCAAGGCTCCGGCGAAGGTTGTGGAAGGGCTACGCAGCAGAGCAGAAGAACTGCAAGTGTTGTTGGAAAAAGTGAGGGCCGCTCTGCGCGAGCTGGGGAAGGAAGGATCCGCAGCGTAGGCAAGAAATGGACTGGACGAGCCGTCGCATCACCGCCATCCTGGAGAACGCGTTGCTGGAGGACAAGGCCACGCAGGATGCGACGACTGCGGTTTCCATCGAACCGCAACAGCTGGGGCTGGCGCGCATCATGACCAAGCAGGATTGCGTGCTTTCGGGTCTGGGAGCGGTCTCGCGCATCCTCGATGTCTACGCCAATCTCGATCACAACGTGGTCGGCCACGCAGAGGTCATCAGCCATCCTGAGATCTTCGACGGCGTGCGCCTGCACAAGGGACAGGTAGTTGCTACGATCCGCCACAATGCGCGCGTGATTCTCTCCTGCGAGCGCGTGATCCTGAACCTGCTGCAGCGGCTGAGCGGCATCGCTACCATGACGAGGCGCTTCGTGGACGCGGTCAGCGGGACGCGGGCGCGGATCCTGGACACGCGCAAGACGGTCATGGGACTGCGCGTCCTCGACAAGTATGCGGTGCGCTGCGGCGGCGGCCAGAATCACCGCCTGGATCTGTCCGACGGCATCCTGATCAAGAACAACCACATCGCGCTGGCGGGCGGGATTGTGCCGGCGCTGGAGCGAGCACAACGCAACCGCCGCGGTGCGCAGGTGATCGAGATCGAAGTCAGGAACCTGGCGGAGTTGGAGCAGGCGCTGCAGCACGGGGCCGAGGCCATTTTGCTCGATAACATGCCGCCGGAAGAGGTGCGGCTGGCGGTGGATCGCGTGGCCCATCATTCCAAACCCTTGGCGCTGGAGTGCTCGGGCGGCGTCACGCTGGAGAATGTCCGCACTTACGCCGACACCGGCATCGATTTCATCTCCGTAGGCGCGCTGACGCACTCGCCGCAAGCGATCGATATGAACCTGCGGGTGCAGCCGATCTAGCGGCGCAGGTGCCACCTTGAGGGGGCGCCTGCCTTGCGGACAGGTCATACTGGCCGCGTTCGATAGCAGAGTTACTTCGAGCCTTTGCGCTGGTAGTGGATCGGGAGAACTTGCTCGCAGAGCTGGGTGTGCGGGAAAACATTGCGCGATCCGGCCCGGAATGCCGATAATCGCCAGATCGCCAAAGCACAGACAAACCGGCGGAGCGCCTCCAACGCGGCGCCTAGGGGACGATCCAGCTCCGCGCCGAGCGACTCGCCGCTCACCGACTCGCGCCTGGGGCGGATCATCCATGTTCTGAGCGAGCATGCCACGCTGGTGATCAGCGGAACCAAGCTTGCACAGGAGATCGGCAGCAGCCGTTCGGAAGTCTGGCGGCTGATTCAGCAGTTGCGCGGGCTGGGGGTGGAGATCGAGGGCCATCCTGCCGCTGGTTATCAGCTGAAGAAGGTGCCGGACCTGCCGCTGCCGGAGA
Organism: Terriglobales bacterium; assembly: GCA_035319065.1. Lineage (GTDB taxonomy): Bacteria > Acidobacteriota > Terriglobia > Terriglobales > Acidobacteriaceae > DASPRM01. The sequence goes on from DATHDM010000346.1 coordinate 1,687, forward strand.
TTCTTGCTCCCATGCTGCGCGGCACGATCTTCGCCGGGCACGTGCAGCACATCTACCGCATCGGGTCTACCAATGCCGCGGCCATGAATGCGGCCGCGCAGGGAGCGCCGGAGGGGAGCGTGCTTCTGGCGGAGCATCAAACCCTGGGCCGCGGGCGCGGCGGGCACGGGTGGGAATCTCCCCCGTCGAGCGGCATCTACCTGTCGGCGATCCTGCGCCCGCCGCTGGCTCCGGCGGACGTCCTGGTGCTTTCCCTCGCGGTCGGCCTGTCGGTGGCGAGGGCGGTGGGAGAAGTTACAGGCCTGCGAGTGGACCTGCGCTGGCCGAATGACCTGTTGCTGGGGGGAAAAAAGCTCTGCGGCATTCTGATCGAGCTGAACGCCGAGGTCACGCTCGTGCAATACGCAGTGGTGGGAATCGGCGTCAACGTCAACCAGCAGCAATTTCCGCCGCAGCTGCGGGAAATCGCTACTTCTCTGCGAATCGAGAGCGGGCGGACCTGGTCGCGCGTGGAACTCACGGCAGCTTTGCTAAAATCGCTCGATCGCGAATACCGCGGGCTGCTGACGGGGGCGCCGGGGGCGGTGCGCGACCAGATTTTCCGCCGCTTCGAGCAACATTCCAGCTCTGCGCGCGGCAAGCGAGTGCAGGTGGAGGAGAATGGCGGCTTCGAGGGCGTGACCGCCGGTCTCGACGATCGCGGATTCCTGCGAGTGGAGACGGCAAGCGGACCGCGCACGGTTCTGTCCGGCGGGGTGCGTGAGATCGCGAACGACTGAATTCCCATGCTTCTGGTCCTGGATGTCGGCAACACCAACACGGTGCTGGGAGTGTTTGAGCCCACCGAAAGCGGCCGCTATGAACGCATGCTGGCGCACTGGCGCGTGGGCACGGTGAAGACGCAAACCGTGGACGAGTACGGCGTCCTGTTCCGCAATCTGTTTGCCACTGCGGGATTAGACGTCGGTCCGCTGCGCGGCATCGTGGTCTCCTCCGTGGTGCCGCCGCTGAACTCCACCCTGTTGGGGGTGTGCGAGACCTACTTCCACGTGCAACCGCTCTTTGTGGAGCCGGGGGTGAAAACGGGCATGCCGCTGCTGATGGATAATCCGCAGGAGGTGGGCGCGGATCGGGTGGTCAACAGTGTGGCTGCCTTCGAAAAGTTCGGCGGTCCGTGCATAGCGGTGGATTTTGGAACTGCTACCACGTTCGACGCCGTGTCCGCCAAAGGGGAGTATCTGGGCGGCGTCATTGCTCCCGGGATCGCCATATCCGCCGAGGCGCTCTTCGAGCGCACGGCGCGATTGCCGCGCGTGGATATTCTCCGGCCCGCCCGCGTGATCGGGACCAACACCGTGAGCGCCATGCAATCAGGACTGTTCTACGGCTACCTTGGGCTGGTGGATGGGATCCTGGAGCGGATGCTGGCCGAGCTGGGTCCCGAAACCCAAGTGGTGGCCACCGGTGGCCTGGCTGCGCTGATCGGCGACAGTTCACGATTCATCAAGCACGTTGACGATCTGCTCACGCTGGAAGGGCTGCGCATCATATGGGAGCGCAACCCGGGGATGGTAAAGAAGCGGGCAGCGCGCCATGGATGATCGCTGATCTGAGAGAAGCTCTCCCTCTTCCCCCTGGGCTTGATCAGACCCGCTCGGTCATCTGCTGACACCCCGCCCTTTCCGTTGCTACATTGTCTGCGGGTGGAAAACTACTTCAACTACTTCACGGAAGTCGAAGAGCGCTTTCAGCAGCGGCGCGGCACCGGACTGCTGCTCAGCACGCTGGACTGGGCGTTGATCGAAACCTGGAAGGATGCCGGCATCCCCCTGGAAGCGGTGATCCGCGGGATCGATTCCGCATTTGACCGCTATGACCAGCGCCCCACCAAGACGCGCAAGGTGAACAGCCTCGCCTACTGCGCGCAGGAGGTGCTGGCGGCGGCGGAGGAGATGAAGGAGGCGGCGGGAGGAACAGTGCTGCAGGCGGAATCTAGCTCCAGAGTAGAGACAGGGTTCGAATTGCCGCGCGTGGCGGAGTTTTTGAGGCGCAACGCCGATCAACTGCAGCAGGCGGAGCTTCCGGGGAACGTACGGGACCTTGCAATGGAGACAGCGTGCCATCTTCGCCGGATTGCCGGCGACCTGGAAAACCAGGGGGGCCGTCTGGAAGATCTGGAACGGCGGCTGAGCGTGATGGAAGAGAAGGTCCATGCATCGCTGCTGACCTTGACTAACGACGATGAGATGGTTGCGTTGCGTGCGGAAGCGGACCGCGAACTGGCCCCCTACCGCCGCCAGATGCCAGGCATGCAGATCGATCAACTGCAGAAGCAGTTCATCCACAAGCGCCTCATGGAGCGCTACCGGATTCCTCGGTTGAGCCTGTTCTACCTGTGAGCCGTCAGCACTGGAGGGGCGCCGCGTCCGAAAAGAGCCGGCGCGCACCTATAATCCTTGCCTTGGAACTCACCATCGAAAAACTCGTGTATGGCGGAGATGGCCTGGCGCGCCTTGTGGCCGACGAGCAAGGCCGAAGGAAAGCTGTTTTCGTACCCCTGGTGCTGCCGGGGGAGCGGGTGGAGGCGGAAATCCTGGAGGACCGGCCCGCGTTTGCGCGGGCTCGCGCTACCCAGGTAATGGAGGCAGTGCCCTACCGCATTTCTGCGCCATGCCCTCATTTTGGCAGTTGCGGCGGCTGCCACTACCAGCACGCAAGCTACGACGATCAGCTTCGGCTGAAGCAGGATGTCCTCAGGGAAACGCTGGTGCGCATCGCGAAGCTCGAGATTGGCGAGATCACCAGCCACGCCTCGCCCCCCTGGAACTACCGCAACCGCACCCGCATGCATGTGCAGAGCGCCGACGGCGAGTTCTGCGCGGGCTACTACCGATTGGGCTCGCACACTCTGGAGCGGGTGCGCGAATGCCCGATCAGCTCCCCGCTGATCAACCGCGCCTTAACCGAGATCTGGAAAATCGGCGAGGAGGGAGGATTTCCCGCAGCTGTTTCGGGATTTGAGTTGTACGCCACCAACAACGACGATCAACTGCTGCTGCAGCTCTTTGCCGACCGCGCTGCCCAGGCTGCGGAGTTCCAGGAATTATCCAAGACGTTGCGCAATGCCCTGCCCGAGCTGCGCGGTGTGGCGATCAGCCATGAGCAGGTTGCAGGGTCGGAGGCGGTCGCAGCGCCGGAGCTCTCAACGCATTCGGGTCCCCAACAGGTGCTGGCGGTCTTCGGCGAGGATGCGCTGGTGGTGAAAACCGCACTCGGCGCATACCGCGTGAGCGCGGGATCATTTTTTCAGTCCAACCGCTTTCTGGCTGACACACTGGTCGAACTGGTCACACGGGATCGCGCGGGAAAGCTGGCGCTGGATCTGTATGCCGGCGTGGGATTGTTCTCGCTGCCACTGGCGCGGAATTTCGAGCGCGTCGTGGCCGTAGAATCGGCCCCTCGCTCCGCTGCCGATCTCAAGCACAATGCGCCGCCGCAGATGCGATCGGTGGCAGCGGCCACCGAACATTACCTGGAGCGGGGTGGCAAGCGGCCCGACTACGTGGTGGTGGATCCTCCCCGCGCCGGCCTGGGACGCCGCGTGGCGGAACGACTGGCGCAGCTTGGCGCACCCGCGCTGACTTACGTCTCCTGCGACCCCTCGACGCTGGCACGTGACCTTCCCGCTTTGCTGAAAGCGGGCTACAGGATCGAGGAGGCTCACCTGATCGATCTGTTTCCCCAAACCTTTCACATTGAGAGCGTATTCCGCCTGGTGCGGTAGGTCGATTGCTAGGCTCCCATTTCGGAGTTGAACGACGGCCAAAGCCGCGCTTGCGTCCAGGGAAGGCGTACGGGCTGGAACCGATAATCGACTTAGTACGGTGTCCGATAGTTCATCTCGCCGCGAGGTTCAGCCCCAGCCTGTGAAGCGGCCGCGCTTCCCCATGCTGCTGGGGGCTACTGCATTCGCAAGTGGAATAGCATTTGCCCGCTACTGCTGGCGTCCGCTGCTGTGGTTCACCGCGGGGGCGGTCTTGCTGGCGCTGGCGGGGATCTATTTTCTGCGCCGCCGCGCGTGGGCGAGCTTTGCCCTCGCCCTGCTGGCGCTGGCCCTGGCCGGAGGGCTCGCGCTGGAGGCGGAGCAGCTTGCGCAAGCGGCGCGCGGACGACAGAACGG
>DATHDM010000347.1:0-3903 GCA_035319065.1 Terriglobales bacterium
CCTGCCACGTCAGGCCGTTGGCCCCCGAGTGAGCGGCATCGATTGCGGGCGAGCCATTGTCCTGCGTGCCCCCGAGAACCGTGAACTGATCCGTGGGATGCTGCGAAAACCACACGAACTGTGTCATCGATCCCATGGTGCCGTTGAGGTTGTCGAAGGGGAAGCTGGGGCTCGAGCCGCACACTCCGGTCACGCCCGTGGCAAATCCGTTGAGCGTCCGGTATATGCCCCCATCGTTAGCGAAGTAGATGATCGCAGGATTGCTGGCCAGAAAATCGAAGGCGTGTTGATCGGGATGCACGTGCGAGTAGGCACCGGTGGGCGTGCATCCATACACATGCGTCAGATTCACGAAGCCGTTGGTGGCGCAGGTTGGATTGGAACCGTTCATGCTGCACTTGAAGGTATTGATCGCGCCGGCATAAAGATCGGTCGGCCCCACTCCCCCGGGACTGGTAGGACCGTTAGGCACCGCCGCCAGCGCCAGGTTGTAGTCCCCCTGCGCGGTGCTGCAGCCGTTGGTGTCCCCGCAACTGTCGATCCCTGCGGTATTGAGCGCCACCCAGCTCGTGGCGCCGCTCCCCAGCTGGTAGATGCCCTGGTTGGAAGGCGGCTCCGAGCCATCCACGAACCAGACGTACATCTCGTCGCGCCCCGGTACCTGGGCTATCTCGCCGCGGTAGATTGGGCAATTCCGCTGTCCGGCGGGCGGCAGAACGGTCGGGCAATTTCCGAGAATCAGATTGCCGGGCTGCTGCGCGTCGGGTAATCGCGTCCAGTTCACGCCATCGGCAGAGCTGTAGAACCCGTGATAGCGCAGCGCGGCATAGAAGAGATGCCGTACCGAATGATAGATCACCGAAGTCACCGATCCCGCCGAAGGAGCGCCGCTTGCCCCATCGCTCACGTTGGCACGGCTCCAGCTCTTGCCGCCATCGAGCGAATAGTAAATTCCCCGGTTCTGGTCTGAGCTCTCCGCCCCGGTCTTGATTCCCACCGCCGAGCCCGCCGCCGCCGCTACCACCAGCGTAGGGTTATCGCTGCTGAACGCAATCTTGGCGAACGCCAGTCCGTGAAAGCTGTACTTGCTGTCGGCGGTTTGCGTGATCAGGCTCCAGGTCGTGCCTCCATCCTCCGAACGCAGGATGCCCAGGCCATAGTAGGAATCGGCGGAGCTGTTGGCCTCTCCCGTTCCCACCAGGATTACTTTGCTGTTCCCGGGCTGGAGCGCGATCGCGTCCACAGCAAGCGTCGCCTGGCTGTCCAGGAGTTGCTGCCACACCACCTTGGTGACATCGGGGCTTGCCGCAGAAGTCGATTTCCACAGTCCGCCGAAGGCTCCGCCCAGGTAAACCGTGTTTCCCGTCGGGTCGGTCTGGTCGATCGCCACTGCTGTCGCGCGTCCCACAACGAATCCGTAGTCTTGTTCGGCATTGGGAAGATTCGGCGGGACCGAACGCAGCGGCGACGGTCCCAGCTCGACCCACTTGCCGCCAGTGGTAGCGTTGCTCTGCGTAACCTTCGGCGCGGCTGGGTTAGCGGCCGACAGACTCTCGGTGCTGGCGCTCCGCGAAGCTGACTGCCGGACCTGCCGGTTCGTCATCTTCTGCTGAAAAGCGTGCTCCAGCTCGCGCGCGGCCGGCTTCCCATTCAGGGTGCGTCCCCGCAGAAACCACTCCTCGCGCTCCCTGGGATTCTCTTTGCTCTCCAGCGTTTCACTCTGCCGGTTGACAAGCTGGCTGAAGAGCCGGTGCGAGGGCGAGGTCACGACTAGGAGAAAGAGGAGAGCGTACGAAAGCCTGAAGGCGGGGATCCTGACCGAGGCTGGCATCGACATCCCTGATGAACGGAACTGGGGCCCGGAGACTAGAGCAGTATGTTGGCAATAACCGGTGCAGTCAAAGGAAAATCCCCGCCTCACCTTCAGGCTAAGTCCTGAGGAAGTTTGCACTTAGGGAATCTCAGCAGATTGGTTACCATGTGCCTGGAGGAAATTCTCCCGCTCGCGCCCGCAGGGGCTGCAGCCTCGCAACCCTAGGAGATCAGGACGACCGCGAGCCGTTTCCCACCAACTCCCTGCGAGGCTATGGCCAGGGGAGCGCTGCCGACGGCGCCGGGGAATTGAACAAGGAGAGTGGCACCGCCTCTCCCATCGCCGCGTATCCGTCGGGTGAGGGATGCAGGTGATCTCCGGAGTCGAACGCCGGCAGCAGGCGGTCAGGATGTGCCGGGTCGCGCATGAGCTGGTCGAAGTCGATCACTGCATCGAAGTGTCCGGGAGTCCGGATCCACTGGTTCACCGCCTGCCGGTCCGCTTCGTTGCTCGGTCCGGGGTGGTAGAACTCCGAACCGACGAAGGGAAGTATCGTTGCGCCGATCACCCGGATCCCGTGCGTGTGCGCTCGGGCAACCATTTGCTCATACGCCGCCTGGATCCGCCGCACCAGCGCTTCGTGGTCGCCTGCCGCCGCCTCGCCTGCGCGTGCCAGCATACCCATGTCATTGATGCCTTCAAGCACGATCACAAACCTCACCCCGGCCTGTGCCAGCACATCGTGGTCGAAGCGCGCTAGCGCATTCGGCCCCAATCCATCCAGCAACAGGCGGTTGCCGCCGATGCCCTGGTTGAGAACCGCCAGCTTCGCGTTCGCCGGACCGGCTTGCAGACGCCTGGCCAGAACATCCGGCCAGCGGTTGTTTGCGTCCACCGTGGCGCCGCGTCCATCGGTGATCGAGTCGCCAAGCGTCACCACCGCGGCCGCCGCCGGCGCCGCAGAAACATCCACCCCGCTGACGAAATACCAGTGCTCCACCTTCTTTGCGTTGGGGAGGTCGGCCGCAGACGCAAGATCGCCGTGAACCACGTAGGACGTCGCGCGCGCCCCAGGGTGCCCGGTCTGGCGCGCCGGCGGCTGATCTATGCGGAGAGTAATCGTCAGATCGGAGAGTGCGGCAGCGGAAAACGCGACCGGATCGGAGAGGTAATCCGCTCCCGCAGGCACAGTCACCTCCAGGCTGCCGGAGAAGGTGAGCGCTCTGTCGCTCGCAGGCTCGATCTTCGCCGACGGCGAGGCCGCCGGCTTGGCAATATGGACGGCCGTGAAATGCAGCGGCGCGCTGCCAAACCCGTTCGATAGGCGTACCCGCAGCTCGGTTCCACCCGTCGAAAGATGCACCACCTGGCGCAGCGTGGCGTCGCGGAGATCATCGTCGGGCAGGGAGTTGTGCGGCTCGACCAACTGCTGTGCCGCCGCCCACGATCCCACCCACCGGGTCTGGGCATTGCCCGTTCCGGCCGTGGCAAGGAGCAGCAGAACAACCTTAAGCGAAAACTCACGCCTCATGCGCGCTCGCGGGGGACTCGATCGCAGCTAGACCTCACGCCGCCCTTCCATCGCCTTGAGGATCGTGACCTCGTCGGCATATTCGATATCGCTGCCAACCGGGATCCCGGTGGCGATGCGCGTCACTCGCAGGCTGGGGCGCCGGATCAGGTCGGAGAGATAGACTGCCGTGGCTTCGCCTTCGACCGTCGGATTCGTCGCCAGAATCACCTCATCCACCTCGCCGCCCTCGATCCGCTTCACCAGGCTCGATATCCTCAGGTGTTCCGGCCCCACTCCATGCAGGGGCGAGATGGTGCCATGCAGCACATGATACGTGCCGTTGAACTGGCGCGATTTTTCGATCGCACTGATGTTGGTCGGCTCTTCCACCACGCACACCACCCGCGGGTTGCGGGTTGGATTCGAGCAATAGACGCAGGGATCGACGTCGGTGATGTTGTTGCAGATGGAGCACAGGTGAAGCTTGGCCTTCACATCATGGATGGCCGCCGCCAGCGCGGCAGCCTCCTCGTCAGCGCTGCGCAGTATGTGGAACGCCAGGCGCTGCGCGCTCTTG
>DATHDM010000348.1:0-16296 GCA_035319065.1 Terriglobales bacterium
CAGCAGCATCAGCAGCAGAAGCAGGAAAAACTTTCGCATGGATTTTCCTCCTTGGCAGGATTTTGACGGGCCGGAGTATAGCAAGCTGGTGCCGAAGAAGGGACTCGAACCCCCACACCCTTGCGGGTACATGGACCTGAACCATGCGCGTCTGCCAATTCCGCCACTTCGGCACGAAGGGCAGCATCGGGCAGGCCGCCCGACGCTCAGGGAAGACACTTCTATTCTACAAACGCACGGCGCAGTGTCAAACCGGCGAACGCACCGCCGGCAAAAGCCGGGATGCGTCTCCGGTTGCCCGGTTGTAGACTAGACGAGGGGCTTCTCTATTAGCCTATCTATGGACAGTCAGAACACCCGGGCCGACGTCAACGGGCGGCTTCGCAGCTTGGCTCACGACCTCAGCAACTCGATTGAAACCGTCATACAGGCTTCCTACCTGCTCGCCCACGCCAACCTCGACGAGGCTGGCAAGAAGTGGGTGGAGATGATCGACAACGCCGCTCGCGACGCCGCCCGCATCAATCGTGAGATTCGCGAACTCCTGCGCTCGCAGGGGAAGTAGGAAAATGCGCCGCGGATCCCCCACGGGCTGCGCCCGCGAGGGATCGGGATAGTGGAGCGACGCTCCAGGGCGCGGCCGCGCCCGTGCCGGCAGAAATATCACCTGGAATAGTGCCCGCGCGCCAAGCCTGACTGCGGTGGCCAGCCCTAGTCGGCGGCCTGGGCTCCCTTTTCCAGATTGGCGTCCATGGTGATCTTGGCGTTCAGCACGCGCGAGATCGGGCAGCCCGCTTTGGCCGTCTCCGCCACCTTGCGGAAGGCGTCATCGCTGGCTCCGGGGACGCGCGCGCTCACGTTCAGGTGAACCGTGGTCACAGTGAAGCCGGCGTCGGTCTTCTCCAGGGTGACCGTGGCCTCGGTGGCGATGCGCTCCGGCGTGAAGCCTGCTTTGCCCAGTTCGTTCGACAGGGCCATGGAGAAGCACCCCGCATGAGAAGCGCCCAGCAACTCCTCGGGATTGGTGCCGATGCCATTCTCGAAGCGGGTGGCGAAAGAGTATTGGGCGTTGGAAAGTACTCCGCTCGCGGTGGAGATGGCGCCTTTGCCATCCTTCAAACCGCCGGTCCAGACTGCGCTAGCTTTGCGTTGCATTCGTCCTCCAGCAAAATGGTGAGAAAAGCGATCCCTAGCCGATAAGAATACACAAGGTCGCGCACTCGGGCAGGGATGCCCGCCTCCCCGTTACTGACGCGCGCCGCGAAGGCCGCGGGCGCCGGTTCCCGCGCCTCGCAGCAGCAGGGCTCAATGGGCCGGCGGAAGGTCGCTCGACCAGCAATCGGCCACGATCTTCCAATTCCCGTCTGCCTGCCGCCGCCACACGGTGAGATATTTTCCGCGATCCTGGCGCATGACGCCACTGGGTTCGGGGAGGCTCATGGAATAGCGTCCCACGTCGTAGGCCAGATCGCCGGAGTGCTTGATGAAGGTGACCTCGTAGCGCAGGTCGCGCACGCCGTGGCGCAGCGGCCCCTTCAGGTATTCGTGAATGGCGTCGCGCCCGTGTACGGCCGCGTGGTGCGGAGGCATGTAGACGGCCTCAGTCGCGTAGGCAGCGATAAGTTTTTCCAGTTCGCCGGCATTCCAATGCCGCGCCCACTCCTCTCCGATCTTGCTGATGAGAGACTCCACTTCATCGCTGGCAATCGGCATCTTGATCCTCCTGGCTGGCCGCGTCGAGGCAGAGGAGTAAACGCGGCACGCTTGAGCACGTCTATTGTACTGCCGTATAAGATCACGAAGGGGGCTCGCGGGCGCTGGCTCAAGCTCCCGCCCAACTCGGGACGTCGCGCATGCAGATTTCTGCGAGGGATGAATGAATCGAGGGACACGCTTAGTGAAGCTGCTGCCAGGGTTCTTGCTTTCGGCCTTAATCTTTGCGCCGGCAGCCGCGGTTGCCGCAGATGCCGCAGGCAAGGCGGTGAGTTCGGCCTATCAGGCCGAGATCATGAAGTGGCGGGAAAAACGACAGGCCAGCCTGAAGACCAACTGGCTGACGCTGGTGGGATTGTCCTGGCTCAAGGAGGGCGCCAACCGCTTCGGCAGCGATGCCAATAACGAAGTTGTGCTGCCGCGCGACAAGGCTCCCGCCGAGGCCGGTGTCTTCGAACTCAAGAACGGTACCGTGACCCTGCACGCGCTTCCGCAGGCGGGAGTGAAGATCGCCGGCAAGCCGGCAACCGATGCGGTTCTGCAACCCGATGCATCGGGTTCTCCCACCGTGATGGAAATGGGCGATCTGCGGATGCTGGTCATCAAGCGCAACAAGCGCCTGGGAATTCGCACCCGCGATTTGAACAGCGACCACCTGCGCAGCTTCAAGGGCCTCGAGTACTTTCCCATCCAGGATTCCTATCGCGTGAACGCGAGCTTCGTTCCCTTTGAAAAAGCCCGGCAGGTGGCCATTCCGACCATGCTGGGCGAAGACGTCGAGATGTCGAGCCCGGGCTACGTGGAATTCATCCTGAACGGAAGCAAACTTCGCCTGGAGGCTCTGGTTGAAGAAGGCGACAACGAACTCTTTTTCATCCTGAAGGATCAGACCAGCGGCAAGCAGACCTATCCTGCAGGCCGCTTCCTCTATAGCGACATGCCCAAGGGAGGCAAAGTAGTCCTGGACTTCAACAAGGCCTACACCCCGCCTTGCGGGTTCACTCCCTACGCAACCTGTCCACTGCCTCCGAAGGAGAATTATCTGAAGGTGGCGATCGAGGCGGGAGAGATGTACGCGGGCCACTAACGCGCCCGGAGAGATCCCTTTGAGCGTTTTGCAGGGGCGCGGCTTTAGCTGCGCCTCGAAGTCAATTCATCGATCCTTCACTTGGCCCTGGGGAACCTGAACCGGAACTCCTGCGTCGGAGTATCCGAATAGAACCGCGTGTTGTAGTCGAGCAGATAGTTCAGGTGCTCGGCGTCCAGCGGGAAAGCCTTTCCCGCGGGATAGGGATAGACGCCCATGTCGTGGAAGGGAAGCGGCGCCACGGTCAGCCCCTCAGCAGCGTAGAAGTCCATATCTTTCTCGTAGCCATCGGCAAAGAAAAAGTAATCCCGGCTCCAGCCCGGCGGCAGAGGCGGAAGTCTGTCGGGGTCGAAGTCCAGGCGCACTTCATCGCCGGAGCCGAAGATTACGAAGCGGTCGTCAATCTTCTGCAAGAGATCGACCACGTCGCCCGCCTGCGTATAGGCTCCCGGCTGGCGCACGTAGGGGCCGCTCAGGCTCACATCTTCGTAGAGGTAGTAGTGATCGCCCCTGGCATTGGTTTCGCGGTCGATGTCGCGCGGATAGCCGTGGAAGCCAAGGTGGGCGTTCACCAACGGAATCTCGCTGACACGCGCCTCTGCGTCCCGAGCAGTACGATCGATCAGAATCTGATCCCAGTAGATTTGCAGATTGGTTTCGATGCGAATGCGGCGGGTCCCCACGGGCAGCTTGTTCGTCAGATCGGCGACGGTAGTGCGGGGCAGGCCGGCAGGAAAGCCCATGTCATCCACCACGCGCACCCACCTGCCGCCCGAGTCCTGAGCTTCGACGTAAGGAGCGACGGGATCGATGCCGGCCTGATGCGCGGCGAACATGCCGGTGGCCGAGAAGTATTCGATGAATCCATGGAGCAGCAGGCGCAGCGTGCCGCCGCGATAGGGTTGTCCCAGATCCAGTTCCAGGTAGTGAGACTCGGCGAAGCCGGCGTAATTCAGCAGGCGGAAGCCAGTGACATAGTCGTGGTCGATGCCGGCGAGCTTGGCGAGCACGTCGTGGCCTTTGTCGTCCCAGGCCCCAGCCGGCGGAGAGAGACTAGCCTGGCGGCTGCTGATCACCTTGAATTCCGGATACGGAGGTTTGCTGGCGAAGTACTCGTTGGGGTTGACCACGGCGTCACGCGGATGGTCGATGGCCAGCAGCCGCACTTGATCGAGATACACGGCTTCTTCCATGGGCTCCATGAAGCGGAAACTCAGTCGGCCATCGCGCGCCTTGACGATCGTGCCATCGACCTTCAGATATTCCGTGGGATCAGCGACGTTGCGTTCGCCTGGAGCGATCCAATGGCCGATCACGCCGGCGCCGATCATGTCGCCGATAAAGCGATAGCGCACGCCATCCCAGGCAAACAGCACCGGGCAGGAGCTGCCGCGGCGGTCGATCTCGAGGATGCGCGCGGGCTTGGCCGCGCTCAGCTCGATTTCGTCCTGCACCACGCCCGTGGGCCACAGCATGCGCACCACGTCCGCCTGTTGCAGCTTCCCCAGGCCGGCGAGGATATCCACCGAACCCTGGCCGAGATAGCCGCCGCCGCTGACCTCCCACTTCTGGGAGACAGTCCCGGCGAACACCTCCACCTTGGTGCCGATGGCGCTGCGGTTGTCATTGAGGCCCTTCAGCGCGATGCGCAGAGCATGGTTGGCATTTCCGCCATCGTTGCGCAATAGAAGCGGCGGACCACCGTTCTGGGTGATGAGCAGATCGGTGTCGCCATCGCCGTCGTAATCGACGGCCACAATGGCGCGCGGGTCCTTGAGGGGAATCTTGTCGAGGCCAACCTCGGTGCTGACATCTTTGAATCCTGAGCGTCCCAGGTTGCGGAAGAGGCGCACTTCAAACTTGCCGTCGACGCTTTCGCCCACCGCCGCCAGATCGATATAGCCGTCATTGTCGTAGTCAAGCGTAGCCACTCCCCAGGCACGCACCCAGTTCGTGGGTGGCAGCGGCACTGGCTCGAGCGTTCGACCCTCGACGTTACGCCACAGACTCAGGCCCGGAGCCTTGTCGTGCGTGAAGGCCAGGTCCATCCACCTGTCTTGGTTGAAATCGAGAACTGCGATGCCCAGTGTGGGGCCGGGAATCTCCGGCATGTTGTCCAGGGGGAGGAACCTTCCCTCGCGCGGATTAAGGAAAATCTGCGTGGTGCGCCCGCTCAAAATAAAGTCCACCGCGCGGTCGTTGTTGAAGTCGCTGAGCGCCGCGCCGGACGTGGCGGCTTCCGGCCTGCCGAGCCCGGCTTCCTCGGTGAAATCGGTGAAGGTGCCATTGCCGTTGTTGCGAAACAGGATGTTGTCGGACTTCTCGCCCTGCGCGTCGGTTGCGCCCTGCTGGCGGCTGACGACAAGCAAGTCGGTGTCGCCATCGTGGTCGAAATCCACCCACAGCAATCCTGCGAAGGCGAAAGGCCCGGCCTTGGCCTTGGACAAGCCGGCGGCTTCGGTCGCGTCCTTAAAGGCGCCGTGCTGCTCGTTGTGATAGAGCCCAATGGAATCGCCGAAGGACACGGCAAGGTCGGGGAAGGTGTCGTTGTCGTAGTCAGAGACTGCGCAGGCCACAGCCGGACGCGTGGGATCGAAGCCGGCGGTGCGGGTTACGTCCTGAAAGCGGCCGTGGCCCAGGTTGTGATAGAGAGCCATGCCACCTTGCTTGCCGCCCGCGGTCAGGAACAGGTCGGGAAGACCGTCGCCGTCGTAGTCGATGAAGCATGCGCCGCGGCCGAGGACGGCCTCCACTCCGTCGGGTAACGGCGGGGGCGCGGATTGCGAGAGCCCGGTTCCCTGCGCAAGCACGAACTTGACTGGAATCTCCGGACCAGCATCCTCCATTTTCGTTGCCACGGGTTGGGCTAACGAAAGTTGACCCTGGTCGCCATAGGCGAGAGTCAGCGGCACGCCCAGCTTCTGCTGCGTGATCTGCTGGAAGCGAGCCAGGTGCGTCCTGGCTTCCGCAGACTGCCCGTCCTTCTGGTAGGCGCGCGCCAGTCCGAATTCGGCGGATGCGTGGTAAGGCTCAATCCTCATCGCGTGCTGAAAGGCGGCAATGGCTTCCTTGGGCTGCTGCTTCTGCGAATACATCAGCCCCAGGAAGTAGTAGGCATTGGCGTCCTTGGGCGCGTATTCGACGGCGTGCTGGAAGGCGGCGAGGGCGGCGTCATTGTCCGCGATGCCCTTGTCGAGCAGACCCAGGTTGTACCAGGCGTGAGCATTTTCCGGTTCCTGCTGGATGACTTCCTCGAGGATGCGGCGGGCGTCATCGCTTTTCTGCAGATTCACCAGCGCGATGCCCTCATTCAAATGCGCCACAGAGAGATTGGGATCGAGCTTGTGCGCTTGCTGAAATAACTTCGCCGCTTTTTCAAACTGTTGCTGATTCATGTAGGCGGTGCCCAGATTATTGAGGCGCGCAGCTTCAGCGGAGCGGCTGGCAGGAGCATTGGCCGTTTTGGTTTGGGCTGAGCCGGATCGGGTGGCCTGCGGCTGCGTGCCTTGCGGGGCGGCAAGCGTGAATGACGCCAGAAGAATCAGAAAGAAGACGAACGAATTCGCGCGATTGCGGGTCATGATGAGCCGACCCATTGTACGAGGAAGAGGCTGGGGAGCAGAAAACGGACCGGCGGTTCGCGGGCCTGCCCGCGCTGCGGGCGTCCGCGCCACGCGAAGAGGACGCTTCAGTACGTGACCACGATTTCGCTCCCGGCCTTTGTGTAGGGGGTAGTCAAGGTGACGGATTGCTCCCGCGAATTGTAGGTTGCGCCGCTCAGCGGACGTCCATCCAGTGTGACCTGTGCCGGCGCGCTCCTGGCGCCGAAGACGGTCCACTGAAGCGAGCGGAACCAGGGCTGGAACCTGCCTTCTGAAGAGCTGATCCGCAGCGTGACGGAATTGGCAGTGGTCTGACAAGCAAGCGCGGCGCGCAAAAGATCGCCCCCCTTGTAGTTGAAGGTGGTGCCGTCGTCGAAATAGAGAGAACCCTGGCAGTTACGGCCGGGATATACGCGCAACTCGAGCGGGCCCTGCGGGGTCTCCCCTGTGCTTTGCACCACGGGCTGCTGCGGGATCATGGCGCCGGCGCGCACGTAGAGCGGAACCTGGTCGAGCGCAATCTTGGAGGGCCGAAGCGCAGCGCGATCGACCGGCAATCCCGTCCAGTAGTCGTACCAATCCCCGGGCGGCAGGGCGATCTTCGCCGGATCGAGGGTCTCGTCGATCTGGGGCTCGACCAGCAGGTCGCCTCCAAAAAAGAAGGCGCGATCCTGATCGAAGTCTCCGGCCTCCGGGTACTCGAGGAAGACGGGACGCATGATCGGCAAACCGGTGTGAGTGGTGGCTTCGACCGAGGCATAGATGTAGGGCAACAGTTTGTATCGTACCTCGATATAACGCTTGCGGATGGCCTCGTGCTCAGGCCCGTGCACCCAGGGCTCTTGGTTTGCCGACCCCGTGTCGGTGTGATCGCGAAAGATGGGGTTGAAGGTGCCCAACTCGATCCAGCGGGTGAGCAGGTCAGGAGTCGGGCTGCCTTTGAAGCCGCCAATGTCGTCGCCGATCAGGGCAAATCCGGAAAGCCCGAGGTTGAGCAGGGTGGGAGTCGAAATGCGGTAGTGATTCCAGGTGCTGGAGTTGTCGCCGGTCCAGGTGGCGGCGTAGCGCTGGCCGCCGGCGTACGTCGCACGCGTGAGAACGAAGGGGCGAGTGTTGCTCTGAAGCTTCAGCAGACCTTCGTAGGTGCCGCGCGAATTTTCCATGCCGAAGACGTTGTGCGCTTCCCGGTGAGTGGTGGTGCCGCCGCGATCCATGCGATGCACGGTGTCCAGCGGCATGGTCTTATCGGGGCGCAGGAAGACGGAGGGCTCATTCATGTCGTTCCAGAAGCCGGCTATGCCGTCGGCGACAAAATCCTTGTAGAGCGTTCCCCACCAATTGCGGGCGGGAGCCCAGGTGAAATCTGGAAAGACGCTGGGGCCCGGCCAGACGGTGCCGACAAACACCGACCCGTCGGGGTTGTGGACAAAGTAGTTGTTGGCGCTGCCCTCGTCGTACGGCTTGTAGCCGGCATTGGGCAGGCTGGCGATGTGCAGATCGGTGATCAGGATGACGCGGAAGCCCTGCTGACCGAGATCGCGAATCATCTGTTCGAAGTGGGGAAATCGCTCGCGGTTGACGGTGAAGGGGCGATTGTCCTGCTGGTAGTCGATGTCGAGGTAGATCACGTCGGCGGGAATCTGTTTCTCGCGGAAGGTACGAGCGATCTCACGCACCCGGGCTTCCGGGTAATAGCTATAGCGCGACTGCTGGAACCCCAGCGACCAGAGTGGCGGCAGCGGAGGCTTGCCGGTGAGATCCGCGTAGCGCTGGATGACTGTTTTGGGATGAGGGCCGTAGAAGAAGTAGTAATCGAGTTCACCGCCGTCGGCGCCGAAAGAGTAGGCGTCGCGCCATTGCTTGCCGAAGTCGAAGGAAGAGCGCCAGGTGTTATCCAGGAAGATGCCGTAGGCCTTGCCCTGTCGCAAGCCGAGAAAGAAGGGAATGGTCTTGTAAAGCGGGTCAGTCGATTCCTGCCAGCCGTAGGCGTCGGTGTTCCAGTGGGTGAAGGCCAGGTTGCGGCGGTCGAGCGGACCGGGATGGTCACCCAGGCCGTAGTAGTGCTCATCTTCCGGCATCAACTTGGAAACGCGAAACTCGCCGCCGTCGAACGCCACGGGATGGCGAGGATCGTCCTGCACGATCACCTGGCCGGCAGCATCCAGAAACGAAATGCGCAGCGGCGCCTTCTCAACGCGGACTTTCACCGCAGAGGTGGAGGCGGTGAGGATACCGCCGGAGTCTTGCACGTCAAAGTTGCCGGTGGGAGCGTTGGATTCGAGCGCTACGGCCCAGGAAAAATTTGCGGGGGAAACGCCAGTGGGGGCGACCCGCACTCGAATGACGGCCTCATTGATCGCCGTGATGCTGACCTTCGCCTTCCCCGCCGTAAGCACAATGGCGTGTGGCTGCCGCACGACCGCAGTGACGTTGCCCAACGGCTCCCAGCTTGCCCTGGCGAGGGCGGAGAAGAGAAAAACAAAGACGAGAGCAGCAGACTGCCTGATTGCTTTCATAGTTGTATTCCGGCGGGCCAGAGTATGAAAACCGTCGGAACGTGTCAATGACCTGGGTTTGACAGGCGCAAAACCCCTCCCATAGGCTCAGCTCCGGGTGATGCCATGGCCACAGAAAACCAGGATTCCAGTCGAGCTTCCGCGTCTGAGATGGCGGACGCCGTTCACCGCAAGGACGTATCCCCGGCCGAGCTGGTGGAGCTGCATCTCGAGCGGATCGAGGAACTGAATCCCAAGCTGAACGCTTACGTGGACCTGCGAGCGAAGGAAGCACGCGCAGAGGCGGCGGCAGCCGAGGCAGCGGTATTGGCAGGTGCGGAGCTGGGCGCAATGCACGGCGTGCCGATCAGTATCAAGAGCAGCATCGACGTGGCCGGGATGAAGTGCGAGGCGGGCAGCCGAATACGCCTGGGATACGTGCCACAGCAGGATGCGGTTCCGGTGTCGCGGCTGCGGGCCGCAGGAGCCATCGTGCTGGGGGTGACCAACACGCCGGAGTTCTTGATGGCATACGAGACCGACAACGATATCTACGGCCGCACCAGCAATCCGTGGGATCTGGCGCGAACGGCCGGTGGTTCCAGCGGCGGAGAGGCGGCGGCGGTTGCGGCTTGCATGTCGGCGGCGGGCGTTGGCAGTGACGGAGGAGGATCAGTGCGAGTTCCGGCGCACTTCACCGGCATCTGCGGACTGAAGCCGACGCCGGGGCGAATCCCCGCCACCGGCCACTTTCCGCAAGGAGTGGGTCCCCTTGCCTGGATCGGATCCGTGGGGCCGATGGCGCGCACCGTCGCCGATCTCCACCTGATGCTGGGCATCCTGGCCGGAGAGGATGTGGGCGATCCGGTGTCTGTCCCGGTGCCGCTGGTGGAGGTGGATGAGAGCGAGCTTCGCCGGGTGACGGTGGGCTACTTCGAAGACGACGGATTGCATCCGGTGACCGAAGAGACGCGGGCATCCGTGCGGATGGCTGCCGAAGCGCTGTGCTCGCAGGGGTTCGAGGTAACAGCCTTCCGGCCCGACGGATTGGAGCGCGCCCGGGAACTGTGGTACGACGTCTTCGGCCGCATTGGCGGTCTGGCGTTTGCTCCGCTGCTGGACGGGAAGGAGGAGCAACTGAGCCCGATCCTGAACGATCTGCGGGCCCATGTGGCGACGCAGCCGCCCCTGACGGCTTCGGGATTGCTCAACGCCTTGTTCGAACGCGACATTCTACGCGAAAGAGTGCTGCGGCAGATGGAGCAATTCCCGGTGCTGGTGACGCCGGTCTCCACCGGGCCCGCCTTTCGCCATAACCAGGTCTGCTGGACCACAAGCCCGGAGTCCTTTTTGAACACCATGGTGTATTCCCAGTGGTTCAACCTGCTCGGATTCCCCGCGGCGGTGGTGCCGGTCTCACAGTCGCAGGAGGGGTTGCCCATCGGCGTGCAAGTCGTCGGCAGGCCATTCGAAGACGAGTTGGTACTGGCCGTGGCGGCAGCCATCGAAGCGAAATTCGGCTACCAGGAGCCACCGTTGCTCAAACGAGAGGGCGAGGTCAGCCTGTGAGCCCAGCGCAGTCCATACGGCATCGCTTCTCGGGCCTTGGCACAACTTGCCCAGCCCCGTCGCCCAGAACACGGCTGCCACCACGACGGCGATGAACACATATTCCTGCTGGTCGCGGAAGATCCGCTGCAGCGTACGCCGACCTGAGCTTTACCGAGGATGCGCCTGGAGGAAGCGCAATTCTGATGGATGGTCCGCTAGGACATCCGCCGCTCCCCGTGAGCGGGATCGGAACCCATGCCGAGGAGACGCTATGGGGTTAAGAGTGAAGCGGCCTCCTTTACTAGTATTTTCCTACTATCGACCTTTGAACGGGGTCGAGAATAGAGTTTAGGATTTATCCAGCGCCTGGGCACCGGGGTGAGTGTCTGTTGATGGCATCAGGTCCAGCTATCCGTGCTAGAGCCGGCCGGTCTTCCAGATTCGCCGCCGGCCTGCTGGTCACTCTGTTTGTTTCAGCCGCTTACCTCTACGCCTTTCCCACTTCGAACGTCTTCTACGCGGGGGTTGTGTTGCTGCATGCCGGGCTGGGCGTGCTGGCATCGTTCGTTTTCGTTCCTCGGCTCCTGACCAGCTTCCGCCACGGGACTTGGGTGGCGCGGCTGGGTTGGCTCGCGATAGCCGGGGGCGCGGCGCTCGGCCTCGTCCTCATATACACGGGGACACCGCGGCCGGAATGGAAGCTGCTCTACGCGCACATCGCGCTGATGTTGATCGGTTGCGCCCTGCTGGCTGCCGACTGGCTGGGAAGGCGCGCGGGCGTGCCCGCTGGTCTGGGCGGACAACTGGCGCGAGTGCTGGGCGTACTGGTGTGCGCCGGGCTGGTGAGCGCCGGAGCGTGGTACATGCGAAGCGTGCGCTGGCAGCGCCTCGTGAGCAATCGCATTCAGAACCCACAGCTTCCTCCAGACTCAATGAACGGCGAGGGTGATGGTCCCAACGGCCGGTTCTTCCCCAGTTCCGCTCAGACGCGGCACAAGGGGCTGATTCCCTCCAGGTATTTCATGGAATCCGACGCCTGCCAGCGCTGCCACCAGGACATCTTCAATCAGTGGAACAGTTCGGCGCATCACTTCTCCTCGTTTAACAATCAGTGGTATCGCAAGAGCGTCGAGTACATGCAGGACGTGGCGGGCGTAAGGCCTTCGAAGTGGTGCGCCGGCTGCCACGATCCCGCACTGCTCTACAGCGGGATGTTCGACACCCCGATCAAGCAGATCGTGAATCGTCCGGAAGCGCAGGCCGGGCTCGGCTGCATGATGTGCCACTCCATCGTCGAAGTGAAGAGCTCGATGGGGCAGGGGGATTTCTATCTGGCGTATCCCAAACTCCACGAACTGGCGGCCAGCAAGAACCCCATCGTGCGCGCGCTGCACGATTTCACAATCAAGCTGAATCCGGAGCCCCACCGCCGCGTGTTTCTCAAGCCCTTCATGCGGGAGCAGACGGCGGAATTCTGCTCCAGTTGCCACAAGGTGCACCTGGATGTGCCGGTGAACAGCTACCGCTGGATACGGGGCTTCAACGAATACGATAACTGGCAGGCGAGCGGGGTCTCAGGACAGGGTGCGCGCTCCTTCTACTATCCCCCGAAGCCGCAGCAGTGCGCCGACTGCCACATGCCCTACGAGCGCTCGCGCGATTTCGCGAATATCGGTGGCTACGTGCACTCGCACCGCTTTCCCGCCGCCAACACCGCGTTGCCCATCGCCAATCAAGACCAGGCGCAGCTCGAGCTGACGGAGAAATTTCTGAAAGATAAGGCCGTTACGGTTGACATCTTCGCCATGTCGCCGGCGGCGCCGTACGCCACCGCGGGAACAGGCTCGCAGGGCGAACTTGCCAGCACGTTCGCCGTGGGTGAGGAAGGGGAGTTGGGCGCCAAGGCCGCGGGAGTCGAGGCCTCGCCGGTCACAGCGCCGTTGAACCGTGTGCATGCGGCGGTGCGGCCGGGCGATGATGTGCGTATCGACGTTGTCGTGCGCACGCGCAAGGTGGGTCACTTCTTCCCCGGCGGAACTGTGGATGCCTACGACACCTGGGTCGAGCTGAAGGCGGTGGACGATCGTGGCCAAGTCCTGTTCTGGAGCGGCGCGGTGGAGGACGACGGCCGTGGTCCGGTAGAGAAGGGCGCACACTTCTACCGCTCGCTGCAGATTGACGGGCATGCGAATCCCATCAACAAGCGCAATGCCTGGTCCACGCGGTCGGTGGTATACGTCAGGCTGATTCCGCCGGGCGCGGCCGACACAGTTCATTATCGGCTGCACGTTCCTGAGAATGCGGGCGGCAGAATCCAGTTGCGCGCTCGCCTCTGCTACCGCAAGTTCGCCTGGTGGAACACGCACTTTGCCTTTGCCGGAGTGTACGACCAGCAGCAGAAAGAAGCGAAATACACGGCGGACTTCGACGATCGCATGCAGGTGTTCACCGG
Source organism: Terriglobales bacterium (assembly GCA_035319065.1). Classification (GTDB taxonomy): domain Bacteria; phylum Acidobacteriota; class Terriglobia; order Terriglobales; family Acidobacteriaceae; genus DASPRM01. The sequence continues at coordinate 12,901 of DATHDM010000348.1, forward strand.
CGATACTTCCATCGTTTCAGGGAAGCTGAAGCAGATCCCGAACCTGCCCATCGTGGAGATGTCGAACAGCGAGGCCATTCTGCAGGTCCTTCCCAAAGGAGCCAAGGCGCCGGAGCCGGTCACGGTCTTGAACGCGGAGGACTGGACGCGCTGGAACGATTACGGCATCGGGCTCCTGCTGCAGGGCGACCTGAAAGGCGCGCAGGCGGCATTCCGCAAGATCACCGAGATCGATGCGAAGAACCCGGACGGCTGGGTGAACCTGGGACGGGTGGCAGTGCAGGAGGGCGACAACGATCGTGCCCGCCAGGTGCTGGAGAAGGCGTTGGCGCTCAAGCCTGATCTGGCTCGCACCAACTTCTTCTATGCTCGCGTGCTCAAGAACGAGGGCCGGTACGATCCGGCGATTGTGCACCTGCAATCGGTGTTGGGGCAGTATCCGCGGGATCGCGTGGCGCGCAACGAGTTGGGACGGCTGTACTTTCTGAAGCGCCAGTACCGGGACGCAGTCCGCGAATTTCAGGCCACGCTGACCATCGATCCGGAAGACCTGCAGGCGCATTACAATCTGATGCTTTGCTACCAGGGTCTGGGGAACGACGAGATGGCCGCACGCCATCGTCGGCTCTACCTGCGCTTCAAGGCCGACGAGTCGGCGCAGGCAGTTACCGGTCTCTACCGGCAAATGCATCCAGACGACAATGTCGAGCGGCAGTCGGTGCACGAGCATGTGTCGGTGCCGCTGGCTCAACTGGCGCGATACGACAGTGCCGTCACGCAGCCGAAGGGCGGCGACAAGCCTCTACCCCGGAAGCAGGCCAATGCGCGCAAGCTGCCGAGCTCCCGGCAGGGCCTGTAGCTTGGCCGCCATCCGAATGCCCGGACTCATGCCAAGTCAACCTTGCTTATTCCCCTCTCGTGTGCGCAGACAGTCTGTGCTGTCCCTTCCCGAATGGATGACCCTCCTCCGGCTGGCGGCGGTTTGCTGCGCCAGCGCCCTCTGGCTCGCAGCGACAGGCTGGGCGCAAAAGCCGGCAGTGAATTCCGCGACTGCGATTCGCTTCACTGACATTACGCAGGCGGCCGGGATTCGCTTTGTGCATAACAACGGCGCCTTCGAGAGAAAGTATCTGCCGGAGACGCTGGGACCGGGGTGCGCGTTCATCGATTACGACAACGACGGCTATCCCGACATCCTGTTGATCAGCGGCGAGGATTGGCCCGGGCATTTTCACTCGCCAAACAGCACCATGAAGCTCTACCACAACAACGGAAACGGAACTTTCACCGACGTCACTGCCAAGGCCGGGTTGGCGGTTCCCATGTACGGCATGGGCGTTGCCGTGGGCGATTACGACAATGATGGCTATGGCGATATCTTCGTCAGCGCCCTGGGGCAGAGCCATCTGTTTCACAACAACCGCAACGGCACCTTTACCGATGTGACCAGGCAGGCGGGATTGTGGGGTCCGATCGAATTCAGCACCAGCGCTGCCTGGGTGGACTACGACAGGGATGGCAAGCTGGATCTGGTCGTCGCCAACTACGTGCAGTGGTCGCCGGAGACGGATCTCACCTGCACGCTAGATGGCACGCACAAATCCTACTGCACGCCGGAGTCCTATAAGGGCGCGTCGGCGCGGCTGTGGCATAACCTGGGCAACGGCAGGTTCGAAGATGTAACCCAGAAGGCGGGACTCTACGATCCCACAGGCAAAAATCTCGGCATCACTATCCTCGACTACAACGGCGACGGCTGGCCCGACATCATGCTGGCCAACGACACCCAGCCGAACAAGCTCTACCTGAACAACCACAACGGAACCTTCAGCGAACGCGGAGTGCAAGCGGGCGTGGCCTTCAACGAAGATGGCGTGGCGCGCGCCGGCATGGGAACCGATGCTGCGGATTACGATCGTAGCGGACGCCCCAGCCTGATCATCAGCAATTTTTCCAACCAGATGATGTCGCTCTACCACAACGAGGGCAACGGCCTGTTCGTGGATGAGGCTGCGCGTTCGGAAGTCGGCAAGGCCAGCCTGCTGACGTTGGGTTTCAGCTGCTTTTTCTTCGACTTCGATCTGGATGGCTGGCCGGACATGTTTGTGGCCAACGGGCACATCGAGAACGACATCGAGAAAATCCAGAAGCGGATCCGGTACCGGCAGCCCCCGCACCTGTTCCGCAATCTGGGGAACGGCAAGTTTGCGGACGTCTCGGAAGCGCTGGGACCGTCGTTTGCCGCCCCTCGGGTGGCCCGCGGCGCGGCCTATGCGGACATCGACAACGACGGCGACCTGGATCTGTTGATCACCACCAACGCCGGTCCGGCCGTGCTGTTTCGCAACGACGGAGGTGGGAACCAGAGCCTGCGGGTGAAGCTCGTAGGCGCCCGGTCGAATCGCGACGGCATTGGCGCCGTGGTCCGGGTGACCAGCGGACGGGACCAGCAATGGCAGATGCTGCACAGCGGCGGATACCTATCGCAAAGCGAGATGATCCTGACCTTTGGTTTAGGCAGCGCCATCAATGTGGACGCCCTGGAGATCGCTTGGCCCAGCGGCCAGGTGGACCGGCTCTCCGCCATCGCCGCCGGACAGACGGTGACGGTCGAGGAAGGCAAAGGAATCATCGCCAGTCGGCCCTATGGTCGCCGTGCGCGCGTGGGAGAAACTGCGGCGAAATGAACTGAACTGCGCGGTCTTGAGCGTTGCTGCAACTCCATGCCAGGCGCTAGAATGGACGTCAGATGTAGGCCCGTAGCTCAGTTGGTTAGAGCGCTTCCTTGACACGGAAGAGGTCAGAGGTTCGAGTCCTCCCGGGCCTACCAACTATCCTATTGAATCTGCTCGGAAGCGAGCGGTAGTCCTTCCCGGTTTTGACTCTTCTTGCCATCATTTGCCATCAATTCCGAGAGCTTTTCGACAGCTGCCCTCTGCTGCTCGGGAATTGGCAGAGTGTAGATTTCGAGCGTGGTGGACATCTTGGAATGGCCTAGCTGTGCTTGTGCATCCCGCAGAGAGCCTCCCGCGTATTGGAACAAAGTTGCGTGAGTCCTCCTGAGAGTATGCCAGTTCAGCCAGGGCATGCCCAACTTGCGACCGGCAGGTTTTAACTCCCGATGCAGCAAATTGGAGTCGTTGTAGGGTGTGCCTTTGCTGGTGTGAAAGATCAACTCTTCTGGACTTTCTGCTTTCTGGTGCAGTTCGAGAAGAATCGATTTCAAGATTTCCGGCAGAGGCACAGAGCGTCTGCTCGATTTGGTCTTGGGGCTGCCCATCGTGCCCCGGTAGTAGCCACACGTGATCCGAATCAGCCCGGCTGAGAAATCGACGTTGTTCCAGCTTAAGGCCAGAAGTTCGCCGATCCTGAGACCGGTAAGCAGAGCCAGCAAGA